>NZ_JBISEO010000002.1:0-442478 GCF_044383795.1 Paenibacillus sp. JSM ZJ436
ACTTTGATAGTCCACTATTCAAATAATCCAGTACTGCTTGGAGTTTAAGCTCCGCAGAGTAACTTCGATAATGGGTCCGTACTTCTAGGCCTTCATATCCGTGAACCTCATAACGACGTCTCCATTTAGCAAGAGTTGATTTAGAAATACCGTATTTTTTCACTGCAGCCTTAACTCCGATATGTCCCAGTCTGATTTCTTGAATAATGGCAAATTTCTCTGAGGCACTCCGCTCTATTTTTCTGGACACAAAAAATGCTCCCCTCACGAAAACAGGTTTTATTATTTCACCTGTCTACCGTAAAGGGAGCATATCAGATTTCAAGTCCTGAAGGAGACAGCCCCCTGCTCTTTATTATTCTTTAATCACCAGCTTCAGCGGTGCCGGAATGACCTCCTCAACCTCTTTGCCGGAGGTGACATCCACGGCGGCCTGTACAGCCAGCTGACCGATCAGCTCTGGCTGCTGCGCAACCGTAGCCGTTAGCTTGCCGGCCTCAATGGACTTCAATGCATCGTCATTGCCGTCAAAGCCGATCACCATAATGTCCTTGCCCGAGCTTTGAATCGCTTCAATAGCTCCCAGCGCCATCTCGTCATTATGAGCGAAGACCGCCTTCACATCCGGGTTGCCCTGGAGCAGATTCTCCATAACGTTCAGTCCCTTCGTCCGGTCGAAATCAGCAGCCTGCTTGGCAACGACATCCAGCTCCAGGTCAGCTACATCATGAAAGCCCTGACCGCGTTCGCGGGTAGCGGACGCTCCCGGCACTCCCTCCAGCTCAATGACCTTCGTGTTCTTGCCCAATTCTTTTACAATATGCTCTGCCGCCATCTGGCCGCCCTTTACGTTATCGGAAGCGACGAGCGCTTCCACCTCACCCTGGTCCGCGGAGCGGTCAAGCGTGATCACAGGAATGCCGATGCTGTTCGCAGTCTGTACTACGGTCGAAATGGCCGCCGAATCGGTTGGATTAATGAGCAGGACATGAACGCCCTGCTGGATCAAATCATCCACGTCATTGCTCTGCTTCGCAGAGTCGTTCTGCGCGTCGACGACAATGACCTCCATCCCCTGCTTGGCGGCCTCCTCTACAACACCATCCTTTAATGAAACGAAGAAGGGGTTATTCAGCGTAGATACGGACAAGCCAATCTTGAGATCCTTCACATCGCCGCTGAGCTTGGGCTTGGCCCATTCAGGCGGCTCCATGGAACAGCCGGTGATGAACACCAGCAGGAGCGACAGGAGAAACAGGTTCGCTTTTTTCATCGGGAATTTCCTCCTTACACCGTTTTCTTCCGGTCGAGCAGAACGGCTATCGCAATAACAACGCCCTTGACGACCATCTGATAAAATGAATTGACGCCCAGCAGGTTCAGGCCGTTATTCAGCGTTCCGATAATCAGTACGCCGATTAATGTACCCACAATCCGGCCTCGACCTCCGGTCAGGCTGGTGCCGCCAAGCACTACGGCTGCGATGGCATCCAGCTCATAGGAGGTGCCCGCTGTCGGCTGTGCCGAGTTCAGACGGGACGTCAGGATCGCTCCGGCCAGGGCGGACAGCATGCCTGCCAGGGAGTAAATCATAATTTTTACACGAGATACCTTGATACCGGACACAATGGATGCTTTCTCATTACCGCCAATGGCATAGGTTTTGCGTCCGAAGGAGGTCTTGTGCAGAATGATCCACAGCACGGCGAAGGTAAGAATCATGGTAATCGCCGGAACCGGAATGCCGAGCAAGTAGCCGCGTCCAAACAGCTGGAACGGAAGGCTGTCACCAAGGCCGGTAATCGGGTTCCCCTCGGTATAGACCAGCGTGAGTCCGCGGAATATGGTCATCGTCGCGAGTGTAGCGATAAATGGAGCCATTTTGCCTTTCGTAATGAGCAGGCCGTTGACCGCACCCATGATCCCCCCGGCTGCACAGCCGATAATAATGGCGAAGATCGGGTCCACGCCTGCGACCATCAGATTGGCAACGAGTGCGCTGGAAAGCGCCAGGATGGAGCCTACGGACAAGTCGATACCGCCGGTCAGAATTACGAATGTCATCCCGAATGCGATCAGGGCGTTAATAGATACCTGACGCAGCAGGTTGAGTATATTCAGCGGCTCAAGAAAGCTTGGGTTCATGACAGAGACGATCACAATCAGGATGATCAGTCCGAGCAGCGGACCGAGCTTCTGGGTGAATTGGCCAAGCTTGAAGTTTCTTTCCGCTTTAGGTTCATTGAGGGTTGTCATGTTACTGACCTCCTGTAGCTAGTGTCATAATCTGTTCCTGGGTAGCTTCGCTGCCCTTCACTTCTCCGGCAATCCGGCCTTCATGGACGACCAGAATGCGGTCACTCATGCCGAGCACCTCCGGCAGCTCCGAGGAGACCATCAGGATGGCAACCCCGCGCTCGGTCAGCTCGTTCATCAGCTGATAGATTTCACGCTTCGCGCCGACATCCACCCCGCGGGTCGGCTCGTCGAGAATGAGGACACTCGGGCCAATCCCGATCCATTTGGCGATGACCACTTTCTGCTGGTTACCGCCGGAAAGGCTGCCAGCCGGCGTTTCAGTCGTATGCGTCTTGATCTGCAGCCGCTTCACGAGCGTATCCACGAACTCCTGCTCCTTGCGGGTGGAGATAAAGCCCTTTGAGGAGAAGCTGAACAGATTCGGCAGCGCCATATTCTCGCGGACTGAGAAATCCAGTACGAGGCCCTCATCCTTCCGGTCCTCCGTAATCAGGCCGATGCCATGCTTTACGGCATCATCGGGCTTGCGGATGGACACCTTTTTGCCGCGAATCCACACCTCACCGCTGCTCAGCGGATCGAGCCCGAAGATGGCCCGCATCATCTCGGTGCGGCCTGCTCCCATCAGCCCGGATACACCGACGATTTCTCCGGCTCTGACCGAGAAGCTGACATTCTCAAACCGGCCTTTGCCGCTGATGCCCTTGACCTCCAGCACGGTTTCGCCTGGTGACGGGCTGCGCGCCGGATAGCGCTCGGTCAGCTCCCGGCCGACCATTTTGCGAACGACCTCATCAAAGCTGGTGTCCGGGATGGGCTTGGTGTCCACGGTTTTGCCATCGCGCATAACGGTAATCCGGTCACACACCGCGAAGATTTCCTCCATCCGGTGGGAGATGTAGACGATGGACACACCCTGCTTCTTCAAGGAGTCAATGACCTCGAACAGCTTGCGGATCTCCCGCTCGGTCAAGGCGGCGGTAGGCTCATCCATAATAATGACCTTGGCTTTCGTCATCAGCGCTTTGGCAATTTCAATCATCTGCTGCTGACCAACCGAGCACATTCCCGCCTCCTGGGAGAGAGGAATGCTGACCGACAGTCTGGAGAACTGCTCCTCGGCCATGGCCTTCATCTGCTTCTGGTTCAGTACCCCGAGCCGGGACGTAATCTCCTTCCCGATAAACAGGTTGTCCAGCACGGTCATGTCCGGCCAAATGTTCAGCTCCTGATGGATAAAAGCGATTCCATAATCCTCCGCCTCCCGCGGGCTGGAAAAAGCAATCTTTTGCCCGTCAATCGAAATGCTTCCCTGATCCCGGCTGTGAAGGCCGGTCAATATATTCATCAGCGTCGATTTACCGGCGCCGTTCTCACCCATCAGGGCATGAACCTCTCCCCCGGTCAAGTCAAAGTCGACACCGGTCAGCACCTGGTTTGTGCCGAAGGCTTTATGAATGTTGCTCATCTGGATATGCATAATGGTTAATCCTCCTCTTATCCAAAATGAACGCCCGACTGCAAAATACAATTCGCATAGGGTCTGGCTTCCCCGGTTCGGATGATAGCCTTCGCCTGCCGGGTCAGCTCCTTGAATTGCTCATGTGGAACCTGGGATAGGGTACTGTCCGGAAAGGCTCCCTCTATATATTGCATGGTTTCCATATTTACAGAATTTATCTCCTCAGCGACAATAACGCGTTCCACCACCATGTCCGCCGCCACGGCGCTCACGACGTCCTGAAAGCCCGGAGTCCCTTGCGTCACCGCCAGGTCAATCTTCAGCACGCCCGGAGGCACCGGGAGCCCGAGATCGGCGATGACAATCAGATCGGTATGGCCAAGATCGGCCAGCACCTTCGCAATATGGCTGTTCACCATGCCCTGCTTCTTCATCTTAAAGGCTCCCTTCGACGTCGCTGCGCTGCGGCATTCCGCCTTGAGCGCCAAACTTGGTTACCGACAGCGCTGCTGCCCTGTTGGCAAACCGGAGGCTGTCCTGCAGACTCTGACCTTCCGCGAGTGCAGTGGCTAACGCCCCGTTAAAAGTGTCTCCTGCCCCTGTGGTATCTACCGCTTCGACCGCATAGCCGGGCACGACAACCTCCTGCTCTCCATCAAAATACCGGACGCCCGCTTTGCCCTCGGTAACAATCAGCTTGTTCGGATAGCGCCTCAGCACCTCGCCAAGCGGCATTCCCTGGAACAGGATGGCTGCCTCATGCTCATTCGGCGTAATATAAGCGGCACGCTCAATGACAGACGGCGGCACCGGACGTGCCGGAGCGGGGTTCAGCATCAGCGGCACGCCGTACTCCTGACACAGCTCGCTCACATGAACGACCGTCTCTTCCGGAATTTCCTGCTGAATCATGACGATGTCTGCATCCCGGATCGCTGCGGACGCCCGGTCCACATAAGCCGGAGTGATGCAATCATTCGCGGCTTTAACGACGACAATGCTGTTATCACCTTCCGCGAGCACAATATGTGCTGTACCGCTCTCCATACCTGTAACCGGTTCCACATAGTCCGTATGAATCCCGTTCTCCTTGAAGTTATTCAAAATGATCTTACCTAGATGATCATCCCCGACACAGCCGACCATCGTGACGTCTGCTCCCAGTCTGGCCGCTGCAACGGCCTGATTCGCTCCCTTACCGCCGGGCACCGTCTTGAAGCTGTCGCCCAGCACCGTCTCCCCGGCACCGGGGCGCTTGCTGGAGGTGACGACCAGATCCATTGAGGAGCTGCCAATTACCGTTATTCTTGCCATTACAATTCCACCTTTCGGGTTGTCTGCCGCTCGATAAAAGAGACTGCAAATTGGATATTTCTGCGTTCTACATAGGCTTCCTCGATCAAGGCAATGATCAAATCTGCCGCCGCCCTGCCCATCTCATAGGCCGGCTGATGAATCGTCGACAGGGAAGGGGTTAACAACCGGCTCAGCGGAATGTCGTCAAATCCGATGATCTGCACATCCTGCGGCACCTTCTTCCCAAGCCGTACAGCCTCCTGCAAGACAGCAAAGGCTACAATATCATTACTTGCAATAATGCCATCACTGTCCGGATATTGCCGGAACAGCTCCTGTGCCCACGCTTCTGCTTCTGTAAAAGAGAACGAGTCTGTCTTCAGCACCTGATAGGATGCTCCCAGCTTCTCAAGCTGCTCCGCCGCTCCCTCATAACGGTCCATGGCTGTCCTTACAGCAGCAGGTCCCTGAATAATGACGATTCGGGCGCTTCCGCGCTGAACCAGCTCCCGGGCAGCCTGCCTGCCGCCCTCTCTGCCGTCTGCATAGACGCTCGGGCTGTCATTCACAGTCCGGTCCAGAAACACAACCGGGATCTTGAGACCTGTATACATTTCATGGTCAGGCGCATGGGTTGAAGAAATAACACCTACCACATTATTCTGCAAAAAGGTTTGAATATATTCCGTTTCCTTCTCCCGGCTTTCATCACTGTTGCCGAGAATAACCCGGTAGTCCTGCTCCTGCAGCCGATCCTCGACCCCACGGGCAAGCTGGGGAAAGTACGGGTTCGTGATATCAGGGAGCAGCAAGCCGATCAGCTTGGATTTTCTCTTGTATAGAGATCGTGCTACCTCATTGGGCGTATAATTCAGCTCCCGGACCGCATCCTCTACTCTGCGCCGGGTATCTTCATGAACGTAACCGCTCTCGTTGATGACCCGGGAGACGGTTGCTACCGACACCCCCGCAGCCTGAGCCACTTGCTTGATCGTTGCCATCCTTGTTATCACTCCGTTTATAAGCATGTTTCATTCCATAGGTACATGTGTCGTTACAAGCACGCTTCATCATACTAATCTCTATGTAACCCGTTACACACTGTGCGAAAGTCAGTCTGTAACCGGTTACAGGTATAAGTTAACACAATTGTTTTCTTGATGCAAGCGTTTCATTGATGGAAGATTCAACCTCTATTGGATCGATAGTTATGTGCTTTTTGCGGAACACGGGCTGCCAAATATGAAGCTTCGTGCAAGAAAATGCTACTGCACTCCCTATACTTTGTGGTAAGATATTGATATTTGAGTAAAATGTCGGCTTAAAATTGACATTATTATTAATATTGTGACTTTATCGCAAAAAGCCGAAGCCGGAATGCTATAATTGTAAAGCACACGAATATTCTAAAATGGAAAGTGAGCAGATGATGATAAATAATAGATCACAGGCGAACCTTACACTGGAGTACAAGCCATTCTCCAAAGCTCTAGGCGAAACCGTCAAAACCGGAATTATCCGCTCCAATATGATCGCCGTGTTTACCGGCCTGTGCATGGCGCTTTATGTTTATGATGCCTCCATTGCGGAGCACTGGCTCGCTATTCTCGCCTCCCTGGTCGGCTCCTCCTTCATCATTGGAGCTGCAGGTGCCTTTAACAACCTGTATGACCGGGATATTGACGCGGTGATGGAGCGCACCCGCAACCGGCCTACGGTCACCGGACAGGTGGACACCCGAACCGGTCTGGCGCTGGGGATCTTCCTTACCGTTGCCGGAACATTGCTGCTGCTGTTTGCCTCACCGATGGCTGCCTTGTTCGCACTCCTCGGCCTTTTTCTATATATGATTCCCTATACGATGTGGACGAAACGCCGCACCGTCTATAATACCGAAGTCGGAAGCATTTCCGGCGCAGTCCCCCCTTTGATCGGCTGGTCGGTCATTTCGCATGACTATGCCCATGCCGGAATCTGGGCACTCGTGATTACAATGATTCTCTGGCAGATGCCCCACTTCTACTGTATCGCCATCCGGCGCTTTGACGAGTATAAAGCGGCGGGTGTCCCGATGCTGCCTGTGGTGAAAGGGATTAAACGCGCCTATACGCAGAGTAATGTTTATCTGGTCCTGCTGAGCGCGTCCAGCTTCCTGTTCTGGTCGTTCAGCCCCATCGTAGCTGTCATTGTCCTGCTGATTAACCTGGCTTGGCTGGTGACCAGCTTCAAGACCTATAATCCAGCGGAGCAGAAGGCCTGGGCTACGAAGATGTTTATCTTCTCCATTCAGCACTTGATTCTCGTGTACCTCGTCATTGTGCTGTACTCCCTGATTGCTAAAGCGCTACTCTAATGACGGACAGGCATACAAAATAAGCTCATCCTGCAGTTGATGCGGGGATGAGCTTATTTTAGTGGGCATCATTTAATTAATCGTAATCCCTGCTCCGGCATAGCCGACGACCAGGTTTATCAAGCTCAAGCCCGATGCTGTTGCCTCAAAGGCCAGCAGCAGCCGATCCTCAGCAGCAACCGGAATAGCCAGCCCGGAATTCAACCCGTTGCTCGTCGTTCCAACCGCAACCGCACCCGATAAAGACGGCGCCAGCGTTACGAAGCCTCCCGGAATCGCGACAAAGGTGTTGCTAGGCGGCGAGGCTCGATACAACTGCGCTGTAATGGTGACCGTGCTGCCGATCAGGTTCAGGGCAACGGTCGTACTGAAGAAGGCCGCAATATCGGTAATCGTCCCTGCACGCGGAGCCGAGAATGCAAAATTCAGCAGGTTGCCGCCAACACCTGTCAAATCTATAGTTCCTCCAAGCACACTGACTCCGGCGACCGAGCTCCCAAAACCAATTAAGCCGACCGTGCCTACAAGACCGCCTGCAACCGTTGTCAGTGCTACAGGCAGCCCAGAAGCGTATGGAATGACTGCTCCGGCGCCTGCCGCTCCGGTTGCTCCCGTAGGTCCGGTAGGTCCTGTCGGGCCTGTTGCTCCGGTAGTTCCTGTTCCTCCTCCGGTTGCAACGGCACCTAATACACTTTCCAGCTTGTGCTGCAGCAGCATTTCCTTCTTCAGCAATTCCTGCATGGTGCTCTTCACGCTGGAGTCTACCGCAATCAAATCATTTATCGTTGAAGGCACAGTAAGTCCCGGCAGTGTGCCGACCGCGTATTGAATTTTTTCAGCCTCGGCATTAATGATGTGTCCCAAACCTAATTCTTCAATAGCGATGGAAGCAAGAAGCAGATTTAACGCATCATCTCTTGTGACCGTGATACTCGGCGTCACATTGGGGATATTCGCTTGCGACAAGGCCAGTCACCCTCTTTCGATAAGATATTTACGCTATACGGTATGCTGCATCTGTCCATCAGGCTTGAGCCATTGTCCATACTAGCCAAGAAAAATGCTCGCAGCAGTAATAATCCGCCTGCTGTAAGACATAGGTATAAGTGCTTGCAGTATACGGTTATGGTACCCGAAGAAAGAGGTGAACCGCTTGTCACAGCCCAGCCTCTCTAATGCTCCTGATTCCGCTGCCAACGTCAGCATTACCATTCATGAGGCCGAAGCTTTATGTCTCACCGCCATTGCACTAACCGAGCTCTCGCTAGCTCACGTTATGCATTCAGAAGCGAAGAAGACTCAACGTCTGCTGGCAGCATACCCCCAGCATGAGAAGGTCCAATCCCGGGAGCTGTGCAGGCTCCTCCTGAATGATACCGCGTCTCTGGACATGATGCAGAGCATTATTAAGCAAGAGATGCTGCTGCAGTCCAGGGTAGAAAGCATCGTGGAGCTTTACACAGAAAGAGAGGTGATCAAGCATGTCCATGCCCAACATTCCGGATATACGTCCTGAAATCACATTGAAGAGGAAAGAAGCGATCAACCTGCTGCTGTCCTCCATCGCTCTGGAAGAGATCGGATTGTCCCATATCATTAACGCCGAGGGCGAAAAAATCCAGCGCTTTGTAAAAGACCACTGCGTAGATCTGGAGGACATCTTAAGAATTAACCGCAGTGTCGAGCTCATGCTCCGCAATGTGATCAAGAACCAGATGCTGCTGCAGTTCAAGCTGGAGGATGTCATGCAGCTCGATCTCAAAGAGCATACAGACTATGATGACGACTGCTATCCGGAGGAGTAGTACAAACGATCAGCTTAGTAACCAGGAGGTCATATTATGCCGTTCGATCCTTCCCTCCATGAGCCCGGGCACTGGGATGAGGCGGTTTCGAAGCTGCTGACATCCATCTCCGCCGAGGAGGAAGCTCTCGCTACACTGATGAACGCCGAAGCTCAAAAAATTCTTGCCTTTATTCATCAGGATCCCGCCCTCTCTAATGCACCTTCCAGCCAAGAGTACATTCAATTCAATCATGCCATTACGAGAATGCTCGATACGATTCTGATGACGAAATGGATGCTTATGAAAAAAATGGATTCCGTATTGTTTTATCAGTCCTCTGAAAAAGAACTTAAAGAATCGGGCGGGGCCAGCACGGACCAAAAGCGGATGCCGGAATACTGGGATGAGCTTGCCCGGGACGAAGGCATGGACTATTAAACCCTTCTTTAAGCTTCGTAATGGTAAGGTGGGGAAGTCATTGAATGATTCTCATCACAGGTCGCACTACACCGCTTCTGTTTACGCAGGAGCCATTCTACGCTGGGTCGGGCTCTATGCCAACAAAGCCTCGGCGCTTCATGAGCAGGATCAAGTCATTGCCGTTCGCATCAGCACCAGGCAGCTGGGCTTGCTCGAACGGCTTCTAGATTTACATGCTGATCATGATCTTTCCAAGCAGGAGAACCCTGCTTGGAATCAGGAGCAGCTCCTTGAATTAACGACTCTCTGGAGTCAACTAACCAATGATACGGGTCTGCTAAAGCCTTGCAGAGCTTCATGGATCTCCATTCAACAAAAACTGAATATCCCGGCGGCAGGCGCTAAGCCCAAGTTAAGCTCACCCTCTTCCGCCAAGCCCGCCAAGCAGAGCAACACGAAGAAAAGATCAAAGGCAAGGCCTAATCCCAAGCCTCCTGCAGCCCTGTTTATATCCACCCTTGGAGGACCATCCAAAAAACACAATCCGGACCGGAAAGAAGAAGCTGCGTTCATGGCCATGATAGGTTCAAAAAAGTATAGTATCAAATATTAATCTGATGGACAGGAGCGGAAGAAAATGTCTAAGCCTACTTTCATTCAAGTCGCCGGCAATACGTATTGCTGGTCTGGAAAATACGCGATCGGAGGATATCTGAATCCCTCAACCCGCGAAGCCCATTTGATTGACAGCGGTCCGGATTTTAAGACGGCCGAGCTTATAGAGCAGGATCTCACGGATAAGGGATATACTTTAAGCAGCATTCTTTTAACCCATGCTCATCTGGCGAGTGCCAAGGGAGCCTCTTATTTGAAAGAGATGCATCCCTATCTGAAGTGCTATGCTTCCCCTCTCTCGGCTACCATTGTTAACGATCCCGGTGCCAGTGCAGTGATGAACATGCTAGATTATGCCCCGCAGCAGCAGGATGCCAGAGCGGAAATTCTCGTAACAGAGAGCATCCCTTACCATGACGGCGTGTTTTTCATTCAGGGAGTCAAGTTTTCATTTGTGACCTTGCCCGGGCACTTTCCGGGAATGTTCGGTATTCTAACCCCGGATCAGGTTTTATTTTGTGCCGACGCCCTGTTTGGAGCCCGAACCTTGTCCAAGCAGAAGCTGCTTATGTTTACGGACCCCGGTAACGCCAAGCAGTCCCTTCAGAAGCTTAAATCCATCCGGGCCAGCCACTATGTGCTGTATCACGGAGGGCTGGAGAAGGATATAAGCAGCCTGATTCAGCAAAATCTGCAGTGTCTCGATGATATGTATCAGCAGATCCAGGATATCATCAAGCATTACCAAGGCCAGACCTTTGATATTATTGTACAAAAGCTCATGCAGCGCTATGGCATTGATGACCATGAGGACCATTACGAGCTTGTAAGAGTGATCGCACGCTCTAATATCAACCAGCTGCTGAAAGAAGGCAGAATCCGTAAAAAGGTCGCCGGAGGCATCCTGATGTACAGTACTGAGCAGCCTGTTTACGATGGGGCCCCTTCTCTGTAGCTTCATGGAAGGGGCTTATCATACTGGGTATCCAGGTTCAATGACCCGCCTTATCCTGCATCATCTGCTTCATAAAATGATAATTGTACATAATAATAGGATGCTCCGGTTGATAGCTTCTTGCTTGTTCGTTGTGGAAATAAGCCTCGTCGAGCTTACCCATACAGCTGTAGGACAAGCACAGCTTGAGATGAGGAATCCATGTTGAATACGCTTCATTCACGAGAGACATATGCTCCTTAGGCAGCTCATAGGAAAGCGCCTGCTCAAACCAGTACGCTGCCGTACGATATTCACGCTTTTCCAGCAAATGCTCCCCGAATGCACAGCAAAACTCCGGCCGGGGCTGATCGTATTCCAGTGTCTGAAGCCAGGATTGCAGCGATTTTTCCTTCTGCCCCAGCTTTTGATAACAATCTGCTTTACGCATGCAGGCCTGAATTTGGTCCTCCACCCACCCCTGCTGCTTCAAGAAACGGTCATAATATTGTATGGCTTTCTCATGCTGCCCGTGCTCGCTTAATTCGTTACCGAAATAATACATATCTCTTGAGGAAAAAGGCAGGTTCTCCTCTTCGCGCTTCAGATATATCCTCAGATTGCGGTCTGAATGGCTCTTCATCTTCCCATGAACGATTGCTGGAGAAGCGTGATAGATGTTGCCTGACACCTCCAGATATTCATGCACCGCTCCAATCCATGTAAAACCGCGGTCTGAGCGCACGATCCGATTACGGCGAAGAGAGGACGCAGCGCCCCCAGAGGGATTCATGCTTAGATAATAGGGCAGTGTTACACTGTCAATGTCCTCAGGAAGCTGCTTCAATGCAAGAAAGGCCTCTTCGTCGCCTTCCTTCAAGTAATCATCGGCATCCAGCCAGAGAATATATGGCATAGTGGCGAGGCTGAAGGCATAATTCCGGGCCGCAGAGAAATCATCGATCCATGTGAAATCGACAACCCGGTCTGCAAAGACTGCCGCAATCTCCTTCGTCCGGTCTGTGGATCCCGTATCAACGATAATGATTTCATCTACCAGGCGGTGAATGGAGCTTAAGCACCGCTCCAGCACCTCTTCTTCATCCCTGACAATCATGCATAGGCTGATCTGAATCATGTCCTCTCCTCCCCATGAAAGCTTCTTTATTTCCCAAGCCCTGTACGCACATCAAGGCTTGGGATCTTCCGTGATCTCGGGATGCTCGGCGAGCAGCAGCTTGATGTCATCACAGGCCTCTCTGGAAGTTACCAGAATACCATGGTCCGTAGCCACAATCATCAAGTTTGACACACCTATACATACGACCGGAACATCCGTCAAATTCATGGCGGTAACAGCCTCGGTGCCTCTCCGGTAAACCTTGCTTTCAAAATGCGGGTGGCCCATCGTATCGACCAAGCGATCCAGACTTCCGATATCGGTCCATCGGCCATGGAACGGGACTACTACAATATCCGGGGTTTTCTCCAGCACTTCGTAATCAAAGCTGATGGCAGGCAGGCTGCTATAGCCTGCCTGGCAAGCTGGATAGCTTGCGGGATCCCCTTTGCTCTGTACATATTGCTTCATAAAGGACAAGCGAAAGATAAACACTCCGCTGTTCCACAGCGCTCCCTCTGATATGAGCTCAAATGCCCGGTCCAGAGCCGGCTTCTCGACAAACTGCGAAATGCCATAAACCGGTCCTGCCGGATGAGCGGTTTCAAGCTGTGGAACAATATAGCCGTACTTTCCGGAGGGTTCGGTCGGCTCAATTCCAAGCAGGGCAATGTTCACTTGACACCAGTCCAGCCGCTGCGGCATGGCAGCCAGAAGGTCCACGAAATCTTCTTCTATATACAAGTCGGCAGGACAGAAACAGACCAGCTCATCCTCTGGCAGCTTCAGCTCATCCAGCAGATACAGCGAGCTCAAGCATATACTGGGAAAGGTGTCCCTTCTTTCCGGCTCGACAATGATGCGGGGACCCCATGGCAGGCAGCTGGAGATCTGCTCTTCATGCTCCGCCATGGAGGATACCAGCACATCATCAGGGCTGAATTTCTGCAGCATCAGCCGGGCATTTCGGGCGAGAATCGCTTCCATATTCCCTGCTTCGTCCTGAAACAGAGGAATAAATTGCTTGGGCACCGACGATCTCGATAGCGGCCATAGCCTGCTTCCGGTACCTCCCGACATAAATACGACCTTCATGAGTCATGGCAGCCTTTTTTCAGTTTCAGCTCCTCCTTGACCCGCCTCAGATCACTCTCCACCATCATCCCTGCCAGCTGCTCGATGCGGGTTCTGGCCTTCCACCCCAGCTGCTGCTGTGCTTTCGAAGCATCACCGAGCAAAATATCGACTTCAGCAGGCCGATACAGCTTCGGATCCACCTGTACATGCTGTTTCCAATCCAGATTCACATAATCAAATGCCATTTTGCAAAAATCCTGCACGGATGTCGTCTGGCCGGTCGCAATCACGTAATCATCCGGCTGGTCTTGCTGCAGCATCAGCCACATCGCTTCTACGAAATCGCCGGCAAAGCCCCAGTCTCTCTTGGCCTCCAAATTCCCCAGCTGAACCTGATCCATGAGTCCGCAGCTAATTCTGGCCACGGCATCGGTAATCTTCCGGGTTACGAACTGAATGCCCCTTAACGGAGATTCATGATTAAACAGAATGCCGCTGCAAGCAAATAAGCCATGGCTTTCCCGGTAGTTTACCGTCATCCAGTGGGAGAACAGCTTGGCTACACCATACGGGCTTCTGGGATAAAAAGGCGTCCCCTCCGTTTGCTGCTGATGCTGGATTTTACCAAACATCTCACTGGAAGAGGCCTGATAGAATCGGCAATCCGGTCTCACCAGACGCGCAGCCTCCAGTAAATTCAAGGCTCCCAGGCCTGTAATTTGAGAGGTTAGAATAGGCTGATTCCACGATGCCCCTACAAAGCTCTGGGCCGCCAGGTTATATATTTCGTCCGGCTTATAGACCTCCAGCAGCTTGATGACCGAGGAAATATCCACGACATCTCCTTCTACAAGCTTGACCTGATCCAGAATGTTCAGCTCCTGTAACCTCCACAGGTTCGGAGTGCTTCGCTGCGGATGCATTCCGATGACCTCATAGCCTTTGGATAGCAGTAATTGAGCCAGATAAGCTCCGTCTTGGCCGGTAATTCCCGTAATGAAAGCTGTTGTCATCGTGGTCCTCCTTCAATAGGCGTATGTGTATTAAACATAATTTGTTTACTTTATGCGCAGCAGGCGCCTGGTGTGCGGGATATCGTAAGGCCTATGATATGAAATCAAGGTGGACAAAAGAAGGTGGACAAAAGAAAGAAATGGCTTGCATCTGTCGTACAATGCAAGCCATTATGAACGTAATTAAAGAGGATCTATTTAAGTTCCAATGACCGGATTTCCAGGAGAAACTTGAATCAGGTCCAGCACATTTTCAAACTTGAATTGCAGCAGCATTTCTTTTTTGATGACATCCTGAAGTGTTCTTCTGACACTGGAGTTGACGAGCAGCAGGTTGGAGATCGTAATATCCCCTGGAACGAGCGTGGACGTGGTTGGCGTCAAGGTTCCCAGAACGAATTGAAGCTTCTCAGCCTCGGCATTAATAATGTGAGCCAGGGCAAGCTCCTCCAGAGCAATGGAAGACAACAGTAAAGGTACCGTCTGACCCAGTGTGATACTAATGCTCGGAGTAATATTAGGGATATTTGCTTGTGACATAACTCTACACCTCACTAATTTGTTTTTTTACATGGTATGCCGGTCACTGAAAACCGGTATACGCTTTTGTCCCGTGTCAATTGCCGTTTCTATGGCACGATCGCTTGAGTCTCCTCCACGGTTTGCACAGGCGCCGTTTCATTCGAGGTCACCGTTGATGTATTACTCAGCACACCGCTTACCAGAGACGTAACTAAACCGTTGAAGGTAATTACTCGAACCTCACCCGGCAGCAGGGTACCTACATTACAAATAACTGTTCCACCTACAGGCAGGCCTACAAGAACACAGTCCGCAGGCAAGGACAACACATTAAGTGTAAAGGTTGGGCCAAGCGGGCCTGCAACCGGCGGGAGCGTATCCGTCACAATAACATTCGTGGCTGTACCAGGACCCGTATTCGTTACAGTTATCGTGTAGGTGAGCACGGTAGGGCCAAGAACAATCACCGGATCCGGATTATCGGTTTTTTCAATCGTGAGCACTGGAGGCGGTGGAGGGGGCGGTGTTACAATCTGGATAAGGTCAAGCACATTTTCAAACTTGAACTCAAGCAGCATTTCCTTCTTGATGACATCCTGAAGTGTTCTGCGTACGCTCTGATCTACAAGCAACAAATTCGATACTGTCACGGTCGCCGGAGTCAGTGCTGTTGCAGCAGGGCCTAAGGTCCCCAGAACATATTGCAGCTTCTCAGCCTCCGCGTTCATCAAATGAGCGAGTGCAACCTCTTCCAAGGCAATGGAGGAAAGTAACAACGGAATCGTTTGATTGATAGTAATACCGACACTCGGCGTAATATTGGGTATACCCGCTTGTGACATATTTTCACCTCTTTCACTGTGGCAGTTGTAGCCGTTGTGGAACTACACCGCATTATATTCCTCTTCTGCGAAAATGACTTGGCGTTTGCCTAGAAAATTAATTCAATTTCATCTTCAGCTTGTTTAAAGCCTCTATCGACTCGGCATGCTGCGGGTAGATCATTAGCGCCTGCTCATAGCACTTTTTCGCCTCTTGGTTATTTTTCAGGAGCTCCTGACACATCCCCTTATAATGCCAAGCCTGAAAGCTTCCCAGACCCTTCTGGGTGAGATGCGCCAGATTGGAATCCCCGATCTCAAGGCACTGCTCAAATGCCTCCAAGGCCGCTTCAAATTTCTTCAGCTGCATCAGTACAACGCCCTTGTAAAACACAAGATCCACATAATCCGGATACAGCATAATCGCCTTTTCAATCGCGGGATATGCACCATCATAGCTTCCTACACTGATCAGAATGGAATACTTCAGTTTGTACAGCAGCGAAGGCGGAGTCAGCCTGTTGCTCAGAAACAACACAATTGAGCGGTTGGTATGCTGAAAAGACTCGTTCAGCTTCTTCAGCCGGTAGCACTCGGACGCCATGTGATAATGCAGCCAGGGGTCCTCTGGGTTATCGGACAGCGCCTGTTGCAGCAGCTGCAGATTTCGTTTGGCTTTATCCTTCACCTGAACCTGTGACTCCAGATAACCGTAGTGCCATAGCGTTACCGTTGCATTGCTCATACGCTGAAGCATCTGACTACCGCTGCCGAACACTTCTTCCACATTGAGTGCCTCATGAATTTGGTTGCGGAATTGAAATCCGATGCCATTCCGGAACATTCGGGGATGCGAGATCTGGATAATATGATGATCATCCACTTCAGTGCCGTAATAATTGTTCAATTGAAAAGAAAACAGATCATATTCCTCAGTCATGGCCAGCTGCTTCAGCAGCTCTCCTCCTTCGCCGAGCTCTTCATCGGCATCCAGCCAGAGAATCCATTGTCCGCGGGCTTGGTGCAATCCGAAATTTCTAGCCTCTGCAAAATGCTCATTCCATGTGTAATCAAGCACTTTCGCACCATACTCCTTACAGATCGCCGGCGTTTCATCCGTTGAACCGGTATCTACAATGATCATCTCATCCACATAGGGGCTCACGCTGCTTAAACATCGGCCGATACAGTCCGCTTCGTTTTTGACAATCATACAAAGCGAGATTACAGGCGTCTCCACAATCAGTTCCTCCTCCTTTTAGTGTTATTTAGTTTATGTGCTGAATAACCATGAAGTGTAGATATTCGGAAATTAGCTCCCTAGTGTGATGAAGCGGCACTTCGGCTGCCAGCCCGATCAAAACCAAAAGAAGGTGAAAAACCTGTGAGTAGAACCCTGAGCATAACTTGGGAAGGTGACTTCTCCAAAACCAACAGCCTGGCTCTAGTGAATGCCCATATCTATGAGCAGCTGGTGGAGGATTCCCGCTTTCAGCTGCATCGATTTCCGGAGGATCGGCCTGATCCGGCGGAAATCCATATCTCCCACTTATGGCCGCCCAGACTGACCAGGCCGTCGGGTGCAGAGTATTGGATCAGTATCTTGCCCTGGGAATTCGGGGCCGTCCCGGTCACCTGGTATATGTCCATGAAATATGATATGGATGAGATCTGGGTGTACAGCCAGCACAACAAGAACAGCTACATAGCATCCGGCATTCCGGGAAACAAGATTCGTGTGCTGCCCTTGGCAGTGGACCCGGACATCTTCAAGCCGGAAGAGAAAGAAGAGTCCTCTGCCTCTATAGACACTTCCTTTCGCTTTCTGTATGTTGGCGGCAGCATTGCCCGGAAAGGCTTTGATATTCTGCTGGATGCGTACCTGGAGGAATTCAGCCCGGAAGAGCCCGTCAGCCTGATTGTGAAGGATCATGGAAACACCACGCATTATCATGGAATTTCCATGCAGCAGCGCGTGCTGGATACCAAAGACAACCCGCAGTCTCCGCAGATTCTTTATACCGATCTCCACTTAAGCAGCCAGCAATTAGCAGACCTGTACCGAAGCTGTGACTGTGCGGTGTTTCCGTTTCGGGGAGAAGGGTTCGGCCTTCCTATTGCGGAGGCTGCTGCCTGCGGCACTGCAGTCATCGTGCCGGACCAGGGGCCTGCCTCTGAATGGCTGAACCATGATGAGGCTATATTCGTTCCCTCCAGGCTGTTTAGACATCCGGAAGCGAAGATTGGGGATTTGGCGACACTGGATGAACCCACCTGGATTGATATTGACAAAAAAGCGCTGCAAGCTGCCATGAGATATGCCTTTCAGCATCGTGATGCCATCCATTTGAAGGGCAGGCTGGCCAGCAGCAACATACGCTCCAGCTACACCTGGCAGCAGACTGCTTCCCTGGCAGGCCGCTATATCCTGGATCTCTGGTCCCGGCAGTTTGCCTGGTGCGGTCCATCTGCAGAACAGCAGCTTCGGCGGGAGCTGGCAGCTGTATCCGCCTGCAGCCAACGGGAACAGGAGGTCAAGGCTGAGGGCCTGCTGGCCGCCCTCGTCCAGCGGTTTCCTCACTATGCCTCTCTTCATATGCAGCTAGCCTCAAAATATATTGCAGCACGCCGGTTTCTGCAGGCGATATCCCTGCTCGTACCCATTACAGAACAAGCTTCAGAGGAAGGACAGTCCCGTTATTCCGACTTGACGGATGAAAGCATCGGGACCGCCTGGATGCTGCTGGCTGTCTGCTATAGTGAAATGCAGTCCTGGTCCCTCGCTATTCACGCCTTCAATGAGGCCAAGAAGCTTCATATTCCGGTGCATTCGTTACAAATCCCTTATTTTCAGGTGGCTGTAAGAGCGCTCCGGCTTCTACTCGGGGAGTTGCATAAGGAGATGGGGGAAACGTATCTTGATCTCAATGCCGATGTGAACGCGGTAGAGGAGTTTCAGAAAGCCCTGGACTGCACTCCCGGGATGGAGAAGGCCGTGCAGCGTCTAGAAGAAGTGAAGGAGCTCAGAGAAGCCGGAGCCAAGAAGGTCTCATCGTTATTTACCAATAATGGTCGGCTCCTCTCGGCGGCAAAAGGGGACTGCGGTAAGGTTCAATGGGTCTGGTCTTCGCATTCGGAGGTTTCTTCAGACATTCAGCCTTTATGGGAGAAGGCCGCCATGTCGTGGTTTCATCCCGGTCAACAGGTCCTCTGGGTGGAGGCCGGAGAGTCGCTCGCGGAATATGACGCCGCAAGCGTATATGCTTCTGTTGTCCTGCTGCTGAGTGAGGGCATAGACACCCAGGAGCTTATTGACTGGACCACTTGGTGCTCCAGCCGCGCTGCCGCTGGCAGTACGCTCATCGTATACCAGGGTCAAGCCGCTACCGAGTCATTTAGCGCGGTATGCTCGCTGCTGGAATATGGCATCTGGAGCCTGAAAGGCCAAGGCACCCTTCATGACCCTGAGGATGGCCGGCTGAATGCCTACAAAGCATTTCAGCGTGAAGAGATTGGTATTCACTGGGACTGCCCGTTCTATAATGCGACTGGATATGCTTCGGAGCAGCGGCATTTTATCGAGAGCCTGAAACCGCACCCCTACCTGATCAAGGTCCGGGCTATGGATGCGGCAAGATCTGTACCTGAACCGCCGGAAGAGCAGATCGGGAATGCATACGCCGTATTCAAGCAGCCTCCGCTGGTTCACATGCAAGCCGCTCCTGCCCACTTATTCAGCATGCCCCGCGCCCCGATCAGCATTGGCCGGACCATGTTCGAGACGGACCGGATCCCGGCAGATTGGGTTCAGGTGCTCAATACATTGACAGAGGTGTGGGTGCCTTCGCAGTTTAACTTTGACACCTTTGTAGCTTCCGGTGTGGATCCTTTGAAGCTTCAGGTGGTACCCGGTGTGCTGGATGAACGAAAATATTCTCTTACTTCACTACAACGCTCAGCCATTCCAGGAGCCCGCAGCTTTGCTTTTCTTTCCGTATTTGACTGGAGCATCCGTAAGGGCTGGGACTTACTGCTTCGAGCTTATTTATCCAGCTTCACAGAGGAAGACGATGTCACTTTGGTGCTGAAGGTGAGCCAGATTAATGAGCCCAATGCTCGAATATCCCAGCTCATTGAACAGTTTACAAGGGAGCTACAGCTTCATTCTCCTCCGCATGTGCTAGTCCTCGATGCTCGCCTGACGGAGCAGGAAATGCTGGAGCTGTACGCTTCCTGTCATGCTTTTGTCCTGCCTACACGAGGTGAGGGCTGGGGGCGGCCCTACATGGAGGCTATGGCCTTGGAGGTACCGGTCATCGGGACGAATTGGAGTGCTCAGCTGGAATTTATGAATGAGCAGAACAGCTATTTAATTGATGTCGAGCGGTTAGTTGAAGTCCCCCCTTCCATGCCTGCTCACTTCAAGGGTCATATGTGGGCAGAGCCCAGCATCGAGCATCTGATCCAGCTTCTGCGCGATGTATATCGCCGCTATGATCAAGCCAAGCAGCGGGCGCAAATTGGAAGACAAAGCATTTTTCCTAAATATTCAACACAGAGCATTGGCAGGATCATCAACCGGAATCTAGAGCGGGTCATCACCCAATATTACGAAACCGAGGTGTATCATGAGCAGAGTTAGCGCCTATCTTGGAGATTACACGTATTTAACCCAACTGGAGGCCGGCCCTAAAATCTATGTCGATACCCGCGAGCTGTCCATGAGTGCCCATCTGATTGCTGACGGCTTCTGGGAGTCCTGGATTTCCAAGCTGTTCACCGCCTCCCTCTCTCCAGGAGCAACGGTTCTGGACATTGGAGCCAACTGCGGCTACTATTCGCTGATTGCTGCCATGCATACAGGAGCTGGCGGCAAGGTCCATACCTTTGAGCCTAACCCTTTTCACCACCAGAATTTATTAAAGAGCAAGCTTATTAACGGGTTCTATCATATGGAAATTCATAAAGCTGCGCTGAGTGATCAGGAAGGCACGCTGTCTCTGTATTCTCCAACCATGCTTACGGCTTCAGCCAGCATTATTGAAAGCCTGGTTTCGGCCATTAAGGATACAGATCCCCTCCAGGCCATTGAAGTACGCACGGTCCGGCTGCGGGATTACCTGCCTGACGTTGTTGCCGATGTCATCAAGGTTGACATCGAAGGCGCGGAGCCGCTCATCCTCGATGATCTTGTAGAAATTCTGGAACGTAAGCAGGGCTCCAAGCTGTTTATGGAATACAACCAGAAGGCGTGGGAGATGCAGGGCTATGACTGTCTCGCACTGCTGGATAAATTTCGAAGCAGGCAATACAGCATTTATATCATCGGCCACGATCAGTTGCTGACGCTGGTATCGCCGGAGGAGCTGATTCAATTGACCGCAAATGCGACTCATTTCGACTTGTTCATTACCAAGCCGGCCAGCGCGGCTGGCTAAGGCAGTTGCGAAGGGATTTATATCGTTTAAAAAAGGAGTCGCCATGGCAAGAATATCTTGCCATGCGACTCCTTTTACATCTTGATCCGCTATGCGTATATCGATCGTCTACATTAGAATATGATGCCCGTCTTGCCGACTACTTCCGCTTCACCGTATAGCCCTTGTCCTCCAGCAGCTTGATGATACCATGCTCACCCAGATAATGCGCTGCCCCGACGACAATGAAATACTCCTCATTCTTGCCGTTCCGGAGATAGCCATCAATCTTGTCGGCCATTCCAATGTTACGGTCAATCAGCATCGCCTGAACATACTCTGCATCCTCCGAGACGCTGTTTGTCAGCTCCAGCAGCTGCTCTTCGTTGCCCGTTTTCCACATTTGGGCCATCTGATTCACACTCTGGTCCAGTTGGTTGAACTGCTCCAGCGCAGTGTTCAGGTTGCGCTCCTGCAGCTCCTGAGAGAAGCCGTTAAACATGCTCAGCTGGGATTCGTAGGATTCAAGCTCCAGCACAGGAATGCTCTTCTCCATGGCCTTCTGAACAAAATACAGATCAATCCCCGCTGCAGCCTCATAGCCCGCCGCCGACGCCTGCAGGCTGCCCAGCGTGCTCTCTACCACCCACGGCTTGAAGACATCCAGTGCATCCGGCGCAATACCGCTCTGACGGAGCACTTCTCCCAGCTTGGCATACGTATCTGCGGAGATATGATCCTTCAGGGTGGTGCCATCCTGGTACATACCGAGCTTCATGATAAGCTGCTGCTGAGCCTCATCCGCCGCTTTGCTTACATCAATCTCGACGCCCAGATAGTCCGCCTCGGCAAAAGCTTCATCAAACTCCGGGCGCAGCGGATAGAAGCTCTCGTCCGCAATATGCATGGAGCCGACCAAATATACGGTATTGCCACCGCTCTCTACCTCCCACATAAACCCGCGGCCCGCAGCAGCCTGTACCGCCTCCTTGACAGAAGCCGTAAGAATGACCGTACGGGTCTTGGCATCCCAGGCTACCGTATAGCCGGCAGCCTCTCCGACCACCCGGATCGGAGCGTAGGTGACACCGTTCATCTTCAGAAGCTTGGCTTTCAGAATCTTAGAATCTCCGTCCGTAATAACGTAGATCGTATCCTCCGAAGCCTGAGCCAGCTTCGCGCCCAGCTCCTGCAGTGTCCATCTCAGCGGTACATACGTTGTACCCTTCTCCACCATCGGCTTGCTTGTGCTGTACTCCAGCACCTGTCCTTCCATGCTTACTGCCGGTGATACAGGCGCGGCGTAAGCCGGGGCTGCGGCCGTTGCCAGCAATCCGGCTGAGATCATCAGCGATAGCAGCGCCTGATTCCAATTCTTTTTCATCGGGTACGCTCCTTTTCCTATGTATCTTCTATTAGACCCTGCTATTTTACCATATCCTTCATCGTCTTTCATTTGGATGCACTGCCTTGCGAGCTATCGAAGTCTATCAAATTGTACGCATTGCCCGCGGTGATCATCCACGCTTTGTCTTGACCAGAAGCATACGATACCGAGAAAGGAGATGATCACTTATGCCTGCACAGTTTCTGGATTCAAAGACATCCCAGAATGCCAGCTACGCCAATTCCATTGCTATTCCGCTGTCCATCATAGGCGTCCCTCAGCTCATTGCCCAGCAGACGCTCGATCTTTCAGCCGGAGGAGCTGGTCTGACCCGGGTTGAATTTTCCGGTGTACTTGCTGTTCAGCTTCCACTGCTACCGGTAGCCACTACCGTAACCGTGTTTGTAACCCGGGGATTGACACCATCCGACACCATCGTATTCTCGGCTGCCCGAAGCCTGGATCTCTCAATCCTGGGTCCGCAATTAATTGCCTTCTCCGGTTCGGACTTCAATGCGCCGAATACGACAGCTGCTGCTTATTCTGTATTTGTAAGCACCACCGCCCTTGGCGTTACGCGTGTCGGACCGGAAAGCTTCAATTTCACCGGCACCTCGGATTAAAGTGAAAAGAGGAGGTCTGTACCATGGCGACCTTTACAACCAGCTTAATTACCAATACCCGGGCAACCGGAACTGCGGCTACGAACCTGATCGTTAACTCCAGAAACCTCGGCTCTTCCAGTGCCTCCATTGTAGTTGTCGTGTTTGGCGTTCCGGAGTCCACGCTGATTCTGACTCCCCTGTACGTCACCGGCTTTACACTGCCCGCCAATTCAGCAAACATCCGCCAGTTCTTCATAGCCGGCAATGTCTCTTATGAGGTTCAATACAGTATCACTTCACCGTTCAGCCAAGTCGTGATGTCCAGCTATGGCATCGATGAGTTCGGAAATCTCGTTACAGACCAGCGGGTGCTGCAGTCCGAGCTGACTCCAACGAACAGCTTGTCGATCCCGGTCTAGGATTCACCTCAAAGAGAGCAGGCGGCTGCAGAGCATCCTGCTCTCTTTCTCATGAAGAGACGATTCGCACAGGCATCTTCCTGTGGCTGCCGTATACTGTGCTGTAACTGAATGTATAAAAAAAGAGGTGGCTTGCATGATCGACGTAGGTGTTGTGATGCCATTATACAAGCAAGAGCCCGAATTTCTACGAGCGGCTATAGACTCCCTTCGCAGCCAGCGCTACGAGCATTTTATCGTGATCGTAGTCATAGACGGGGCTCCGGAGATGGAGCCGCTTGTTCGGGAATATATCGGTGAAGACGACCGTTTCGTTCTTCTGCCGCAGCCGGAGAACCGAGGAGTTGCTGCAGCCCTGAACAAGGGCTTCGAGGAGCTGTTCACCTTTCCGGACATTCGATATGTAACCTGGGTCTCCAGCGACAATATTTATTATCCCGATTTCCTGCAGCGGCTTCGTCAGCGGCTGTCAGAGGGACCGGAGGAGCTGGGCCTGGTATACTCCTCCTTTCAGTCCATATCGAATGAGGGGACGCCCTTGCACAGTGAATATCAGCTGGCTGCCCAGCGCAAGTATCAATCCAGCGCTAAAGACAAGCTGCTGGATGCCTGTATCATCGGCGTGTCCTTCATGTACAAGGCTCAATATGCGAAGCTTATTGACGGATATCATATGGTACCTGTAGAGGATTATGAATATTGGCTGCGTCTGACCGAGCATTGTGATATCCGCTATTTGCCTGTAGAGCTGATGGACTACCGCGTTGACTCCACCTTCAGTGTATCCGCCTCCCTGAAGGACGAAGCCCGGCATCGCCAGTGGAGATATACGTACCATCTGGCACGCCATCAGGCACGAGTGCGCCAAGGCATTCCGCATGCCCTCACGGTTATCTACCCCCTGTCCACCGTCAGTCCTGTGGACGTGGCAAGAATCGAGAATTTGTATGATCAAAGCTTCAGCAATTACGTCACGGCCATTCTGGATTTAAGTCCAGATGAAAGTGTATCCGCCGCTCTATCCAATATTCCGCATCCACTGACCAAATTCATGTGGCTGCCGGGGGAACGAGAAGAGCAGGTAGTCTATTATGCAGCACAGATGATCGAGACTCCCTTCGCCATGATGATCGGCACTGAGCCTTTTGCTGCAGTCACTGATCTGGAGGTGCTCACGAAGCAGCTGCTCAAAGCTCCGGCCGAGGTGGAATCTAATTACTACAACAGCACTCATTCCGATGTCGATTACCGCTATCCGGGTGTGCCGTTTCAGTTTCGTGCGATTCAGCACGAGCTGTTTAGGACCGACTCGCTTCGGGCCCGGCTGAAGACGTACATGATGTCACAAAGACAGGAGGGCTTGCTATGAAGGTGCTCTTTACCTTTTTCAATCCCAGCGGCGGCATGGAAACCTTGAATCGGGTGCGTTGCAAAGCCTTAATGCAGCACGGCATCGAATGCCATTTGTTGTACACCTATGATGGAGAGGGACGAAAGAACATCAAGGGCATTAAGACCTTCATTCTATCTAATCCGGAGCAGATTCAAGCTCTAATCCGCCGGGAGCATTACGATACCATTGTCATCTGTTCCGATATTCAATTAATGGAATGGATGCATCAATGGGGCTATACTGGCCATCTCATTTATGAAATCCAGGGACTCGGCACCGTGGAAACGGCCCGGGAAATTCTGGTGGATTACCAAGCCCGCATTGAAGCTTATGCAACGGCGCTGCTCTATCCCCGAACCTCTCATATTCAAAATATGATGAAGGAGCTCTTTCCCGGCAAGCTGCACTTCTGCTTTGACAACCCGCTCGATACCGAGCGCTTTCATTACATTCCTTATCCGCCTAAGCCCTTTCCTATTCTGGGATGGATCGGGCGAATTGAGAAGAACAAGAACTGGAGAGATTTTCTGAAGCTCGGCGCGGCCTTGAAGCAGCGGTATCCGGATATGTATCTATGGATGTTCGGCGATGATACCCTGTTTCATCCCCAAGAGCAGGCGGCGTTTCAGCAGATGGTGGCGGAACTGCAGCTGTCCGAAGCATTAATTCAGTACTCCAACGTCCCGCATGAGATTATGGCCGACTATTTATCCATCATTGGCGACTCCGGCGGTTTGCTGTGCTCGACATCCATCACGGAAGGGTTCGGATATGCAGTAGCTGAAGCGATGCTCTGCCGATGCCCTGTGCTGGCTACAGATTCCGATGGCATCAGAGCCTTTCTCTATCCCGGCAAAACCGGACTGTTCTACGAGATGGGGAATATCGAGCAGGCGCTACGTTCTGCTCTGTTGATGATGGAGAATGCTGTTCTTCGAAGCCTCATTGTAGATAGCGCCGAGGCATTGATGCACCAGCGATTCTCGGCTGCGCATTATGTCCGTCATTTTAATTCCATGCATAAGGTGCTGGATCCATGACCATATTTAATTTTCAAGTGACTCCGGGCGGCCCGCCCCGCTTCGAGCCTACGATTGCTGTCAATTTGCTCAGTGTTAACAATATGGTGGCGACCTCCGTTTATTTTGAAGGCAATATCCCCTTGGTCGGGGCGTATACCTCGTTTGACGGCGGCGGCACCTGGAATGTGCAGGTTCTGCCTTTACCAGATGGCTTCACCGGTTCCGAGGCGCCATTTGTCGCCTATGCGTTCCCTTCTACCTTCGTCATCGCGGTGCATGCGTTTCCCGGCGCTTTCAGCGGCACGACGGTGGTCTACCGTTCTACAGATAACGGAGTCACCTTTTCTCCTCCGGTCACCGTAGCTCCGGGCTATGGGCTGTACATCAATAATGATGAGCCGGCGATTGAGGTGGACAATGCGACGGCCAGCCCTTTTATCGGCAATTTCTATGCTGCTTATAACCGCCAGTTCAACATTGAGGCCAATGCCCGATCGGTCGCTTTCTTTCAGCGTTCTCTCGATCAGGGGGTAACCTGGGAGCAGCCAGTGCTGCTGTCCAGCCCCAGCGATGTCGTAGAACGTCCTGATATTACCGTAAGCCAGACCGGCAGTGTGTTTGCAACATGGATTACGACGAATCCTCCCTCGCCTACCTTTTTTCTAAGGAGATCTCTGGATGGGGGGCAGACCTTTGAGCCGTCCGTCGTGATCTCCCCCGTGGATCTGGTGCCGATCGTGCTGCCGGTCCCCGGATACGGATTCCGCGTACTGACCTTTCCTAATATTGCAGCAGATATTACAACGCTTTCGACCTCCGGCAACCTGTATGCCGTCTGGCAGGATTTCCGCTTGGGCTATTCGGATATTTTCTTCTCGAAATCTACCGATCAGGGGCAGAGCTGGTCTCCACCGGTTCCGATCACCGGTGCACCTGCCAATTCCCAGAGCTTTTTTCCGGCATTGGATGTGGATCCGTTAGTCGGTGTCGTGAATGTCATTTATTACTCAAACCGGATCGATGGCTTTGACCTGGATGTATTTACTGCGCGTTCCATTGACGGCGGCAATACGTTTACCAATCAGCGGGTCACCGCCCAATCCTTTAACCCCAACGAAGGCAGCCCTACCCCGGTTCCGCTCATTGGAGATTATATCGACATCAAAAGCGTCCCTCCCTACGGCTATATCGGCACCTGGACCGACACTGTAACGGGAACGCAGACGATTTTTGCCGGATTTAACACAGATCCGGTAGCTTGAAGCGAGCGGTTAATGAGTGTATTACAGGTGCGGAGATGAGCCTTGCCTGCGATACTTTCCGGGCGAGAAGCCCATGCGGGATTTGAACATTTTGGAAAAATGATGGACGCTGGAGAATCCGCAATATGCCGCGATTTCCTCCTGGGTCCAATCAGACTGCCGCAGCAGCTCGCAAGCGTGCTGGATGCGCATATGGAGTAAATACTGATGCGGCGACATGCCGTACTGCAGCTTGAATACGTCATGAAATCGTGAGACGGACAGGTTAGCCCGGCGGGCCATATCCGCTAATGTCAAAGGCTCACTGAGGTGCAGAGAGAAGTAAGAGGTGATCCAGCTCAAGGCCTGAGGCGCCGGAGCCTGCGACAGCCTGGACTCCGGCTCATAGTACTCCAGAATTCGGAGAAAGACCTCCGTCATGGCCGCTTGAGCCCGAAGCTGCGACATGGGGGTGTGCTTACGCCAATGCTCCACGGCAATCAGGAAGGCGTTCCGGATCCGGCTTGTCAGCGCAGCTGGCAGCTTGACCGGGATCGCAGTCCCCAGCACCTCATCCAGCCTTGGCTGCAGTAAAGAAGAATAGGCCTGAAGATCGACCTGCCCGGCACGGGTCGGAAATCCGTCCTCTCTTTTCTCGTTATAGAAGACATCCAGATGAGCGTAGGGCGTAATGGTGTTCGTAACGCCTTCAAGCGAATGCAGCGTATGGGGCTGCAGCAGACAGAACTCCCCGGCATGAAAGCTTACCTTCTCCCCCTCGATCCAGAAACAGCAGGTGCCTTCCTGGATATAGATCAGGAGATAATCCAGCAGACGCCGAACCGGCATCGACCATGGCTTTCGCACTGCGTAATCGCATTCCCTGATATAGGGCAGCAGCGGCTGCTTGGATAATACATGTGATAAGGTATTCATGCTGAGCCTCCTGTCCGGGTTTCGGATATTCCTTCATACTGGTTCCCTTATTGTACCTTGATCTTTGCGCCTATGGCAGTAGTTTTTGATCAAAATGCAGGCCTTCTGGATAAAGCCAGCAGCCAGACAGGCAGATATAGTAAAGAGGCAGGGAATTGAAAAAAACAGGAGGCTCAATCCATGGAGCTATTGAATCAGGAGCTGCAGGCAGACTACTCGCTGTCCGCGGAGCAGATCGAAGAATATCGGCAGCAAGGACACGTTTTTTTGCCAAATGTGGCAAGCCCGGAGCTTGCCGCTGCCTACGAGGAACACATCACGAAGCTCGTGATGAAGCACAATTACCATAACAAGCCGGTCCAAGAGCGGGATACCTACGGCAAAGCTTTCATCCAAGTAGGAAATCTGTGGACGCTGGATGAGCAAATTCAACGCTTCGTCACCGCAGTCCGCTTTGCCAAAATTGCAGCCGAGCTGATGGGGGTAGACGGGGTGCGGATCTACCACGACCAAGCTTTGTTCAAGGAGCCGGGAGGCGGTCATACGCCGTGGCACCAGGACCAGATCTACTGGCCTTTGGATACGGCAAATACCATTACCATGTGGATGCCTCTCGTTCCGGTTCCGCAAGAGGTCGGCACGATGACATTTGCTTCAGGAAGCCACAAGCTGGGCTATGTGAGCCGCAAGGAAATTTCCGATGAGTCCCACACTACACTGGGTCAGTTCATTGAGGCCAAGCACATTCCGCAGGTCAACTACGGGGCGATGGCTGCCGGAGATGCGACCTTCCACGCGGGGTGGACGATCCATAGCGCTCCCGGTAACCCGACAGACCAGATGCGTAAAGTGATGACGATCATTTATGTAGCTGACGGTACGGTGATCGCCAACCCGGAGAGTAAGGCGCAGGAGAGCGATTTGAACAAATGGCTGCCCGGACTGGCTCCTGGCGACCTCGCTGCCAGCCCCCTTAATCCTCTCGTCTATCAAGCGGGCAGTAAATAAGCTGGATCAACCAAGAGCCGGAGCAGGCCTGCTCCGGCTCTTCCTGTTCAGAACCTGCTCAGATGAGAAAAATCGCGGCGGCTGTTGTCACCAGCAGCCCGATCAGCACCGGCTTGAGATTCCGGCGCGCCAGCTCAAACGGACTGACTCCGCAAATGGCGGCCGCAGGGATCAATGCCCACGGCACGAGCGTACCGCCGCCCACCCAGATCGCGGCCACCTGGCCCAGTGCCGTTAAGGTTGCTGCATCTGATCCTGTAGCTGCAGCAAAGAGCTGGGCAATAGATCCCGCGAGGGAAATGCCGGAGAAGCCGGAGCCGTCCAGCCCGGTGATGACTCCGGTGATCGTCAGCGTCACTGCACCGACGGCACCGTTCAGCGGTACAACGCCGGCCAAGGCCATGCCCAGATCGTTGACAATGCCCTGCGAGCCTTCCGGCAGGACGGCGCCATACAGCTCCGTCAGGGCCGCATCGCCAAGATAGAAGAACGCCGCGATCGGGATAACAGGGCCGAACACCTTGAAGCCGAATACCAGCCCGTCAATCATATAAGACGTTACCTTTTCCAGACCCTGGTTCCGATGTGCCAGCAGCGTGACCCCGACCAGAATGAAGACGGCCGTCCCGCCCACCAGCGCAGTCGCATCCCCGCCCTGGAGCTGAAGCATGAACATTGCGGCGACATCGGCCACAAACAGCAGCGGAATGATCACAGCCAGAGCGCGCCGGAGATTTCGCGTGAGCACGGGCGGGGCTCCCTCATCCTGATCACTGCCGCGAAGCGCCCCGGCTGCTGACGGCTCTGCTACCAGCCCATCCCGCCAGGTGCCGTTCTTCAGATCCCGCCGCATCATCCAGAAGGCTGCGCTCGTAGTCACCAGCCCCATAATGATGACCAGCGGTACGCTTGCCTGAATGACACTGGACACCGGGAGTCCCGCAGCATCTGCCGTCAGCTTCGGAGCGCCCTGGATGATGTAGTCACCGGACAATGCAATCCCGTGGCCGAACAAATTCATCGCTACGGCCGCTCCTAGCGCAGGCAGGCCAACACGGGCTGCTACCGGGAGCACCACCGCTCCAATCAGGGCGACTGCCGGAGACGGCCAGAAGAAAAAGGAGGTCAGCATCATAATCAGACCAATCCCCCAGAAAGCCATCGCCGGGGTCTTGATGAAGCTCGTCAGCGGAGCCACCATCGTCTCATGGATGCCCGTGCGGATCAGCACCCGGCTCATGGCCACAATGATGGAAATGATCATAATGGTGCCCATTAGCTCCTTAGTAGCATAGATGAACGAATGAAATACCCCGGACACCGATCCAACCAGCGTCTCGGCTGCCAAGAATCCCAGAGCAAATAACCCCGCCACACAAATCATTGTTGTATCCCGTCGCCGGATCATTAGCGTCAGAATGAACACGATAAACGCCAGATATACATAATGAATGCCCGTTAATGAAATACCTACCACCCCGATCACACCCTCTCATCATTCAAAAGTGGTGCTATACCGTATGCTTGGGCATAGGCAATGGTTCTTCATTTACGGGAGCATGGGCATTCGCTGATCCTGAAGAGAAATCAGCACCTTGCCGTAGCGTCCCCCCTCCTGAACCGTAACCGTGCCGGATTCATCCCCTTTACGCGCATGCTCTCCAGCTTGACGCCACTCTCATCTTTCCAGGCCTTTTCCATATAGCATCATCGTAAAAATGGTTCATGCCTCTCTCCTCCAAGCCTCCATATTCAGTTCATTATTGAGGATCACCGCGGCCAGAGATCCTGACGATGCGGCAGCAATAGTCTGATGGAACGGGGATGCGGCATCGCCGGCACTAAACACCCCGGGAAGGCTCGTTTTGCCGAGCTCATTAACTACGACCGCTCCGGCCTCCGTCATCTCGCACCCGATGCTTTGCGGTAAATCCGAGCCTGTCGTCAGCTGAGGCTTGAAAAAGATCCCCCGGCATGCCACCGCCGTTCCGTCTTCCAGCACCACCTCCTGCACAAGGCCGTCACGGGATTCAATCCTCCGGATTGGCGAATCAAACAGCGGCACCCCTTTTCTCTTCAGCTCCTCTCGCTCGGCATCTGTCAGCTCATCCGGTCCGTTCGTGCAGACCGAGAAAACATCTGTCCATCCTGCGATCACAGGAGCAAAATGCAGCAGCTCCTTCCCTTTCTGAATAATAACGAGCGGCTGGTCTCTCAATTCCCATCCATCACAGTAGGGGCAGACAAAGGCGCTTTTTCCGTACACCTCCGCAAGTCCTGGAATGTGCAGCGGAGAGTCCTTCATTCCTACAGCGAACAGTATTTTCTTGCCATTGAATACTGTGCCTTCCGATGATTGAAGCTGGAACGCGCCGTCTGCTCCGGAGATTGACGTTACGCTTTCCCCGTAAATGGATACCGAAGGATAGGCGCCCAGCTCTTCTCTGGCCATTCTGCGAAATTCGCTCGGCGCCACGCCGTCACGGGTCAGAAAGCCATGCATCCGGGAAGTTACCGCATTCCGAGGGCGTTCTGCATCGATAAGTGCAACCTCTTTCCTTGCCCTACCCAGCACGAGAGCCGCGTTCATTCCGGCCGGACCCCCGCCAATCACAACAACATCCACGTGAATATTCTTCATTTTTCCCTAACCTCCAATATAGATCTATAATATCCATAATTAAAGCGCAAGAAGCTCATTACTTCTTGTCTTCTTGCGGGCTGCAGGAAGTCAGTGCCTCATCCAGAACCGACTGGATGGTATGCTCCTGCAAATACTGGTACAGCTGCTGTTCGGCGCCGAGCATGACTTTCTCAACCAGGCATACCTTCGGTTTGTGGCGACACTGGACATCCTCCGTGGCTGCACCCGGCTCCTGCCCCACTAGTAATTGGTGCTGCTGGGATCTGGAGTTCGAGCATTCAAACAGCTGCTGCCGTCCTTCGATCACCAGAATGACATCCAGAAAGGAAATCTGTTCTGCCGGCCTCGCCAGCTCATATCCGCCATTCACTCCGGGGACCGCACGAATGATGCCATCCTGCCTCAGCTTGGACATAATCTTGGACAGATAGCTTTCGGAGACGCCCAGCGTGCTGGACAGGGCCTTGATCCCTACATTCTGACTTTTCCCGGAAAGTCCCAGGTGGATTAAGGCATGCAAGGCATAGTCTGTGCTTTTGGAAAACTGCAAGGGTCTTCTCCTTTCCGTGTTACGTCGATGACTATTATAGATAGCTAGTATCCATAATATATGTTAGCGGGGATCGCGTCAACAGGATTGCCCGGCTGGTTGATGTGGCGGGACCGCGGGGGATAGCACAACCGCGGGATATGGCTGTACCGGTGAGTAAGGGGGGAGGTCATTCTTTTCCAGGTGAAGGTCAGGGTAAACACATAGCCGTTTGGAGCTTCGGCCTCGAAGCTCCAAACGGCCATGTAAGGATGAATCTATACTTGTTACATACTCAGATCGGTCGATGGCTCGAAATGGTCAAGCAAGGCCATAGCCTCCTCGTGATCCGGCTCCAGCTCTAACAATTCCCGCAAATACTGCACTGCCTCCTCCATCAGATCCAGCTCAAAGCAGCAGATCGCCAGGCAATAATAGACGGTGGATGGAACCTCATCATAGCGCTGCTGGACGGATATCTCCAGATAGCGCTTGGAGTGCTCATACAGTTCCATCTCAAACAGGATCAATCCCGCATCCAGTGCTACATCGTAGCGCTGTGCCAGAACGTAGTAGGAGGACCACATACGTTCAATGCCGCTCAGCAAATCCTGCTTCTCCTCATCGTTCGCGTCCGGCAACAGCTCGGAGAGCCGTTTGGTGCTCTGCACGAAAAACTCTGTGTCATAGCCTCCTAGACGCCAGAAGCTGAAGATCTGCTGTAAGCCCATATGATCCAGACGGACATCCACCCATTCCTTCAGACTGAAAAACTCATCCGGACCAAAGCGTTCAATGCTTCGACGGTATGCTAAACGCGTATGTGCGTACTGCTTGGGATTGTTCAGGCTGAGAATACAGCCTACATTTAAATTCTTGTAGTGCTGAGAGGGAAATAACGCTTCTCCTCCTCTCTCCTCAAACACATGCTGAAACGCGTGGTAGTTCGCCGTCAAAGAAAAGCTGCCATGCAATGTCAAAATGGGCGGCTCTGCAAATTTCCAGCTATCAAGGAGATGATCTCCCTTGTCAGCCGTTATGAGCAAAAAGCCTTGCTCCGATAACCGGGATAAACGCTCTAAACAATCCAGTCCGGCAGCAGGAAATAAAATATGCGAGTCCTCCAGCTCCTCCTGATACAACGCAATCGTACTGCGGTACGGGTAAGAAAGATGTTCATACTTCGGTTCCCGCCGGTGCTCATAGCTCAGCGTGATTTGATCCAGCCACTCGGAAGGACGCAAGGAATTCGCTGACTGTACAGGTGCTTCAATATACACATCCGCTTCATAGATGCTCCCATCGCCAACATAAATCAGCTCTTGCGGGATGCTGTCAAAGAAGTAGTTTCCGATAATAATTAACGGCTGCTTCACATCCCCCGGATGCAGGGTAGCTCCCGATACAATCAGGTTCAGCTCGGTATCCCGGACAGCATCAAAGCGCGCAAAATCCAGAATTCCCTCAGTAATAAAAGACTGCAAGGCGGGATGCTCCCTCCAAGCCACCACATTACTCATGGGCAGATCTGTCATAATATACTGGAAGGGAGGCAGCTCCATTCCCGCATAATCCCGGAGCTCACATAATTCCTGCAGCACATGATAAGCCAGGCGTCCGGCGCCGGCGCCAAGCTCCACAATGTACACTACGGAGTCCGCACCGTCTTCCTGATTCATCCGATCCTGAAGAAATCCCAGAATCATCTCTGCATAGGCTCCGGCAATCATCGGATTGCTCGTTACATATTGAGGAACCTGGTCATTTCTCCAGGCCTCTGTGCCTTTCTCTTCATAATACTGTCGCTGCACATTCCATATAGGTGCCTCACTAAACCGGTAACGCTGCTTGCTTAAATCTGACATGTACACAATCCTGCTTTCTACAATAGGTTTAATCCTGTTTCACTTAAACGATACACTTTATTGGCCCGCTCAGCCACCTCTATGTCGTGGGTAACGATTACAAGGGTCAGCTTCTCCTCCTGATGCAGTCTTTGGAGAAGATCCAGAATTTCATGGGTTATGTCAGAATCTAAATTTCCTGTAGGCTCATCCGCAATGAGCAGCTTCGGCTTATTGACCAGTGCTCTTGCAATGGCCACCCGCTGCTTTTGTCCTCCGGAAAGCTCACTCGGGAACACCCGCTCTTTACCCGATATTTGTAACTGCTCCAATACCTCCATAATCCGCTGCCTCCGCTGGTGCTTATTCAGCTTGTTGGCATAAATCAACGGGATCTCTACATTTTCAAAAACGGTCATATCCGTAATAAGCTTGAAATCCTGGAACACGAAGCCGATCATTTCATTCCTTACCTTGGTATACTCTTTATTAGATAAAGTGTCAACAGCCTGATCATGAAGCCAAATGCTCCCGCGATCCGGCTTGTCCAGCAAGCCGATAATATGAAGCAGTGTAGATTTTCCCACTCCAGAAGTACCTAGAATCGCAATATAATCGCCTGACTGAATTTCTAGTGTAATGTCCTCCAGTACCTTCAAGGAGCTCTTTGGATTGCTGGTATGAATATAGGACTTGCATATATGAGAGAGGGTTAACATAAGCAGGCCTCCTTATTCTCGGCTTCACGATAGATGGCTGATCAGGGGAGTATTTTTAAATTTGAAGAATGGCAGGACAGATAACAACGTCATGCATGTCAATACCAGCAGAGCAGCTAGAACGGTCCAGGGCAGCTGCTGTACATAATCAGGCTCATAGTAATAGACAACGAAGGATGACAATATGGTTGAACATAGTAGTATAGGCAGAGACATCATCATAAACTGCAGATTGTAGCTCAGTATAATATGTGTTCTGGAGGCTCCCAACAGCAGATGAATCGCCCAATTACTTTTGTTTCGCAAGTAGTCTAATAACACGGCTCCCAGATGACCGATGGCGAAGCATACCATAATCGATATCGTAAAGATCAGGAACACTAACGAAAGTCCTTTCGCGGTATTGAGACTTTCCTGGCTTGCACCCAGGACATTTTCCAAATGGAAGTACAAGTCTCCCCCATGCTGTCCCAGAATTTGCAGTAATGTACGCTTGGTTTCAGGGTTTACCTCCCCTTGGATCCAGGCATAAGTGACACTTGAGGAATGATTCGGCGGAAGTGAAGTCACTTCAGTGCTCTCCGATAAATAACGATAGCCCAGCCTCGATAATAGATCCCATTGGATCCCTTTGTCTGATACTACTGTTTTGTAAAGCTCTTCGCTTAATAATAGTATTGTCTTGCCGTCTTGCCCTGCTTCAAAGCTGCCTATGTAAACCTTGATCTTATCTACGCTCTGCAGCTGTGTCATCAGCTCACTGCTGAACTGAAACGGCTGCCTGCCGCTTTCTGAGGTCGCTCTACCATGGACGTTAATATTGTATAAATCCGAACCAAATGCATGCTTATACATCCGGATACTATGTTCCACACCAAGGTATATGGTGAGCACGGTAACGAAAAGCGTCAAAGCCATGCCCAATTGAAAAGCCGATAGCAGCGTTTTGGCCTTGGAGCGCATAATTCTCCGCCAAGCCAGTTGGAAGGTATACAGCAACTTCGATGCTCCTTTTCCTTAATGAAAATGTAATTCCTTGTGCAGGTTTCTTAAGTCAATGCTCCGAATCCAGATATAGCCGAAAATAATGGTAATCCCCATAGCAATAGCAATGATACCGCTAACTACAGACAGACTCATGTCCAACGGAATGTTCACTTGTTCCATGACAAGCTTGAGCACATACAGAAGCGGCAGCATAAGGATATACGCACAAAACGTATACACAAACAACTCCACATATATCTGCCTGTACACACTTCTCTTACCGCCTCCAAACACAAACATCAACGACCACTTCAAATGATCCCGCTCAAACTTATACACTAGCAGGGAGATAATATTGACCAGAGTGAACAGCCATAACAAGATGCACAGAATGATAGCAATAGCATGGGATTTGTTGGCTTGTGCCATCTCTTCAGCCTTAAACGCCTCATAGCTCGACAGCGAGGCATCCGGATTATAGGACTTCAGCACGTCTAGCACTTCATCATACACCGATTGGGAAAAAGAACTGAACTGAATGACCGCCGTAGTCATTGTTGGTGATACGTTGTCCGGGCTTACCAGCATATTGGATTCTAGAAGTGTGTCAAAGCGAACAGCCTTTTCATGGTAGACTTCTTCGACCAAAAGTGACTCCCCAAGAAGCTCCAGAGCTTCTCCTTGGGGATGTATTGCGGGCAATAACTTCTCCGCAGTTTTCGGAGTAATATGTATTCGATCACTATGAGTCTGGAGTACGCGGAGTTTCTCCTTGTCTACGCCTTCGAATAAGAGCAGATCTTCATTAGCCCAGCGAACAGGCAGCTCCTCCACCGTATATTTTGAAAACACTTGTACTGCTGTATTACCTCCATACCCGAATCCGAGCACGCCTTCGATCTCCAGGAGCTTCTGATGGAGACCCCGGGCATTAGCCCAGCTCAAAGTCGATATACCATCTTCATTGAGCAGATAATAGTTCTCCCCTTGATAAAAAGAGCTTTGCTGATCCTGATAGTTACTATACACATTCATCAAAGTAGCTGAAGGAAACAGCATCGCAGCGACTAAAACGACAACGATCACAATGCTGAACACTTTGTTTCTCACTATGCTCTGCATTGCACTCCTAAATTCATAATATAATAGGTTTTTCATCTTCCATATTATAGCAATGATTACAGGTATGATCAACGATAACTCCTTATTGAATAGAGCTCATCAGCTCATAAAAACAGCCAGGCTGTGAGTGTATTTTTGTTATCTACACAATCATGCCATAGTGTAGCAAATCCGTTGTTGAAAATTACAGGTATCATATGTTGATTCTACTAACCGTGTAAGAAGTACGCATATTTATGCAGGTAATTTGAACGCAGCGTTTGCCAACTAACCGACAGCAAGAGCGGTAATTGGTGGTACGGATTATTACAGGTGATTAATAGTTTAAAATACCAATATAAGTAATATAATTAAATACTTCCTAAGAAGTAAGATTAGGAGTAACTGCCCTATGGAAAAGAATAAAGAAATTGTCTTCAATGCTACTATTTTTTCTGCAATACTAGCTGTAATTGTAGGATGGTTTATGGCCTCCGTCAGTGCTAGTAGTCAGGGGCTAAATCCTGATGATCGGTTTATTCCGTTTATAAGTTTATTCCTGCTTTTGTACGTCTTCAATTTAGTTGTTAGTATTATTAATTATGTGCTAGGTCGGATAATTTATAGCTTACCAGTACGCCTCCTGATCTTTAATGCATTTGGGATAATTATTATTTTAGGAATCAGATATATCCTTGATGATCCCATCTTTTTAGCAGCATATTCAACATTCGTGTTGTTTTCTTTTATCACGGTGTATTTTACTAGGGCGTGTCTTCAAACCACTCGGGTTGACTTAATCTGGTAAAATAAAGGTATGAGACAACGATACGAGTTACGTGACGACCAGTGGGACAAGATGAAAGACTTGCTGCCTGCGGAGCGGAAAGCTCAGGGCGGCCGGCCTGCCAAAGACAACCGAACTATGATCAATGCAATGCTGTGGATTGCTCGAAGCGGAGCGCCATGGCGCGATTTACCGAAATATTACGGACCATGGAAATCGGTCTACACTCGATTTCGACGCTGGGAGAAAGCAGGTGTATTCCATCAAGTTTTAGAGTGCCTCGCATCGGAACCCGATTTGGAAAGCTTAATGATTGATGCCTCGATCGTCCGTGTACATCAGCATGGTGCTGGCGCAAAAGGGGGCCAGACAAGCAAGCAATCGGGAGATCCCGAGGAGGCATAACTACGAAAATTCATGCGGTCGTTGATGCGTTAGGATGCCCGCTGAGCATCGTTCTTTCTCCTGGCAACACACATGATTGTGTGATTGGATATGAGATGCTTCAGAATCTGGATTTAACCAATAAGCAAGTCATCGCAGATCGAGGTTATGACACTAATCAAATTCTCGATCTACTGAAGGAACAGCAAGCTACATCGGTTATTCCACCTAAGAAGAACCGTGTAGAGCAACGAAAATGTGACTGGTGGTTGTACAAAGAACGCCACTTAGTCGAATGCTTTTTCAATAAACTGAAGAAATATCGACGTTTGGCTACTCGCTATGAGAAGCTGGCCTGTACCTTTGCGGCCTTTTTATCCTTGGCATCTAGCTTAGTTTGGCTTGCCTAGGTTTGAAGACACGCCCTAAGTCAAAAAAAAATTTCAAAAAAAGGCAGCTTCGGAGTGATAACCGAAGCTGCCTTTCATGAATTCACTTAACCCACAGATATTCTGATATGTGTTCTAAAAAAAGCTATAGATAGTGGGATAATAATCATTACTTCTGCAGGAAATGATATGACTAAGCAAGACCTATATCCTTCCGTATACCCAGGAGTCATAACTGTGACGTCTTTAGATAAAGAAAACAACCATTTATATACAAATAATTTCAATGATCATCTAACAATTAGTACTCCAGGAGTAGATATTTCAACCTCTTTAGTAGATAAAGAGAAGAATGAAGTTACTTTGTCTTTTGAAAAATCAAGACCTATTAGATATTTTCAGCAAGACATCTGATGATATTGGAAAAGCAGGAAAATATCCACATTACGGTTATGGTATAATAAATGTCAAAAGGATATTTGAATATATGAATAATAACTAAAATAAAGTAATATAATTGAGCATTTTGCATAATTCTAATTTTGACGTAAAGACAGCAGGATTCATTCGGATCAAAGCGGATCCAGTAGCTTGATTCTAAAAACCCCGTCATTGACATGGGCCGGCATGACTTCTAGAGAGCTGCCAAAAGTGCACGCAAAATGCCTTCTCTGCAATGCCCGCCAGCCCCTCGGGTGAACGACTTCTCAGTTCTTTCATGTACGGACGAAGACCAGACTTTCTTGGAAAATATAAACATTTATAACCTAAGACAATACATTAAAGGGGGAAACGAAGATGAAAACTAAGTTTTTATTTATATTGTTCAATTCACTTTTTATATTTTTATTGCTTGTATCATGCAGTCCAGATAAAGACCAAACGGAGTTAGACCTATTGATCGATGCTATGCATGATTCAAGTTTGAAGCTTGAAAAAAATCACCCTTCTATTGAAACCACACATTTTGCATACAATTCTGATGAGAACACATTTTATTTAGGGTTAACATTTAAAGATGGCAAAGTCCCGTCACTTGACCAACTAAAAGCTATATTTGATGAATACTTATTTAAAGCAGCCGAAGTAACAAATGAAAATGACTGGAAGATTGCCTTTGAGAATTATGCTATTAATTTTGAACAGTTGCTTACAGACAACAAAACAAAACTTCTTGCAATCAAAAAAATCAATTCTGAAGAAATTGAATTACAGAGTAATTAAAGCTTGCTTCCTCGCTACACTAAGTGGCTGAAGTCTGATTGAGTATGAAACCGCCTCCTTGTAACATGGCGGCGGTTCTATACAATATATGACACATACAAGATAACTGCTTCTTCGCTCTTCCTGATGTTTAGTATCAGACTCTGGATGGTTCCTGTACTAAATTATAGATCTAGATTGTTAACACTTAACACTCACCTTGAAAAGTATAGGGAGATGAAGATTTCAGCAGTCCTTCCACTCCATTTTTATGGTAAGGCATTAAGTGGTTAGCAGTATTTATATCCACCCATCTTATCTCTACAATTTCATTCTCGTCTTCGACGGTGACTTCTCCTTCGATGACTTTCGCACGGAAGGTAATGATTAGAGCATGATGTCCTTGATTTCCGTGTTCTAAAAAAAAAGCTTCATTAACCGCAATTACATTCCCTACTTCGATTGCTAAACCAGTTTCTTCTTTCGTTTCTCGAATAACTGCTTGCTCTAACGTTTCCCATTTTTCTACGGCCCCACCTGGTAGAGACCATCCGCTACCTTTGTTATGTACCATTAGAACCTTTTCTACCCTATCATCATAGATCAACGCATAAACAACATCTACTCTCTTCAAATCATCCACGCCTTCAATTCTATTCATCTTGATTAAGATGGTTTAGGATTTATGCTATAAACTTTATATTCCAGATTATAGCGATGATTACAGGTATGATCAACGATAAATCCTTACTGAATAGAGCTCATCAGCTCATAGAAATAGCCAGGCTCCTGAGTTTTATTCAGATGATACCAGGCATGTAGGGTTTGGGGTGACCATACATTTAACACGGTTAATACATGCAACGAGAATTCTAATGGAGCTACGCCGGAGGCCGTGATTAACATTCCGTCTGTGACAGCAGACTCCGCTTTGTAATAGGCTTCGCCTGTATAAGAAGGACAAATCATCTTCAGGTAGGACAGATCATTGCTAGTGTGTGCACGTGAGTCTAACAAGCCTGCTAGAGCCAGTCCCATGGTAGCACCGCAAATGGCTCCAACTAAGATATTCTTCCTTAAACACAGTTCGGCTATCTCTAGGATGGGAACGTGAATAGCTTCTGTCCACGTATTCCCACCAGGCAAAATCAGAGCATCTATGCTTGTTACGCTGCACTCATCTACGGTGAGATCAGGTACTATGGTCAATCCCCCCATGGTGGTCACCGGCGTCTTCTCGATCCCTACCGTTACTATTCGCGCCGGGGCCACCCCTTGTCTGAAGTATCTTCCGGAGTTCAGCTCCGCGGTTACATAACCGATTTCCCAGTCAGACATCGTATCAAATACATAAAGATATACCGTATGATTCATTTCCAATTCTCCTCATCAAGTTCGTTGTATGTACAGCACCATTCATCAGTCGTGAGTGGATGTTATCATCATAAAACAACTTCACTGACAGCTGCTGTCAGTGAAGTTGTTTAGCCTTGATAATATTCCATCAAATCTGAGGCAACCTCCACAAGTTTATTTTTCAAACCCTGCGGCTCTATGACTTGAATGGATTTCCCGTAAGGAAGAATAATAGATGGAACGTAGGTATACAGTGCCTCTTCTTCCAGTACAAACACAGCTTGCGTGGATGTCCGCTCTAGTAGATGATGCTCCAAAAACCAATGCATACATAGATTATCCAGCGCTCCGGCCCTGCCACGAATCTTACATGCAATGTATCCGGATTTATCGACTGCGTCAGGCAATAGATTGTTCATAAAAAAAGAACGCACCGAGAAATCCTGAGGACGCCTGAAGCTGCAGTCCGTGGAGGTAACGCTCAGAATACGTTCAACTCGAAAGCTGCGAATCTCCTTTCGCAGGCGGCAAAACGCAATGATGTACCATTTATGATTCCAATTAACGACGCCATAAGGGTCGATTACCCGATTAGGAGACCGCTCTTCATAACGGTTACGATAAGTAATGTCTACAGACCTTTCATGGGCGACAGCTTGCTCCAATTGCTGCAATACCGGCTGTATAGCCGGGTTCCCCTTGCGGTTAATAACTTCAAATCCGGCTAAGTGGTGGCTAAGTATATGTTCCTGCTCATGATTGGAGTACATTTTCAGCTTGGATGCTGCCTGCTCTAAGGCCTCACCTAAAGGGTACCCGGCTTCTTTGGCAAACAGAGCGGCCTGGAGCAAGGCCTTGTTCTCATCCATACTGAATCTCAGTGGAGATTGGATGAAATGATGCAGCAAGCTGTATCCACCATGATGTCCGGCATCAGAAATGATCGGAACACCGCTGGCACATAGTGCATCAATATACCGGTAAACGGTTCTAATGTTGATCTCCAGCTTTTCTGACATTTGCTTTGCAGTATATTTCTTTCCCGAATTCAGCATCCATAGAATGGCCAGCATGCTATCATTTTTTGGCATAAAATAAACCTCACATGGTTTCCATTGATTCTTCTATATCCATCATACTACTATATCCTCTTTCATTAAGACATCGATTTCTATGCAGCTGAGGCCACAAGTGACCTGTAAGCTTTGATGTCGATCAACAAAAGTCAGTAGAATCAAATCAAGCTTGATCCCAATATATGGTATGATAATCACGTATATAAATCTAAATCAGTATATTACAATTTGTAAAGTTATTCTCAAAAAATTGTTAAGGAGAAGATTGAATGAGAAAATCTATTTTGTTGGTGCAGATGTTATTATGCAGTATGCTTCTGATCTCATGCTCCGTTCCAGAGCGCACAAATCAAGGCAATGAGCCAGAAGAAGTTTTGTCAGGGATAAATATATCGATTTACAACGATAATTCAATTAAGCCACAACCTGAGTTATTTGATGTCGAATCCGAAGCAGACCTATTAAGTACTACCGTTCGTGAGATTGAAAATGCTGATCCTGCCCCAGTAACTATACCGACGATAGATGAAATAAATAGAATTTTGATTCTCGAATTTACCTACGAGAAGAAAGGGGAGACTACTTCTAAGACAGACTACTACATAATGATTTGGGATAATAGCGAAAAGTACTATATTAAAAAGTTTACAATGACACGTGATTTCTATTACGATAAATACGACGAACGGGCGAAAGAAAAGATCCTCCAAAGTGTAGGTTCTGATAACTGGAGATCCATTCTCCCATTAACGATATTGACGAATTAAGTTTGAATCAGCAGCTTACTGGGAAATTCGTGTTCAAGGTCGGCAAAGCATGACGATCAGGACCCTCTTGCGATGAGCAGGGGGTTCTTGTGTTGGCGGCTATTCTTGTTTCCGGTATTTCAGTATAATGGAGGCTACGTTTTACCAGATACCCCTTTCCACTACTTTTTGCATTGAGCCAGGATTAAACAAGTTATTTTATATTTTGTTCTGAACATAAAATAAAAAAGACCAGCTAGATCAAGAATCTGAATAAGCTGGTCTTTCCATTTAGTCTCATTTTATTAATGATATAAAAAGTCTCATGTAAAACTAAACTCTTACTCTTTGATAAAAATTACTCACAATATATTACACCACACCACCTAAATCTTATACGCCTTCATCGCCTTGCGCAGCTCTTTAAAGCTCGGACGCTTGCCGTACATGAGGACGCCGGTCCGGTAGATTTTGGCTGCAAGCCAGCCGAAGACCAGGATGGAAACCAGCAGAATGCCCAGGGATACAAGAACTTCCCACAGCGGGGCATCGCCCAGGCCAATCCTTACGATCACGGAGGTCGGGGAGACGAATGGAATGTAGGAGGACACCTTCATCAATGTAGAATTTGGAGCTCCCAGGCTGAAGATGGCAATGTAAAAGGCTGCCAGGGACAGCATGGTGATCGGCATAATCGCCTGTCCCAGATCCTCGGTGCGGCTTACGATCGAGCCTACGGCTGCGAACAGCACCGCATACAGGAAGTACCCGAAAATGTAGAACAGCAGGCCAAAGACCAGCAGCATCGGATCAACTGCACCGAAGTTGAGATCCAGAGAAGCCATAGCGTCTGTATTGTGCGGCAGCATCAGATTCACTACGGCGACAATGACAAAGGTCAGGATTTGCGTAAGCCCCAGCAGAAACATCCCAATGATTTTGCCAAACATCTGGCTTAGTGGTGAGACGCTTGTGATCAGAATCTCCATAATCCGGGAGCTTTTCTCCGTTGTGACCTCGGAAGCAATCATATTGCCTGTGCTCATCAGGGTGACGAAGAACAGAATGACCAGTGCATACACGATAATGAAATTAATCGGCTCATTGGATGCCGCTTCCTCCGCTTCTGGCTCGCTGTTACCTGCTCCCGCTTCCTCTACACTGCGGGTGCTAATCTGAACCGGCGTGTTAATCTCCTGAATCTGCTCATCACTCAAGCTAAGATCATTCAGCACCGCACGGGTCTTTGCGCCTTGAAGTGAAGCCTGCAGAACCGCCTGCAGCTGAGGCTCCAGCACGTCATCCTCCGAGCTGTAGATGACCGCCGGGAAGCTTTGACCTTCCTGGGCCTCAAAACGGATATAGCCGTCAATCAGGCCGCTCGAAACGTCGGAATTCAGCATCGTCTCGTCGAGCGTATCATACTGGATCAGCTTATACTGTGCCGCCATCTCCTCCATCGTGCTTTGGAGCTCTTCGGCGATGGCTGCCTGCTCACCATAGACAAGCCCGATTTGCTGCGGGGCTCCGCCCTGGTCTTCCTGATCACCGCTGAACAGCTGAATGAAAAATGGAATATTAATACCAATCGTAATTAACAGGGCAAAGATCAAGGTCGATACCACAAAAGATTTCGTTCGAACCTTATTCATAAACGTAAACCGGATTACCGTCCACATGTTATTCATTGGATTCACCCACCGCCTTGATAAAGATTTGATTCAATGTCGGCTCCTTCACCTCAAACCGGTGCACCGTACTCTGCGCCATCGCCAGCTGCAGTATCTCCTGGGCTGCGCTCTCTGCTTGAATGCGAATCAGATAGCCGTCCTCCAGCCGATCAACCTGGGTAACACTGGCAATCCGGTCCAATCCATTAACCTCTCCCGACGTGCCTAGTGTAACGTCTTCTCTCGGATACCGGGATTTGATCTCCTTAATGCCGCCCTGAACAACCGTATTCGACCGGTGCAAAATCGTAATATTCCGGCACAGCTCCTCAACATGCTCCATACGGTGAGTCGAGAACAAAATGCTGGTGCCTTGATCCCGCAGCTCTCTCACCGTAGACTTCAGCAGCTCTACGTTCACCGGATCCAGTCCGCTGAAGGCTTCATCCAGAATCAGAATTTGCGGCCGATGTACGACTGCGGCAATAAAGCCCATCTTCTGCTGATTGCCCTTAGACAGCTCTTCGATCTTCTTGTTGTAATACTCCGGAACCTCAAACCGATCCAGCCAGTAGCGGATGCTCTGGTCGGCGTCCTTGGATGACATCCCCCGCAGCTGAGCCAGGTACGAAATCTGCTCACTGACCTTCACCTTGGGATACAGACCCCGCTCTTCCGGCAAATAGCCCATGATCTGGCGAAGCTCCTTATTGTAAGGCTGACCGTTGTACAAAATCTTCCCTTCATCGGGGTAGATCAAGCCAAGCACCATCCGCATCGTTGTCGTCTTGCCGGCTCCGTTCGCGCCCAGCAGCCCGTAAATCTCTCCTTCCTCCACCTGAAGTGAGATTTGGTTTACTGCGGTTTTGTCCGCGTAAATTTTTACGACCTCTTCCAATTGCAATCGCTGCATCCTTCTGGTCTCCTCTCTTTATGGCCGAACCGCTCCGGGCTCACTGCCTTGAATCCACAGATCCAGTACTTCATCCAGTTCTAATGCTCTTGTCTTCAGCAGCTTCAATTCTGACGATTGCAGGATCTGCTCCACCGCCATACACTCTGTTGTAACAAAAGAAATCTTCCCCGCGCCCTCCGGCTTCCAGCTCACAATGCCCGGAAGCTCCTCCACCAGCTCAGCGTCTGCACTGATCCAGCATTCCTTCCAATTGTCCAGCAGGCTGTCCTTCTCTACCATCCCGAGCACCTTGCCGTGATGCATGAGCACAATATAGTCTGCCAGGCGGCGCACTTCGTCCACGATGTGCGTGGACAGGATAATCGTCGTTTCGCCGCCCTTCATGCATTCCTGCAGCTGATGAATCATCTGTTTCCAGGCGAATGGATCAAGCCCGGAGGAAGGCTCATCCAGCAGCAGCAGTCTCGGCCTTGGCGCCAGCGCGGCCGCAATTTCGAACTTGCGGCGCTCCCCCTTGGACATACTGCCCAGCTTCATCCCCCGGGGCACTCCGAATACCGACAGCAGCTCGTCAAAATAATATCCGTCCCACGTATCGTACCACTGCGACCGGAAGGCCGCGGCAGCCTCCACAGTACTATGCTTCTCTTCCACACTAAGCTGCTCCGGCACAAAGCCAATCTGCTTGCGAATATGTAAGGGAAGCTCATTACAGTGGCTCTCATGAAGCCACGTAATCTCTCCTTCATCCGGAATGACCGCTTGAATAAGCATATTCATGAGCGTGCTTTTGCCCGATCCGTTTGGACCCACTATAGCGACAATATAGCCTTCCGGAATAGACAGTGTAATAGGCCCGATCCGCTTCGTGCGCCGATGCTTCGTTACACCATGCATTTCAATCAGTGCCGGCTCCATCATCCTTCCCCCCCTTTTCCCTGGTACTTCTGCTGCAGCATGGCCTCAAACAGGACTCGAAGCTCCTGCTCGCTGCAATGGACCGACAAGGCTGTATTCACGGCTCCCTCCAGCGCCTGAAGCACCGCATCCTGCTTGAACTGCTGCCTTGCCTCCTCACCAACCCCGGCCACAAACGTTCCCGTCCCCTGCCTCGTTCTTAGCAGCCCTTCATTCTCCAAATCCTGATATACCCTTCTGACCGTAATCACACTACAGTTCAGTCCGCTTGCAAATTCCCGAATCGATGGCAGCATGGTGCCCTCCTCAACCTCACCGGTAATAATAAGTGAACGCAGTTGGGTTTCAATCTGGTGATATAAAGGCTCGGCACTGTGCTCATTGATCTGGATCGGGATCCGCACCCATGGTCACCTCTCTTCTATGTACTCTTTAGACACCGCTCAAGTTTCATCTCATTTACATCAGGTCCCGTTTTTTCATCCGGCGACACGTTAGCCGCAGCGCGCATCCGTAGCTAACAAGCCCCGTCAGCACCGTAATATATAGCCATGGAGTCATCAGCCCATACTCCTGTGAGCTCGCCATGATTCGATGAATCAAGCTGAAACGCAAACCGGCAGTTTGAATCCCGATCAAGACGAGGACAAACGCGCCAACGACCGCCATGGTCATCCAAAAATACCGTTTGCCGCTCTTCATAAACTCCAGGTAAATATACATGCCGTATACCATAAGCCCGAACCCGATCCAGGTGATGCTGAACAGAATGTACGCACTGAGTGAAACGTAATCCTTCACCCCGTCGCCCGGAAGCAGATACACGGCTCCAAAAAAGATCACCCCATTAAATATAAAAGCGAGCAGGCCAAGAATGCCTCGACTGAGCACGACAGCCTCCAAGGGGATCGGCAGGCTTTTGTAAAAATAAAGCATTTGCGTGTAGGAGTCCTCGCTCAAATACTTAAAGGCCCTTCTGGAAAGATAGAAGCCCAGCATTGGCGTAAAGATCATAAGCCAAATGTCGTAAAAAGGCAGAGGTGCGGTTTGCTGAAATGCGGTCTTTAACATGAGCCCGAATGAAGCCCCCGCATACAGCATAAATACGGAAGTCCATAGCACCATCCATTTATCCTGCCGGAATTCCTTGATGATAATTTGGGTGACCTGCTGCGATAAAGTCAAATTCTTCACCTCCCATTTCCAATAGACTTCAGGTCCGACGGTCCTCCTGTTTCTCAAGCGGCCTCTACCCGATGTGCTTACTTGAAAACTATGTGTGCTTACTGTATATATCTTTATACACACTATAGATGGCAAACCCAATTCCTGTCAACCTTTAATTGCTGACTCCATTTCTTTGACCTTATACGAATGTAACAAAACAGGCGCTCCAAGAGATCCTCGATCTCTCGAAACGCCTGTACTTGCAAGTATAACCGTCCCTACTCTATGCCAAAAATCGCTTTCCACACTGGCGCGGTATGACCGCCCGGGTACAGGAGGTACAGCAGTACATATACCGCTACGCCTGTAATGGCGGTAATAAACCAGATCACCGAGGTAATGCGGCCCCATTTCCGGTGCTTTGCATATTTTTCCTTGAAGCCAAGCACCAAGGTGCTAATGCCGAACACGGCTGCAACCGTGGCCAGGACAATGTGGAAGATCAGAAACACCTGATAAAATGGCTTGAGATCATCCGGTCCGCCCCAGGTCGTATTGCCAACAAATATGGTGCGCGAGCTGTAAATAATAAAGAAAATCACCGCGGCAATCGCAGCCAGGATCATCGTCTTTTTGTGCGCTGCGCGCTTGCCTTTTATGATGAGCCCCCACCCGATCGCAACCAGCACGGCACTGATCACAATGAATGTTGTGCTGATGGTGGGAAACAAGAAATACAGATCCATGATTATCCTCCTTCGTTATGATGCGGTGATGCCAATTACTCCAGCCTGCCTGGTTTAGCTCAGCATGCCGCTCGCAGATGATACCTCTGCCGGCAGCGGATCATCCTCTTCATTCTCCCGCTTGTACCAATGGAAGAACACGTAAGCCAGCATGGAAGCGAATATAATCTCCTGGAAAAACTTCATGATAATCCCGCCGACTCTCTGATCCACCTTGGGATCCATCACACCGAAAAATTCCGGTCCGCCAAAGCGGTTCAGCAGTGCCGAAGGGTCACCAGATACACAGTATCCCATCGCCTTGGCCCAGATGGCCGGATCACTGTACGTCGCATACATCGGCTCACTTGCAAAAATAATGAGTGCACACGCCGGTGTCAGCAGCACCATGTTCAAGAAAATGAAGCCCATCTTTGCAAGCCCTGTTGACCGGTCCTTCTCCGGAATCGGCTGCAGGATCGACCACCACATCAGAATGGAGGCAATGAACAGAATCAAATAGTATGCCCGGTGCACCCAGAAATTAAGCATCACAAAGTCATGGATCGCCGGGAAATGGTACAGCGAGAACAAGCCGTTAAACAATACCGCTGATAATACAGGACGCGTTAGAAAGCCTAAGGACCGCCCAAACGGATTGACCCGGTCGAAGGAGCGCCACAGCCACACGGGAATGCCGAGAATCAGCAGCGGTGTCGCCACCAGATAAGACATGGCCATACTTACCATATGGAATGAGAACATCGTATGTCCCAGCAGGCTGACAGGACCGCCCTGCGCGATATACATCGACAGCATCCCGCTGACAAACAGCAGCTTTCGGCCGGCTGATACCGGTTCACTCCCTTGAAACCGGCTTGACAAGGGACCCGTCACCGCGAAATAGGCTGCGGTCAGCAGCAGCATAAAGGCGAGAAACAACGGACTCCACTGCTCTTCAAACGTAAAATATTCCAAGCCCAGCATGTAAAAAACCTCCCCCTACCGGGTCAAATCTGTCGAAATTGTGACAAGGGCCTTTAACGAGAGAGAAACGGTATAGCTGCCATCCTGGGCAGGAACCGTTTCTGTAGAAATGCAGGATCGCTTGTCCTGCCATATCCGTAATCTTGATCTTGAAAAAAAGAGGTGGCGCAAAAGCCCACCTCTTCGTATTTTACCACCAAACCCAATAGATTGCCATGACGATTGCCGTGCTTGCCACAAAGAATCCACCGACCATAAACAGAATTGGCATCAGATGGCCTTTATCCTTCAAGTGCATCCAGTAGCCCATTTGCACGAACACCTGAAGCACTGCCATAACGAGCAGCAGAATGATCGTAAAGGCCGGGTTCACATCACCGGCAGCTACTGCCGCAAAGGCAATCGCGGTGAGCACGATGGAGAAAATGAACACTACAATATGCTTTTGGGGACCTTCTGTACGATGACGATGCCTTACTGCCTGATTCTCCGGTTGCTGTTGATTTGCAGCCATTTCTTAGCCCACCTTTCCAAGAAGGTATACGACCGAGAAAATAAACACCCACACGACGTCGATAAAGTGCCAGTACATGGCGGATACATAAACCTTAGGTGCCGTAACGACAGTCAGGCCCTTTCTATACAGCTGAGCAATCAGCAAGCCGATCCAGACTACCCCGAACGCAACGTGAGCGCCGTGAAAGCCGACCAAGGTATAAAATGCGGATGAGAATGCACTCGTCGTCAACCCGAATGATTCATGTGCAACGTACTCGTAAAACTCATAAATTTCCAGGCCCAGGAACGCCAGACCCAAAGCGACCGTAACGATGAGCCATACCTTCAGCTTCTGAAGATCGTGGCGGTGCATCGCCTGGATGGCGAACACACTGGTCAAGCTGCTGACCAGCAGGATTGCAGTAGCAATCGCTGTGATCGGCAGAGAGAACAATTCCGCAGCCGTAGGGCCGTCATTGTTGGAATTGCGAAGTGCAAGGAATGTTGCGAAAAGCGTACCGAAGAGTACGGCTTCCCCGCCCAGGAAGAGCCAGAAGCCGAGCGTCTTGTTGCGGCCCTCGAGGGTCGCTTTTTCGGGCTCGTGAGGAAGCTCTCCGTTTACGTGCTCTGCGTGTGCGGATGTCATGCTTTTTCCTCCTCTTCCTGATCTTCCGGTTCAATATGATAGCCTGGGTCATCGATCAGGGAACGAGTGATCATAGCCCCGAACGTAATCAGCAGACCGACAATCAGAACAAGATAGTTGTTAAAGATAAACGACATGAATGAGTTATTGAAGCCTTCTCTGCTGAACATGAAACCCAGACCTGCGATGAACAGACCCAAGGACATAATGAACGGCAGAATGGAAGGAGACGGCATATGAATCGAGCCAACCGGCTCCGCAGGCGTCATGCCCTTGTTCCCGGACATTTTCTCTTTCCACAGGGCATCAATACCGCGTACAAGCGGAGTCTGCTTGAAATTGTACTCCGGCGGAGGAGAAGGAATACTCCACTCCAGTGTACGTCCATCTTCCCATGGATCGGCCTTGGCATTCTTCGGCTTCTTGCTAGTGATGATGATGTTGTACAGGAACAGCAGAATACCTACGCCCATCAACAGGGCACCGATCGTACTGATCAGGTTCAGGGTGTCAAAATTCTGGTTCGGCAGGTACGAAACGATCCGACGCTGCATTCCCAGCAGACCCAGGAAGTGCTGTACAAAGAACGTCAGGTGGAAGCCAATTGCAAAGGTCCAGAAGGTCCATTTGCCGATCGGCTCGCTCAGCATACGTCCGAACATCTTCGGCCACCAGTAATGGAGACCCGACAGCAGGCCGAATACCAGACCGCCGACAATAACATAGTGGAAATGCGCAACTACAAAATACGTATCATGATACTGGTAATCCGCGGGTGCGGATGCCAGCATAACGCCGGTCACGCCGCCCATAACGAACGTCGGAATGAAGCCGACAGCGAACAGGTTGGCGGTCGGGAACGAAATCTGGCCGCCCCACATGGTGAAAAGCCAGTTAAAGATCTTAATCCCTGTAGGGACCGCAATCAGCATGGTTGCAATGGAGAACAGTGCATTCGCCACCGGACCCAGGCCCGTTGTAAACATATGGTGAGCCCAGACCATGAAGCCCAGGAACGCGATCAGAATGGTCGCAAACACCATGGAGCTGTAGCCGAACAGACGCTTACGGGAGAATGTAGGAATAACGTCAGAAATAATACCGAAGGCCGGCAGAATCAGGATGTACACCTCAGGGTGTCCGAAGATCCAGAAAATATGCTGCCACAGTACCGGGCTGCCGCCCGCTGCTACATCAAAGAAATTAGCGTCCAGGATCCGGTCAAAGCTCAAAAGAACCAGACCGACGGTAATTGCCGGGAACGCGAACAGGATCATAGCCGATGTAATGAAGGATGCCCAGGTAAACATAGGCATTCTCATGTAAGACATGCCTGGTGCGCGCATCGTAATGATCGTTACCAGGAAGTTAATACCGCCGATCAGAGTTCCGAGACCGGCAATCTGAAGACCGATCGTATAGAAGTCAACCCCGTGGCTGTCACTGTATGTCGAGGAGGACAACGGTGTATATGCCGTCCAGCCTGCATCCGGTGCGCCGCCCATAACCCAGCTCAGGTTCAGCAGAACACCACCGAACAGGAACGTCCAGAAGCCCAGCGAGTTCAGAAACGGGAACGCAACGTCACGTGCACCGATCTGCAGCGGTATGACCGCATTCATTAATGCAAAGATGACGGGCATAACGCCCAGGAAGATCATTGTCGTCCCGTGCATTGTAATCAATTCGTTAAATACTTGAGCCGATACGAAATCATTCATCGGCTTGATCAGCTGAAGCCGGATCAGAATCGCTTCAATGCCGCCGATTCCGAAGAAAAAACCACCCGCAATCAGATACAGTATGCCGATTTTTTTGTGATCGACTGTGGTCAGCCAGTCCATGATGCCGGTATAGCGCTTTACGCTATGATGGTGGTCGCCATGGACATGACCTTGAGCCTGTGCTTGAGCCAAGGTTTGTACCCCCTTCTAAAGTCCTTGCTGTATTAGTAATCCAACTTGTAATTGGCCAGGTAATCGGCAATCTGCTCAATCTCTTCGTCGCTGAATCCGAGCTCTTTCGGATCAGGCATGGTGTTGCCAGGCTTAACCTCCTGCGGCTCGGAGAGCCATTGTACCAGGTTGTCCTTCACCGGGCTGGAGCCTTTTGCACCGTTAATATCATTCAGCAGAATTCCAGCGATCGTCTCCCGGGAGCCGATCCCTGTCAGATTAGGGCCTAAAAATCCACCTTGGTCACCTACAGCATGGCAGGAGAGACAGTTGGTTTTGAACTTCTCAGCCAGCTGGCTGTCTTCAGGCAGCACGGCCGGCGCTTTGAATGCTTCCACCCAAGCGTCGAATTGTTCAGCTTCAACCGCTTTCACGCGGAATTCCATATATCCGTGTGACTGACCGCACAGCTCTGCACATTTACCAATGTATGTACCTGGGTTTCCTGTACTGAGACTCATATGGTTGATGGAGCCGTCCGGATTCGTATCCGTCTTACCCGCCAGAGAAGGCACCCAGAAGGAGTGAAGCACGTCTGCTGTTCTCAAACGCAGTGCTACCTCACGGTCAACTGGCATCAAGAGCTCTTGAGCGGTTGTAATGTCGTATTGAGGATAACTGAATTCCCACCAGAATTGATGGCCAGTAACCTCAACCTGGAGAACCCCTTCCTCATTCCATTTGTCTTCGCCATAAGCGAATACCTTTTGAATCGTTGGAACTGCAAGCACGATTACGAGGAGAAGCGGAATCGCTGTCCAGATAATCTCGAGCTTGTGGTTGCCTTCAACCTGTACCGGCACTTCGTTCTGGCCCGGTTTTCTGCGGAACTTGATCAGTACATACGCCGCGATTACAAACACGACCACGACCACAAGAGCCATAATCGAGATTGAAATCGTGATCAATCCCAGCTGTCCTTCAGCCACCGGACCTTGTGGATTCAATACTGACAAGTCCTCACGGCCGCAGCCGGACAAGAGCAAAGAAAACATGGCCAACAAAGGAAGAAGACGCTTTAGAGCCTGCCACCGTTTCATCATTGATCTACCCCACTTTTCCGATTTTCGTAGACTACCATCCAAGCGCGAACAGCGGTAATCTACCTGCAGTATCACGGATGAAGTAATCCTGTCCATTAAAGCAATCACCTATTAAATATAAGTTTAAGGTCACCTTTTGTCAATGATTCACAAGGAGTTCACAAATTGTTCGAAAAGATGTCAAAGTCGCGCCACGACTGAGTTTGTAAACGTTTTCATATGTAGTCTGCAACATTTGCGAACCGCTTGCAGCTTCCTTGTCTTCTTGACATCGACATAATGTAACACGCACTGCTATATGTACATATTTGGACATGCTCACTCTAGCATTCATGCGGCGGCAGCAGCTAGAATAGTCCCTAAAGCCTTCGCCTCTTGGTCTCAGCCGCCTTCAAATCTCTCAATCCTTACTCCGTCAAAATGAGCGGCCCGCCCTTCGTGATCCCAATGGTATGCTCATACTGGACTCCGAGCGTTCCATCTGCCGCAGAGATTGTCCACCCGTCCTCCTCCCACAGCACGGCTCCTGTAGGACCCAGCGTAAATACCGGCTCAATGGTGATGACCATGCCCTCTTTCAGGCGCCGGCCTTTGCCGGGGGTGCCGAAGCTAGGAATATCCGGCGGCTCGTGCAGCTGCTGACCTATGCCATGGCCCACCAGCATCTTGACTACACCGTAGCCGCCTTTTTGCGCAGCACTCTCCAGTATGTAGCCGATATCTCCGATAGTCTGACCGACCCGGGCCTGCTGGATCCCGGCGAATAAAGCAGCCTGTGTGTGCGACATCAGCCTCGCCGCTTCCTTGCAGGGCGTCCCGGCCGCATAGGTCCAGCCGCGGTCTGCCAGCCACCCATTCTTGTTGACGACCAGATCGATTTTTACAATGTCACCGGCCTTTAGAGGCTCTGGCTTCGGAAATCCGTGGCAAATCTGGTGATTGACCGAGGCACAGGTCGCGAACGGAAATCCCTTATGTCCTTTTTGCTCGGGATAGGCTCCGGCCTGCCGCAGAAATTCCTCCACTCTTTCGTCGATTTCCAGTGTCGTGGCACCGGGCCTTACCCATTGCTCAATCTGGCGGTGACAGGCAGCCGCGATGGCTCCTGCTTCACGTATGTAGGCCATTTCCTCTTTGCTTTTCAGGTTGATTCTCATACCGCTTCACTCCTCTACCATCATGCTCGCCCGCGCGATGTCCTTCCTTCTTACTATATGACGGCAAAGCACGCAAAAAAACCGTTCCCGGGTAATTTCCAGAAACGGTTTAACCATTTATCATCACAAAGCAGTATCAACCACTCTCTGAAAGAAAGCTTTTCTTTAAGATACGGAAGAATTCAGACGGCCGAGCTCGTGCTCCACAACCAGGGTCAGTTCTTCCTCATACCCCCCCATGATATGGTATTTCCGGACATACTCCTTTACAAATTTCTTCGGATCCTTTGGCCGGAAAATTCGTGTCATTTCCCGCAGACTTTCTTTAACCTCATTGTGACCTTTCGTTGCCATGACGATCCCTCCCAAAACGTTTGGAATAACAATTCGTTAAGAGAATGCCGAAAAGATCTACCCGTTAAATTAAATTTCTGCCATGCTTCCCACGGTGATAGGTTGAACCTCAGCAACTTACCGTGCATCTGACACTACATACCACAAAAGCAGCTAACTGAATCATTTATGTATTGTATCATATTCCACTGTTTGTTTCATCTTTCCCAAAAAATGTTTTCCGTTTTGCGGATATGCTCATAAGCTGAGGCGTCGTTTTGGTTAAAATATCAGCAGATCGCTTATGCATTCTATATCAAAGCTGATGCTGCCTGGATTGCAACCTGCTGGCAGGGCTTAAGAGGAGGCGTTCGTCATGCCAAAGACACCCGCTGTATCTATTTTGTCTGCACCTGTACAAAGCTATTCCAGCCTGCCCACTGCTGCTCCAGAGGACCAAGGGTGCGAGCCGTCTCTGCTGGAGCAGGCACATCTGCAGATCGACAGGCGCTATCCCAAAATGAAAAGCTTTCTCGTGCTCCGTCACGGAAAGCTGGTCTATGAGCAGTACTATAACGGACATCATGCCGGAGCACTGAACGATCTCAGGTCTGCTACCAAGAGCTTCACTTCCATCCTGTTCGGCATCGCACTTGAAGAGAAGCTTCTCCCGCCTCTGGATACGCCGGTGCTCTCCGTACTGGGCAAGTATATGAACAGGCCCGGTCACCGCCTCCTGTCCAGCGTGAGCTTTCATCATCTGCTGAGCATGACTGCAGGCTTTCGGTGGAAAACTGGCAACAAGCTGGGTGAGCCGCTCATTCACCAATTTCACCGTAACCGGCGCTGGGCCTCCTTTGCACTTTCGCTGCCTATAGATGAAGAGCGCATAGGCAGCTTCCAATACCGGAGCACGGACTCCCATCTGCTCTCGGTTGCGATCAGCGAGGGGTCCGGACAGGATGCCTACGCTTTTGCCGCCGACAGGCTGTTCGGTCCGCTGGATATTCACCACTCCGCCTGGGCGCCCAGCCCGGAAGGGCATAGCATGGGTCACGTCGGCCTCTATCTGACCTCTCGGGACATGGCTAAATTCGGACAGTGCTGCCTCCAGCATGGAGAGTGGGAAGGAACGCAGCTGATCCCGGCATCCTGGCTTGCACTTGCGCTTAGCACCCAAACGGAAGGCTATCCCGCCTTCGGTGATTATGGTTACCAATGGTGGTCGGGCAAAATCAACGGACAGCCCTACTCCCTCGCCCACGGACACGGAGGTCAGCAAATTTACCTGTTCCCGGGTCTGGATGCGGTGGTCGTATTCACCCAGGACAGCCACGTAAGCCGCTGGAAAAACCCCCGCCGGCTCTTGGAGCAATATGTGCTCCAATCTATGGGGGCCGGCTAGCGCGGCGTGGCTGCGGAGCCGGGCGGAGCTGGGGCGGAGCCGGGTGCGCCACCTCCATGGATAATTGGGCGCGGAACTGGAGAGGTTATGTGTATATCCGCCGCTGCTGTTTATGAAGGACTGCGCGGCGGCATGGCACTATTTTCTTTTTTCGAAAGGAGCGAGACCGAAATGGCCGGAAAAGATAAAGAAATGCCTCCTATTTCCAGAGAAGAAGTGGAGGTTGACGGTGTGTATACCGATGAGGCTGGGCATGAGGAGCATCTGATGCGCGGCGAAACGTTTCCTGCCGACCCTGTGTTGGGAACGACGGAGTGGCGCCTTAGGGAATACGATTTTGAGAACCATCACGAGGGCCGCACGGATGAGCGCATGGTCGTGAAAGCTAAAAGGCACGGCAAGCAGGACAAGCTGGATCCGCGATACAGCAACGCAGACGGTCAAGGCTAGACTCCTCCCATGAGGACCGAGGCGAGGCTTAGCGGCATACTTTGTCCGCTCCATTCATAAGGTAGAGTAGCTTGCCTTAAGACAAGGAGTTGGTGCAATGTCTCCCTTTAAATCGTCTACCGGAATGCCGGAGAACCTGGCTGGTACGCTCTGCTATCTTTTTCCGATGGTGGGCGGCATCCTCTTCCTCGCATTGGAAAAAAGAAGCCGCTACGTCTTGTTCCACGCTCTGCAGTCTCTGCTGGCCTTCGGCATCCTTGCCCTCGCCCATCTGCTCTCCGGGGCCGTGCCCCTGATCGGGCTGCTGGCGACTGCTCTGCTGGGTCTCGTCAGCGTGCTGCTGTGGCTCATGATGATGATCCACGCCGCACAAGGGCGCTGGTATAAGCTGCCCTGGATCGGGTATTTTGCGGAAAAACAGATCACGCGAATGTAAGTAAGCCTGAAGCTGGGCCTCGAGAAAACTTGAAGAGGGTGTCCCGAAGTAAATTCGGGACACCCTCTTGTTTTATCTTTACGCGGCTGCCACGCCTTACGGCCCATCGAACGCGAAAAACCGAACTCGTTTCGCGGTCACGGTGCCTTACGGCCCATTGAACGCGAAATACCGAACTCGTTGCGCGGTCACGGCGCCTGGCGGCTCATCGAACGCGAAATACCGAACTCGTTGCGCGACCACCGCGCCTGGCGGCTCAACGAACGCGAAAAACCGAACTCGTTTCGCGGTCACGACGCCCTACCGCGCCTCAAGGCGCCCGCACCGCTCCACGCGCCCCCAGCACCACACAGACGGCCCGCGCCCACACGCCGCTCACCTACGGCTGAAAGGTGACCTCGATCTGCACGATCTCCGAGCGCGAGCCGAGGCGGATGGGCGGTCCCCAGAAGCCGTAGCCGGAGGTTACGATGGAGTGCATGCTGCCTTTTTGCAGATAGCCCCAATCATTCTCAAACATCGCGCCGGTAATGAGATTGCCAGGGAACACCTGACCGTTGTGGGTATGCCCCGACACGACCAGGTCCGTCCCTGCCTCCTGCGCTTCGTCCAAAGCGTTCGGCTGGTGATCCAGCAGCAGCACGGGCGCGGTCAAATCGCGTCCACTCAGGATTTGCGACAGCTCCGCCCGACCTGCATCCTGCTTGTCCCGCCGTCCCGCAATCGTTATGCCCTGCACCTCGGCCGTTTCATCATAGAGCACCTGCATTCCGCTTTGCTCCAAAGCTGCGATCAGCTCGGTGATCTCTCCATCAAAGCGGTCGTGGTTTCCAAGCGAGGTGTACACCCCGTATTTACTCTGAATTCCCTTCAGCAGCTCCACCATGCCGAGGTCCAGGTAAGCCTCCAGATCATCGTCAATGACATCCCCCGGAATCAGCACGAGATCCGGCTGCAGCCGGTTCATCTCCTCTACCATTCTTTCGGCATGCCCGGCGCCGGATAACAGTCCAAAGTGCATATCTGCCGCCATCACGATGTTCAGAGACTCCACCTCTGCAGCTTTGGGAATAGTAACCTCATAAGAGCGGACTACCGGACTATAAGCGTTGTAAATTCCGAAGCCAATAATAGCGGCCGACAGCACCAGTACCGTGATTCCGGCTCTTTTCTCCGTCCGATGGGAGTGCAAAGAAGCCAGCTTCATCACCCACAGCAGCAAATGCGTCAGCGGCAGCAACAGAATGAGAACATAAAAGAGCGCCATCCAGTATGATCCGATCATACTCAGAATTGTGACGCCGCCAAAAAACCGCCCCAGAATAAACGAGGTCGAAACAACGGTCAGTATGATAATATATGCGGCCTTCAGCCAGCGGGCCGGCTTTGGACTCATCCACTTCCACAGGCTACGGCCAATGTAGTAGACCAGCAGTGCGTAAACAAGCAGTATGGCAATCCCAGCAGCTATAAACATGTTCAGTCCCCTTTTTTGATATATACGGTATGAACTCTATTATAGCAAGCAGGCACGGGATATCCCAGCGGCGGGGTACGAGCCCCCGATCACGCCTAGAAGCCGGCTCGCTTCGGGGAGAGCAGCTCATTCAATATCGACTTCAGATTGTGGTCCTCCTGATGCTTCTCCTCACCAAGATCGAGCTCATTTACGCGAATGTAGCGAAAATCCGGGTCCAGGCCGGCCGGCAAAAACCGCTGGCTGTCGTCCGGGTCCGGTACCACGTGCAGATCCATGTTCGCAAACATGCCGATCAGATCTTCCCCCGTCGGCCGCTCGCCCTGCTCCACAAAGATCAAGCCCCGCAGCTTCTTGGGCCCATCTTTCTGAACGACAGTGAAATGAACGATACATTCCATACTCTCATCTCCTTCATGGTTTAGAACCTAATGTTGAACCATAACCAGGGTGACTTCTATGTTACCCAATGTACCCACGCTCTAAAAAAATAAACGCACCGCTAAGGTGCGCTTATCCGGTCTCTTTTTTGACTGGCAGGCCGGTCATTTCCTTTCATGGCTTCAATGCCCAACTCATCCTCGGGCTCCGGGCTCAGATACTCCTTCTGAATAACATCAAAATGAGCACCATAGCGCTCCTCGAGCTCCTTGCCCATATCCTGCTCCAGCTCAAACAGCACCAGCTCCTGCGAGAACTGGCTCAAGAGCAGCTCCACCATAACGGGATGCGTAGTCACGAGCGCGCTGGTGTCCAGCTCGCCCCCTCTCATGCCAATCATGCACCATGCGCGGTCCACGACCAGCGAGAACTTGCGGCCGCCCCTTTTGCGCTCCTGGGTTCCCTTCCAGCCCGGCCAGGCCAGGGTGCGGGAAATCCCCTGCTCGCTGCTCTCGCATGCCCACAGCACGCGGACACCGCGGGATTCCGCAGCAGCAAGCTCCTTCTGCAGCAGCGCTGCTTCCTCACGCCACAAATCCACCACGATCTCCTCTCTAGCCCCTGCCAGCTGCCGAGCGGCCTGATCCAGCACCGCCTTGTCGCCGTCGCTTTGGGTAAAGGAGTCCTGGACGCCCTCCGGCCGGGGCAAAATCTTCTCTACAAATGCAAGCGACGACTCTACCCGCTCGGAAATGAGCCGGGTCAGCTCCTCCGGACGCAGCGCTTTGTAACGGGCCGGCTCTCCCGGCTCCTTCAGCAGTGCGCCCTGACGCTCCAGGCGCTGCATGGCTGCATACACATTCGAGCGGGATGCGCCCAGCCGCTTCGCAATCTCGTACCCCCCCGCCGGGCCGTGGCGAGCCAGCTCCACGATGATTTTGGATTCAATCTCGGTAAAACCGAGGCTGCGCAGATGATGCAGTAACTGTTCCATACTTATGTCCTCCCCGTGCTGTTTACGGCTTCTGATCTCCTGACGCATCTTGCGGATCGTCACCATTCATGAATCCGGACCAGATCCCGCGCTGGTTGGCGTGCGGTGCTCAGACCTTCTGAATCAAATTTGCTCGGCGCCGCACCGCGGACACCACTTCGAGCCTTTCGTGAGATCGCCGCTGCAGATCTGGCATTTCACCGTATCTCTGTCCAAGCCCTCTGCCGCAGCTGCATCCCGGCTCTGATTGTTCTCCTGCCAGAAGCGGATTCTGCGATCCAGTTCCAGCTGACGCTCTCTCTCCCGCTCCAGCTCCTCCAGATGACGGCGTTCCCGTCCCTTCTCCTCCTGCTGCCGGCGCACATGCTCTTCCTCCGGTTCGTAGGAATCCTCGTCGGGGCCGTAATCCTCGTATTCCGTTCCAAAAGAGTACTCATCGTCCTCTTCAAGGCTATGGTTCTGCCCCTGCTCCTTCTCATCCTTGCCAGCACGATACTTGTAGCCTTCGTCCGGATCGCGCTCCGCCGCTGCCGTTTCTTCCCGGTACAGTGACTCTTCTGCAGCGTCCTCATACACGCTGTCCTGAGTCCGTTCTGTACGCCGCACCTCATAGGACGGCTTGCGGCCTTCCTGCTTGCTGCCGCAATACGGACAGAAGTTAACGTCCAGCGGTACGGTACGGCCGCACTGACAGAGGCGCTCATTTTTCATAACGGCGATTCGTCCGCGCAAGCTGTAAATCTGCTCCTCCAGCTCATCGCACGCTTTGGCCAGGCTGACCATTTCCTTCTCCGCAAGACTCATATCCTGGGAACGGTAGCCTTCATAAAAAACCTTTCCCATCTCGGTATAATAGCTGTTCTTCTGCTGTTCAATCTCCGAAATCCGGCTGTTCAGCTTATTGATCTCGACGACATGCTGAGCTTTTTCGGTCGCTTTGTTCGCACCGTCCTTCAGCCTCTGCAAAATATTCATATCGCTTCTCCTCCTTCATTTCCCGCGGGTAATCATCCTATTGTTTTCAATCCTTGCAAGTATATGCTCACTCTCAGGCTCTTTGGTATGGCGCGTGCGCCTTTTCATAATATGTATGCTGTAAGTTGCAAACGACAAGAGCTGACTCTATCATACCAAATTTGCAAGCCTTTGAAAAAAAAGAAGCAAGTCACAAAGCTCAGCTTCCTGCTATGATTCACCCGGCTGCGGGCAGTGTAAACAATGGATATACTTTCATTACACTCCGGGAGCCCCCGGGCAAACGAGATCACGGAGGGATTTTTTATGAGCGAGAACAAAAAGTACTATATATCGATTGCGCACAACCTGATCCAGGAAGAGCCTTACGATTCGAATGAATTTGTTGTATATGTCGATGACGATCAGCTCGTGAAATTAAGAGATTTAATGAAGGATGCCTCGGGCAGCGACAAGCATGCGTTTCTCCGCACCTTTATTCCGTACAAATCAGCGGATCACGACGAGGCGGTGGAGGAGCATGATGACACTGTAATTGCCTTATACAGCTACATCTACCGGTTCGGAGACGAAACCGCAAGGAAGACGATCAAGGACATGAACATTATTCCGAAGCTGGTGGAGGACACGGGGTATGACGATCCCGGCTATGAAGGATCTCCGCTCAACAAATAAAATAAATGCCGTGCAGGAAGCAGGGATCCGGTGACAGGATGCCTGCTTTTTGGGCATGACAAAGGGCCAGCTTCCTTCCGAAGCTGGTTCCTTGTCGTCTGTAAGGAGAGCAGATGCCTCTTCATTAGCTTGGCGTTTACAGCTTGATGAAATCCGCGTCAAGATACTCCTCCAGCGTCAATCCGCTCTCGGCTATGTCCAGAGCAAGGTCTTTGCCTACATAGCGAAGGTGCCAGGGCTCGTATACATAGCCGGTTACGTCCTCTTCGCCCTGAGGATAGCGGATGATAAAGCCATACTCCGGCGCATGCTGTGCCAGCCACTTCCCTTCGGCGGTCTCGCCAAAGGCAGCGCTGAGCTCATTGCCGGCACTCGGAGAAGAAACATCCATCGCAAGCCCCGTCTGATGCTCGCTCGTTCCAGGGAGCGCACTGATTCTGGCGGCTTCAGCTTCGCCCTTGGTGCGGACATGGTTCTGATACACCGATTGCTGACGCTCGTAGGAGCGGTAGCCGGAAATGGCACGGAGCTCCATGCCGTCTTTCTCTGCAGCGGCAAACAGCCCCTCCAGTGCCGCAGCCGCCTCGGTGCGCATCAGACGCTTCTCATGGGGCTCATTGAAAGAAAACGGCACCTTCGGCTCCCTCAAATCCGCAGGCTCGTAGCCTTCCGGCAGGCTGCGCTGCTTGTTCACCACTACGGCGGGGGAGCTCTCATTGGTGACGATCCACTGCCCGCTCTGCTCACGCACCGTCGCCTGCAGCGCTTGCTCGATACGCATGGCCGTCACATGATCTGTCTCCTCGCCGGGCTGTCGATCTGCTTGCGGATCTGTCTGCGGGTCCGGAGCTGCTGCCGTACCCGGACTCTCTGCCTCCTCCTGCTGCGGATTCTCTGCAGAGCCGGATGGTGTCTCCTCCGGAGATGCTGCTTGGAGATCTTCTGGCGCTCCTTCTTCTTGCGGAGCAGCGTCCTTTATCTCTGCTGGTGGCTGTTGATTATACTGAGTATGCAGGCTCGACCCTTCGGCGCTGCCTGAGCCTTCTGACTTGCAGCCGGATAACAGGGCTCCGGTGAGTATCATGCAGCCCAGCAAAGTACTTGCCCTGCGGGCTCCTGCTTGTATATTCATTCCTAATTCTCTCCTTATGCCAATCATCGTACCCCCATTGTACTCCACCACCGAAGCTGTGGACAAACCCTATTCCGCCGTATGAAAAAAAGCACAGGCCTTCCCTTCAGCCCTGCGCCAGCTATGGCGCGGGGTTGAAGGGACAGCCTGTGCTAGTGCGCGGGGCGCGCGGGGCGGGGGCGCGGGGCGCACGGCGCGGGGCGCACGGCGCGGGGCGCACGGCGCGGGGCGCATGGCGCGGGCGGGGGCGCGGGGCGCGGGGCGCGTGGCGCGGGGCGCCTAGCGCGCGCCCGGGCGGCGGCGCTCCGCCGCGTGGCGCAGCACCAGCGCGAGCGCCTCCTCGGCGCGGGCGCGCACGGCGCGGGGCGCACGGCGCGGGCGCGGGGCGCATGGCGCGGGGCGCACGGCGCGTGACGCGTGGCGCGTGGCGCGGGGCGCCTAGCGCGCGCCCGGGCGGCGGCGCTCCGCCGCGTGGCGCAGCACCAGCGCGAGCGCCTCCTCGGCGCGGGCGCCGGGCAGCAGGCCGGCCCAGTCTCCGGCCGGCCGCAGCGCTTCCGGTGGAGGCGGGGGCTTTACGCCCACCTCCACCTCCGCCAGCAGCTGCCCGGGGCGGTGCAGCCGCCCCTCGCCTGCGGCCTCGGCCAGCCACTCGCCCGGAGAAGGCCCGGCAGGGGCCTTCTCCTTCGGCGCGGCGGCTGATCCGGCGGCCTCGCTGCCGGCTGCCGGCGCTGACGCCTGCGCCCATGCGGCGAAGACGCCCGCCAGCAGCGCCTCGCGCGGCAAGCCGAGCAGCACCAGGCGCAGAAGCGGCTCTGCCGCCAGCTGCTCCCGTGCAGCGGCCAGCACCGCAGCAGCATGGCTGCAGGCAGTGCCTTCGCAGGAGCAGCCCACAACTGCTTCTTCATCCATCACAGATGAAGACAAAGGCGCCAGCCACTCTGGCAGCTTGCCCTGCAGCAAGCCGTACAGCGCCTGCGGATCGGCTGCAAAACGCGCCAGCACCTCCTCTTTGGCCCCCGCATCATGACGCAGCGGAATGGCCGCCTCCAGCGGCGGCTCCCCCGGCACACTTCCCTTAATCTCGCCCTCTGAGAAGCAAAGAGCTATCTCGCCAGCCTGTCGCTGCTCCATCACATGCATCCTCCTTTACCGGCCCCTCCGCCTTCCAATAAGCCTCCAACGGCGCCCCATTTACATCCAGTCCTGGCTTTGCAGCTCGATTAATTGCTGAAGCTCCTTATCCGACATTTCGGTCAGCCACGTTTCACCTGAGCCCACAACCTGCTCCGAGAGAGATTTCTTCTGCTCAATGAGCTCATCAATCCGCTCCTCCAGTGTGCCTTGGCAGATCAGCTTGTGCACCTGGACATTCTTGTACTGTCCAATCCGGAATGCCCGGTCTGTCGCCTGATTCTCCACCGCCGGATTCCACCAGCGGTCGTAGTGAATGACATGGTTCGCACGGGTCAGATTCAAACCGACTCCGCCTGCCTTCAAGGAGAGCACGAATACGCGCGAGCCCTCCCCTTCCTGAAAGCTGCGTATCATCTCATCCCGGTCCTTTTTGGGAACGCCGCCGTGGAGGAAGGACGGAGCCTCACCATAGCGCTTCTCCAGCAGCTTCACGAGCAGCGACCCCATCCCGACATACTGGGTAAAAATAAGCGCCGATTCACCCACATCCGCAATGCTGTCCAGAATTTCCAGCAGCCGCTCCATCTTCCCCGACTGCTCACTGCGCAGCGGCCTGCCCTCTTCTCCCTGAAACAGCACGGGATGATCACAAATCTGCTTCAGCTTGGTGAGCGAGGACAGCACCAGTCCCTTGCGGGCAATACCCGTGCTTGCACCGAGCTGGCCAACCATTTCGTCCACGACAGCCTGATACAGCGCTCCTTGCACCTCGGTCAGCCGGCAATACGACTTCAGCTCCAGCTTCTCCGGAAGATCCTTCTGGATATCAGGATCACTCTTCAGGCGCCGCAGCATGAACGGAGAGACCAGGCGGTGCAGCTCGCGCAGACGCTCCTGCTGTCCTTCGCCCAGCACATACCGCTGACGGAACGCATGAAAAGTCCCCAGATAACCGGGATTCAGAAATTGAAAAATCGACCATAGCTCTGCCAGCCGATTCTCAACCGGCGTTCCGGTCATTGCCACCCGGTGGGGGGCGGAGAGCTTCATCACGCTCTGGGCCTGCTTCGTGCGGTAATTCTTAATGTACTGCGCCTCATCCAAAATCACACTTGACCACGAAATGGCCGATAGCTCCGGACCGTCCCGCCCTGCCAGATGATACGTCGTCAGCACGATATCGCAGCTCATGGCCTCCTGCTCAAATGCTGCACCGCGCAGCCTTCGGGTGCCGTGATGCGTATAAACACTCAGCCTCGGGGCAAAGCGCTGCAGCTCCCGATGCCAGTTGCCGAGGAGAGAGGTCGGGCAGACGATGAGCACGGGGCTCCGGTCTGCCGCGGCATCGGTCTGTGCGGTAGTCCCGCCATCCTCCTGCAGCTGCTGCCAGCCCGCAGCTCCGCCGAGCCCTTGCGGCCGGTCCAGCAGGCAGGTAATCACCTGAACGGTCTTACCGAGCCCCATATCGTCCGCGAGGCAGACGCCGAAGCCCAGCTCCCGCATCAGGCTGAGCCATTGATAGCCCTTCACCTGATACGGCCGCAGCTGTCCCTGAAGCTCTCCCGGTACAGGGCGCAGCGGCACCTTTTTGACCCCGTCACCGGACAACAGCGAAGACAGCAGGCCTGCGCTCTCGACCTCTTCGATAAACAGTCCCTTCCACAGCCGGTCTTCGTCCAGCTCTGCGGTAAGGTGAATCCATTCCGACAGCTCCATTTCTCCCTGTTCATGCCGCTTCATAAAGCGAAGCACCTGATTAATCTCCTTCAGGTCTACCTCAATCCACTCGCCCCGGAATTGTACATAGGGCATGTTAGCTTCGGCAAGCGCCGCAAGCTCGTGACGGGAGAGGCGCAGCCCGCCCACGGCCGCTGACACTTCAAAGGACACGAGCTGATGCATGCCCAGCACCGGTGCCGGCTTATCGCCTCCCATAGAGCTGTCCAGATTCATTTTGAGAGAGAGTCCGGCCCGTTTCTTGCCTTCCCGGCTCCAGCGTGAAGGCATCTGAACCTTGATGCCTCCTTTGTTCAGCTTCGGTACCGACTGCTTCAGAAACAATCGCAGCCCGTCAAGAGGCAGAGAACAGCCTTCTGGAGCCGGGCCTTTCAACCCTTCCCGGCATTCCGGAGACAGCTCTGCCGCCCGCCCCAGCTCCAGCAGCAGCTGCTCCCGAATGCCGGGATAGACCAAGCCGCGCAGTAAACGATCCTGCTCCTCCCCCTGCCAGATCGCTCTGGCGGGCAGCAGCAGGCCTTCATCCTGCCGGCTGCCGGCCCAGAACGAGATTCGCCACTGCTCTTCTCCTTCCTGAAGCGGAGGCTCCAGGCGAAGCTGAAGTGCAAGCGTCCCCTGCTCCGGCGGCAGCTCTTCTCCCTGGATCAGCGGCATCGCAGTCTGTCCCGTTTCCTCGACTTCGCGAGCCAGCTCTTCCATTTCTTCTACTGCGCCCTGAAGCGGAATTTCCCGGTGGATCGTCAGCAGGCTATTCCACCACAGCTCACTGAGCGGTGAACGCCCGCGCCGGTAATCCCTCAAATATCGGGACAGTCGGCTGCCGGCTGTCCGAACAGCTTCTCGGCCTTCAGCATCCAATAACGCGGACAAGAAAGAATAGAGCACGGTCGCTCCCGCCTCTTCCCGGCTGGCAGGCTCACTGCCGGCCAGCGCCGCCGGAGCACCGTAGCCGATCGGCGGCATACTGGCGGCCAGCTTCAGAAACACATCTGCCGCTTTCCCCGTCAACTGAGGCTTCCAAACCGCTTTTAGCATCCGCGTCGTTACGCTCCGGCGTCTGCCGCTCAGCGGAAGCTCCGCCGTTCCCGGCGCAATCTGCCCATGCTGCAGCAGCTCCTGTGCAAACGCCGCAACGACTGCCCAGTACGTCATTTCTTCACCCAAATCCAGGCCTTGCTGTTTATATATATCAGCATCCAGGGTCAGCAGAAACTGCAGCGCATCCAGCGGCTGCAGCGCCAAGCCCTCCAGCGTTCTTCCACCTAGGCTTTTCCGATCGCTCCGCCGTCCATTCTCCGCCAGAACGGAAGGAAATCGCATTTCCGCCAGCCTGAGCACAGCCGCAGCAAAAGGGCGGCTGCCGTCAGGCAGCTGTATTTTTTTCACGGTTCTTCTCCAGGCATCCACCTTAGGCTCCGACATTTCGCCGGAGAAACAAAAAAACACATCTCCAAGCCATACGCCATACAGCGGTTGATTCATCGTTGTCTCCTGTCTTTTTCCTGCTTAACAGATATTATTCCTATTCTATACGATTACCCGTCAATTTCAAAACAAGTTATAAACTTCGGTATTTATTAACCTCAAGGTTAATTTAATGAGAAATGGGTAAGTTCAATATAACGTGCATATGCTTGTTTAGAGATCCAGCTCCGCAAGATGCATTTCATGCTTTGGGTAAAAGGAGGAGACCGAATGCAAACAAAAAATCCTTACCGCTGGTGGAACCTGATTGCTTTTATCGCCACGATCGCGGTCAACTATCTGTCCAACGCTCTGCCGCTGGGCGGACGCAACACCCGGGAAATTTCCGATCAATTCTACATTTACATGACCCCGGCAAGCTACGCGTTTACGATCTGGTCGGTCATTTATGTGCTGCTGGCGGGGTTTATCATCTATCAACTGCGCAGCAGCACGGGCTCCAGGGACTCGGTGCTTGATATTGGCCCCTGGTTTATAATAAGCAGTGCTTTGAATATTGCCTGGTTGTTTTTGTGGCACCATTTGTATATCGAGTGGTCGGTACTGGTCATGCTGCTGCTGCTGGCATCCCTCTTTATCATTCACCGCAAAACCCGTATTCTGCGGCCCACCATCGGGGAAGCCCTGCTGATCAAGCTGCCGTTCAGCCTTTACCTGGGCTGGATCTGCGCCGCTTCTCTCGTTAATATCGGCACTCTGATTTACAAGAACGAATGGTCTCCATTCGGCTTGTCCCAGCTTGGCTGGAGCATTGCCCTTCTCTGCATCGGCGCGCTTCTCGTCATTGCAATCAGTTTCCCTACGAGGGACTGGGTGCTGCCGCTTGTATTCGTTTGGGCCTTGATTGCTATTGCAGTAGAGCATCGCGAGGAAGATGTTCTGATGGTCACGGCTTTTGGGCTGGCAGCTGCCATTTTCTTGTACGCTGTGTACCTGTTTATATTCAGAAGACATCGTTCTTCATAAATCCTGTCATGCATGCAAAAAGCTGCCTGTCACCTCCATCCGGAGCATGACAGGCAGCTTTTATGTGCATAAGCCGGCTGCTGTTTATTCCTTCACCTTCGCAATAACCTCGATCTCGACTAAGCCATCCTTCGGCAGACGAGCTACCTCCACGGCGCTGCGCGCCGGATACGGCTCTTGAAAGAAGCTGCCGTACACTTCATTCATCGCCGCGAAGTCGTTCATATCCTTCAGAAACACCGTCGTTTTGAACACGTGCTCCAGGCCGGCTCCGGCTTCCTCCAGAATCGCTTTTACATTCTGAAGCGCCGTTCTGGTCTGTTCGGTGATGCCTTCAGCAAACTGGCCGCTACTAGGATCGAGGCCCAGCTGACCTGAAGTGTAGATTACGCCTCCGACCTCTACGGCCTGGCTGTATGGACCGATGGCCCCTGGCGCTTTGCTGGTGCTGATTATGTTTTTGCCCATTGGATATTCCCCTCTCTTGAATGGCTTTCGCTAAGTCTCCCTGCATGCTTGCACGATATTTTCGTTTAGACTTGCCTTACTGCTCTTGCATTGTATCATCCCCGAGGACATGAATCACATCATTCGGATACACATGGGTCCCGCGCGTCTGACTGAAGGAAATGTTCACCATGGCCCGGGCGACCTTCGAAGCAGGAACGGCCCGGTACGGGGCCAGCTTCCCGCGAAACAGGAAATCCAGACGGCGCATGACTACAGAAGCCACATCCTCACCCAAACGGCGCTCACTCCGATCCCCCAGCAGCAGCGAGGGACGAAACAGATGTACGCCTTGAAATGGGAGGTGTGACAACGCCTCCTCGACTTCACCCTTGACCCGGCTATAAAACGCTTTGGAGGAGCGGCTTGCCCCCATACTGCTTACGGCCAGAAATTGCGGCACTCCACTCTCCAGCGCCAAAGCGGCGCCAGAGAGGACATACTCCTCGTCCACCTTACGGAACGCCTCTTGAGAGCCCGCTTTCTTGATCGTGGTTCCAAGACAGCTGAATACCTGATCCACGCCTTCAAAAGCCTTCTTGTACCTCGGCAGCTCATCCCAGTCTATAAGGATCACGTTCAGCTTGGGATGCTTGTAATCCGGCTCGCGGCGGACCAGAATACGAACCTCTTCGACGTTGTCACTTGCTAAGAGCTGCTGCGTGACCTCTTGTCCTACAAGGCCTGTCGCTCCCATTACGAGAGACGTTATTCCCATCCGTAACTCCTCCTGTCGCTTTCCTTATAAGGCCGCCTGCTTTTCGCCGAGCAGCACTCTTCGTCCCAGCAGCCATGCCGTCAGCAGCATGAGCACCCCAACCAGCAGCTGAAATCCGTAATGCTGCATCCATTCAGGCGCATCCAGCAGCAGCTTGAACACCTGGCCGCCAATCAGCGGCCCCAGAAATGCAGCCACGCCGGTAATGGCGGAATACATTGCAATGAACATGGGGCGATCCCCTTTTGGCGTATCCCCAATCATAAAATTAAAGGCCAGCTGGTTGAAGCCGCCGACGCCTGCGCCCAGCAGCATATGCGACACCAGCAGCACCGGAATGACCGGCAGCACGGAGAGCAGACCCCATGCCATTGAGGAGGCCGCGATCAGCGGCAGCGTCCAGAAGAGCAGCGTCCGGTTGGAGAATCGAGCATTCAAATTGCCCCAGACGTAGAAGCCAATCATCATCACCGCGGTCTGGGATACCGTCATCATGGACACGACGGAGTAGCTGATCTCCAGCACATCCAGCATGGCATAGGAATATAGCGGCACCACCAGCGTCTGCAGAAACAGCCAGCCGCCGAGAAACAGTGTCGATTTTATAAAGGGCTGATCTGACAGCGGCTTGCGCACCATCGGCCAGAACCGGGTTTCCTTCGAGCGCTCAAACGGCGGATCCGGATACAGAAAGAACAGCGGAAGATTCGCCGCCATTGCCACCCAGGCAACCGCGAATAGAATCAGAAAGCCCTTGCCGCCCGGATACCAGTCCAGAATCAGGCCGCCTGCGAACAGCACCACTGCACCCAGGGCGTTCAGCATCGTGTTGCGAATGCCGAAATACCGACCTCGAACCTTGGCAGGCACCATGTCACTGATCACCGAGGTCCATAGCATGCCCGAGACCGTCCCGGCGATAAACGCAGCAGAATAGAGCACGAGAAACACCGGGATCCACCACTCTCGGTCAAACACAAACGGGATTAGTCCCGTCGTTCCCCACAAAATACGGTTCAGAGCCGTCGAGATGATCATCGCCTTCTTGCGGTACTGCAGGCGCTGAACGAGATAAGCCGTCAGAATCTGAATAATGTTGAAAAAAGTCGTCACGGCGAGGACGAAGCCGATCATGCCGGACTCCGCTCCCAGGTAAAGCAGATAGCCCGTCAGGAACGGACCTCCCAGCAGCGTCTGGTACGTTACGGCAGGCACACCCTCCCAGTTGGCAATGAGCAGGTGCTTGCGGTGACGCGAGGTAAGACGCTGAGGTCTGTATGCAACTCTTACGGCCTTGATGGGGATACACTCCTTCGATGTCTTCAAATGGCTGACCCAATTCTCTTTGACCCCATTCTACACCCGGATCCGCCGCTGTCAATAAGAAGGAATGAAAAATTTTCATAGCTTTTTTTCAGGATTGCGAAGCGGCAGATACAGCGAAAAGGTACTCCCCTCTGCCGGGCTGCTGACTACCTCGATAAAGCCGTCCAGCAGCCGTGCCAGATCCCGGCTGATCGACAGCCCGAGCCCGGTGCCCCCATATTTCCGCGTAATGGAGGTGTCGCCCTGCTCAAACGCTTCAAAGATCAAGGCCTGCTGATTTTTTGGAATTCCAATACCGGTATCCGTAACAGAAACGACCAGCCACTCGATGTCAGACTCCCCATCTCGTTCAGATCTCACCGTCAGCCTTACACTGCCCTCCGACGTAAATTTAAAAGCATTGGAGAGCAGGTTGCGTACAATCTGATTCACCCTCTGCGGATCAGAGATAAAGCGTTCCGGAACGTCCTCCCCCAGCTCCAGCTCAAAGACAAGGCCCTGCTTCGCAGCCGTTACCTCAAAGGACATATGAAGCATGTATATCATTTCCCGGATGTTGATATCCTCCATCGTAATATCCAGATGTCCTGCCTCTACTTTGGATAAATCCAGCACGTCGTTCACGAGATTTAACAGATCGTAGCCTGATACGTGAATCAGCCTTGCATATTCCATCGTTCCCTCCGGCAGCTTGCCTTCATCGCCTTCGTGAATCAGCTGGGCCAGGTTGATGATGCTGTTCAGCGGAGTGCGCAGCTCATGCGACATATTCGCAACAAACTCGCTTTTGTATTGGGACGCCAGCGCCAACTCCTTGGCGCGCTCCTCCAGGATGAGCTGTGCGCGCTCCAGCGCGTCTTTTTGACGGGATAGCTCGGCATTGACGATTCGAAGCTGTCTCATTCGGCTCAGCTCCTGATAAAACTCATGAAATAGCAGCGCACAGCCCGCGCTCAGCACCAGCCCCAGCGGGAACGTTCTGACGGCGACCAGGCGCAGAAATTCCTCTACCGGAAGCACGCCAAACACGGCTATATTGATCGTATTCATCACATTGACGGCAGCCACCACCACAAAGCCTTTCACGTAGAGCGAACGGTGGCTTCGCCGGAACCAGACATTCAGACAAGCGCTTAATATACCCAGCAGCGTCAAATTAACGAAACCCGCCACGGCGGCTTCATTCAAACCAAAGGTAAACCGCAGCAGCCCGATCCCCGTCCCGATGATGACCAGCGGAAAAGCCCGGGGGTAACCGAACACCGCGATAATCAAAGGCACAAAGCGCAGATCAAAGATGATGTCCTCGCTGACGCGATACCCGAAGAAGGAGCAGGCCCAGCCTCCCAAAATAAGCAGCAGGATGGAAACGAAATACATCGTAAAGGTTGAGGTACGGCTGAGCACATATTTATAAAACAGATTAGCCAGATACGCTGCCGTAAGCAGCACCGCCGTATTTACCAGAAATGTCGTTAAAAACGAGTTCATGAACCCTCCCGCGCGTGATCTGTCGTTTTACGCTGTAAGATCATACTTGAATAACATGATAGATTGTATCATAAATGCTTCATGCCTCGTTGCACGATTTCGCACCAAGCGCGCCCCATGAACGCGAAATTCCGCGTTCGTCGCGCCAGTTCGCTCCAATCGCGGTCCATGAACGTGAAAAACCGCGCTCGTTGTAGCGCCAGAACGGGTCTGGAGCAAACGAATGCGAAAAACCGAACTCGTTGCGCCGCCAGCACGGATACGGAGCAAACGAATGCGAATAACCGCACTCGTTGCGCCACCTGCACGGGTCTGGAGCAAACGAACGCGAAAAACCGAACTCGTCGCGCCGCCAGCACGGATCTGGAGCAAACGAATGCGAAAAACCGAACTCGTTGCGCCGCTAGCACGGATATAGAGCAAACGAACGCGAAAAAACGAACTCGTTGCAGCGCCAGCACAGATATAGAGCAAACGAACGCGAAAAAACGAACTCGTTGCAGCGCCAGCACGGATCTGGAGTAAACAAACGCGAAAAAACGAACTCATAACGCCACCAGCACGGATCTGGAGTAAACGAATACGAAAAACCGAACTCGTTGCGCCGCTAGCACGGATCTATATCGAGCGAAAGCGAAATTCCGAATTAATTTAGCATCTACCGCCCTCGGGCACGCCTCAATCGCCCGCGCATGAAACGGTCGCAAGGGGATGTCCCATAAGTAACCTCAGAAACCAAGAGACAGCCTACCTTAATCGAAAAATTATCAAAAACAAAAAAATAGCCGTGCAAGAACAACGCTCAAGCACCGCTATTTTACCTTGGACAAACTAAAAAAGGGGAGTTCCTCAATCATCTTCAATGACTGAGGAACAGCCCCTCCGAGCTTCACGCAGCACCTTTTAGGACGAATGCGGCGGTCAGGCTCGATTTGCGCTTTTTTTCCATATTGTCAACCAGGAGGTCAGAGGATTCCGCTCCCGGCTAAGCCAGCCCCTCACTCCGGTCACTTCTTCCTCCTCGGAGCGTGCAGCGGCGGCTTGCACCATCGCAGCTTCCGCTTCAGGCAAAGAGAGGAGCTCTTCGTTCGTCATCGTGTAATACTTCAAATGATACGTGCTCACCGTATCCCCTTGAAGCGTCACCACATGATCGTCACGGATTTCAATGATTCTGCCGGTCACTACCTTGCTGTTATACATAATCATCGCCTCTCCCTGCCTTGGATTTGTGCCGCCTCGGTTTCTGCGGTCGTCGCCACTGCCTCCCGGTATCTTTACTGGTCCTACTTGTTTTGTTCCGTCCCGTCATCACGATTGCTTATAAGTGTCGTTACCCGCTTGAAGTCAGGATGAATCGGTGCTTCATGGATTACCGCTATTCACTGATGGCGACTGCCAAAAGAGCTTAATCCACTTGAATACCTGTCACCAGCAGCCTGTAGGCGTTGGAATAATTGGGGTAGCAGGTGACCAGCGTCATCCGGCTCTCCCCGGGCACCGGGCGCACAGCATCGATTTTATCCGGTGTAACCACCTGAAGACTTACCACTTTATAGCGCAGCACCCCCTCGCTCGTATGATAGCTGAATACATCCCCTTCCCGGGCCTGATGGAGTGTGTTGAAAAACTTTCCCGTAATACCGGAACGATGTCCAGCAATTACAGCATGACTTCCATCTGTCCCCGGCACATCCTCTCCCATGATGCCAAGCGCATGATTCAGCTCCTCCTCCGACACGCCGGATACCACAGCAGCATCCACCCCGATCGATGGATATTTCAAAACACCCTCCGCTGCTGTTGCTACACCTTGGATCTCCTTCGGCGCCGCGACCGATGCACTCTGTGTGCGTGCGATACCGGGTTTTTCCGATACTGCACGTGGATGAGACTGGCTGGCTTGCGGATTTTCATACACCTGTTCATGGTATACCGCTGCCTTCAAATCCTTTTGAATCCGGTCGGTTTCCAAAGTGGTGTGCAGCACCTGCACCAATGTGACAAGGCCTGCCAGCATTGTAAAAATACCTGCTGTTATAAATCGCCGCCGGGAGCGCATTACAGCTTCCCCCGGAGGGTCGGATATGCGGTCAGGCCCGCTCCCAGGAGCAGCAGCGCCAAGGCTACTACTACCAGCCAGCTGCTGTCGAGAAGTCCTCCTGTTCTCGGGAAGCTCCCTTCTTGAATGGAAGCGTCAGTACCTGCCAGCAGTGGTGTGAATGCAGCGTTACCAGACAGAGATGCCTCTGCCCGCTCACCACTATAGCTGTATCCTAAGCTGCCGGCTGCGCTTCCGTTGCCTTCTGTAAGCGACACCTCACCAGTCCTCGGACGAGAGCTGTTTAAGCCGTCTGTCGCTCCGGCTTGCTCTCCACTACCGCCTTCAACAGCGCCAGGATCGGCATTACTGCTATTGCTTTCTCCTGTGGAACTATCTTCGGATGCGTCTGTATTACCAGCCGCAAAGCCATCTGAGCCCTCTCCGCCAGCGTTGTCACCTCCGGTATTGTCTCCTCCAGTGTTGTCTCCTCCGGTGTTGTCACTTCCGGTGTTGTCGCCGCCGGTGTTGTCTCCACCAGCGTTGTCTCCACCAGTGTTGTCTCCGCCAGCGTTGTCTCCGCCAGCGTTGTCGCCGCCAGCGTTATCACCTCCGGTATTGTCTCCACCAGCGTTGTCGCCGCCAGTGTTGTCGCCTCCAGCGTTGTCTCCTCCGGTGTTGTCTCCTCCGGTGTTGTCGCCGCCAGTGTTGTCGCCACCAGTGTTGTCTCCGCCAGTGTTGTCTCCTCCGGCGTTGTCACCTCCGGTGTTGTCTCCGCCGGTGTTGTCTCCACCAGCGTTGTCGCCGCCAGCGTTGTCATCTTGTCCTGGGATGGTCTGGCTGGAGCTTGTGAGAACGCCAAGGTTCAAATCCAAGGGCAGGAAGACTGGCGACAGATTTACTCTAACTCCTGAGCGTTCCGTATAACGTGTACCGTCATCGTTACGGCTTGCGACTGTTTCCAAAACAGACAGCTCTGTGTCACCTATAATTCCATCAAGCAGATCAAGATCGAGCAGCGCTCGCTCACTTGTTTTTGCGTCACCCTGAACTCCTTCACGGTGACTGCCCTTCACCTCATGCTCATGCTCCAGCACACCCACATGCAGACGGTCGCCCAGCACGCTATCCTTGATATCCAGGTCTACCAGGGCACGCTTCTCCCGCTTCTGACTTTCGCTCACCTCGGGATCAGCATCGTCGCCCTGAACTCCTTCACGCTGACTGCCCTTCACCTCATGCTCATGCTCCAGCACACCCACATGCAGGCGGTCGCCCAGCACGCTTTCCTTGAGATCCAGGTCTACCAGGGCACGCTTCTCCCGCTTCTGACTTTCGCTCACCTCGGGATTAGCATCGTCGCCCTGAACTCCTTCACGCTGGCTGCCCTTCACCTCATGCTCATGCTCCAGCACACCCACATGCAGACGTTCGCCCAGCACGCTTTCCTTGAGATCCAGATCCACCAGGGCACGCTTCTCCCGCTTCTGACTTTCGCTCACCTCGGGATTAGCCTCTTCTCCCTGAACTCCTTCACGGTGACTGCCCTTCACCTCATGCTCATGCTCCAGCACACCCACATGCAGACGGTCGCCCAGCACGCTTTCCTTGAGATCCAGGTCCACCAATGCACGCTTCTCCCGCTTCTGACTTTCGCTCACCTCGGGATCAGCATCTTGCTCATCCATGTTTCCTTGATCTCCATACTGCTCATTATTGCTTCCTGGATCGGCATTTTCCTCCTCGGTGCTTTCGTGATCAGTACCCTCTTCGCTCTGGCCTCCTTCATGATGGCTGTCCTTCTCCCCATGCTCATGCTCCAGCACTCCCACATGCACCTTCTCTACGAGCGGGAGCTTATCCAGCCGGATTTCGAGCAGCGCGCGCGAGCTTGACTCGTTTGCATTCCTTTCCGCTGCAGCCTCCACAGAAGCACCGCCAACCGTGGCAGCAAACAACACCGGAACACTCACTGCCGCAGCCATAACCCATTTATTTGTCCATTTCATATTCATCTCTCCTTATTTTGAGTTTGTGTAATCCTCTGCAAAATAAGGAGAGCGCTGTGGCGGAAGTCCTGCAGGCTCAGCTATCCACTGACTATTCAGCGCATACAGCGAGCCGGGCCATGCAGACGGGGATGATTCCGGACTCGAAACCGGGCTTCCATCTGTCAGAAAAGATAAGAGCCAGATCCCTATTGATCCGATCCCGGCTGTACCGGTGGACTGGGCGTTCTGGGCATACAACAGCGGCGTGCTGTAAATTTTGTAAAAGAAAGCGTTATCAAAGATAGCTTCAGCATTCCCTCTTGTCTGCTCCAAGAATACTCCCGAATCAACACGGGGTCCCGCATTGTCCTGCGCCGCTTCTGTCATTCCCAAGACCTGAGGTACCTCCTGCGAATCTTGCTGTCGCTGCTTCGGAGCGAACGCGTCTGCAGCTCCGTTTTGGAAAGCTGCTGCAGCATCAACGCTGTTCTCTTCAGTCTCCTGCAGCTCATCCTTCTCCGATGTGTCAGGTGTGCTCTCCCGCGGTCGGTCTTCTTCCTTCTCTGTCACTCGTGAGGATGCTTCCCGCTCTTTACCGGTCACTGCGACAGGCTTCGGGGGATTTAGCCCAAGCCTTACTTTATCCTCCGAATGCTCACGATCTGCGCGGACATCACTAGGTGCCGGATCAGACTGTGTAAAAATCGGCCGCTCCGGCTGTGATGCATCTTCCGGAATTTGTGGAAGCTCCTGCTCGGGCTCTTCCGGCGCCTCCGGCGGCTTCACTGGAGCTGGCGGCTTCGATGGCTGTGCCGGCTTCACCGGTATCAGCGTCACTGACGTCTCCTTCACCTGACTCAACAACTTATCCGTTTCACGGAGCACATTCTCTGCCGTCTCTTCCACGGTGTTTACCGCACCCTTACCGGTTTCCTTCACCGCAGCTACGCCGTTTCGCACCGTGCCTGACAGCATCTTGCCTGTCTCGCGGACCGTCTTACCTGCTGCCTTCACGGTTTCTGTTACGATCACCTCCGGCTCATGAGCCGATTCCAGTACCTTCTGCACCGTCTCTCTGGTATGCCGAACAGCTTCTGAAGACGTGCCTGCACCATTTCTCAATGTGCTTTCAGCCAGTTCCGCTACGGGCTCCAGTGTCTCTCCCACGCCCTGCACCGCCTCTTCCACTGTCCACTCTACGCCTGAAGCCGTTTCCTTCAGCGTCTGCTCCAGGGCATCTCCTGTATCCTCTACCGTATTACGGGCATCGGATAACGTCTTCTTTACCGAATCACTGACGCCGGACACCGAATCCTTGAGACCGCTCAGCCCCCGCTGCAACGACAGCATATGACCAGCCTGGCCCTTACCTTCAGCAGCAGGCTTTAACTCTTCTGCATAGGCGTCACTTCCGGCTTGAAGCGTGAACAGCAGGATAAAGCTGCCAAGAACGAAAGGCCATACGCGGTTGTTCATTTCACGTTTTCACCTCCTTTCTCCTCCTTAATACCCATATTAACTAATCAAGACACAAAAAATGGAACAAAACCCAACCTTTTTTCGACAGCATATAACAACAAGGAAAACGCAGGACAAAGACCCGGCCAAAGGCCGGGTCGGTTGGATGATATGATATCCTGCACGGCGCAAAGCCCGCCAACATTCAGTCCTTGGATTTCAGCAGCCCGCTCTTTTCCTCTTCTTCCTTACGGTCATCGCCGACCAGCTCCCGGGCCGAGGATTTGAATTCAAACAAGGTCCGGCCCACGGCTCTTCCCAGCTCCGGCAGCTTCGACGGACCGAACAGAATTAGCACCACAATCAGCACCATCATCACGCCGGCAAAGCCAACATTTTGAAACATAATCTCACTTCCCTTCATATATAGTCATGAATCGTCATCCGTGCTGTGCTTCGCAATGACCCCGCTTGCGATCGGAAGCCGTAACACAAGCCTTACCTGTGACGATCGACTCCAGTCACCTGACTTTGGGATACACAGCGACGGCTTCGATCTCGATCAGCCAATCCGGACTGACCAGACTGGCTACACCCACCGTTGAGCGGGCAGGCTTCACCGGATTGGACTCGGTGTTAAAGAACTCGGCATAGGCATCAAACCAGCCCTTGTAATCAAACGCATCGTCCTTCGCAGCATCCGGCGTAATGTATACCCGCAGATATACCACATCCTTCATGCCCAGCCCCTGCTCCTGCAGCTGCTTCTCAATGGCCTTCAATACCCCGATTCCCTGAGTCTTTGTATCTCCGTAGCGCTCATATACCGTCTTTCCTTCCTTGTTCAGCAGCGGCGGCACGGTGCCGCTGGTATACAGCGTGGAGTAGCCTTGCGGCACGATCACACCGCTGGAAATGGATGAGGAGGGACTTCCATAAAATCCGGGACCTGCCGAAACCTTAATGGCCTGAATGACCGGAGTCTCGGCCGGTTTATCGGCGGCATACACCGTGGCTCCTGCGAGGCTGAAGAGCAGGGCCATGGCCGCTGCATACTTCAGCTTTTGATCCAGCTTCATTTTCGTTTTCATCACAATCTTCCTCTCTATTCCAGGATCTGATTCTATACATTAGTCACAGTAAATCCGAAAGCTTCCGAGGCTCACTTTAAGCCTTCATCACCCGCTCATGCAGCTCCTTGACGACAATCTGGGCGGATTCGATCGCTCCGGACTGCCAGCCTGTCATATAGCTGAGATGCTCTCCGGCAAGATAGATGCGGCGATCCGGCTTGCATAAGACCGGGTAAAAGGATTTGCGGTCATCGGCACTGTATGAGGCCCATCCGCCTTCCTGGAATTTTGTTTTTTTCCAATCAATCGAGAAGGATGACTCGAACTCCTTGGCATACTGGGGATGAATTTTACCGCCTTGGGCAAGCGCGTGGCGCTCTCTCTCCAAGAATGACATCCGGCCCAGCTTATCGGCGTTGCCGCCAAAGGCATAGTAGCCCAGCACCACCCCTTTTTTGGAAAAATAATCGTTCGGCGGATAATAGATTTGGGTGATGTCCATGTTCGTGAGCGAGTTCCCTCCATAAAGCTGGTCATCCTCTTCCCAGAAGCGCCGCTGAAACTGGAGTCCAATCTTTCCGGCAGAAGCGTAATTCGTGCTGGCAATCGCCTTCGACATCTCCGGGGAAAAATCAGCCGGTATATGCTTCAGCACACTCAGCGGAATCGTACAAATACAGTAATCGCCGGTGATCTCCTTCTCCCCTCCGCTGCCAGGGCTGCTATACACGATCTTAACGCCATCCTCTGATTGGGAGATTCTTTTAACCTCCGTGCGGTAGCGGATGATATTATTCCCGACTCTTTTAACGAAGGCATCCACGATTTTGTCCATACCGCCAACAGGATGGAACATCATCATCTGCTGGTCATAGCTGTACTCATTGCTGAAATACCTGCCGAAGCCGGAATCAATAATCGATTTCAGATCAAAAGGGTCCCGGCGCACCCCGCCGTCCAAGGCCCCGCCCGGCTCCTCTTTGTAGCCTCCGCGTGAAGAGCCCTTGTAGAACAGATCCGGACTCAGATCCCCCTCTGCCCGCAAATAGTCAACCAGCTTGCTTTTCTCCTCGGCGGTAAGCGGCAGGTCGAGCCGGTTCTGATGGACTGCTTTGGCAAGCATTTCCGCCGTATAGCCGCGCACGTCGGCTTTGGCTGCTCTCTTCGGCACCCGGCGGTTGGATAAGGCCCCCACATTCTCGTTGTAGTAGAACCCGCTTTCGTTCACATTGTTAAACGGCTCCACGGCAATCCCGAATTTACGGCAATAATCCATCGTAACATGAAATTGAGGAATCCTCATTGGACCCGCGTTGAAGTAAAGCCCTTGATCAAAGCGCGCGGTCTGCCGTACGGTGCCGAGCTCCGCCACCGAGGTCCCTTTACGAACCGTCCAGCACCGGCCTCCTGCAAACTCCTTCGCCTCCAGGATGGTACAGTCATAGCCGGCCAGCCCCAGCTCATAGGCAGCGGTAAGTCCGGCAATACCGGCCCCCAGAATGATAACCTTCTGGCCTTTCCGGCCACTAAGCTTTAAGTCGTTGACGCCCGGGGGCACATATTCAGCCGCTTTCAGCGTTTGTGGGGCCAGCAGCCCCATCGTTCCCATCAAGCTAAATACCGCTGCCGAGCCTCCCACCTTGCCGACAGCCGTTAGAAATTGCCTCCGCGTCATTTCCTCCGGTTTATCCTGAACTGCCATGTCACCCACTCCTTTGCCGTGAAATCAGGTTATGCGCTGATCTTAGCAAAGAATTCCGGATTTGAGTTAAATTATGTAAGAAATCCTTACACACTAATTTTATTTTCTGAAAGATAATTGATTTTTTGATAATAATTACATAGAATCAGATTCATATCCTCATGGAAATCATTTCAATACGTGTAAACCTCAATGAGAAAGGAGGTTTAGGTTATATCAGATAACATAACATGTTAGATTATTATACGTTCAAGAATGGAGGCGGCAGCTGTGGAGAACAAAGTCATGAGTATAGGTGTCGTTCGCGAGCTTACCGGCCTTACCGAGAGACAAATTCGGTATTATGAGCAGAGAAAGCTTATTTTTCCGGAAAGAACGAAGGGAGGCAACCGCAGATACTCGTTTGAGGACGTCAACAAGCTGATCTATATTCATCAGAAGATGCAGGAGGGATTTAATACGGTCGAGCTCCGGGAACCACCTAAACCGCGCCGGCGGGGCTGTGCCCCCGCTTGAGCCACCAGACAGCACCTGTCAAAGCCCCCTTAGGGAAGGAGTCGATCAATATGGATGTACAACAAGCCATGAGTCTTGGCAGCCACCTTGCCGAGCTTCGCAAAAGGATCATCGCAGTGGCCGTTGTATTTGCGGGCGCTATGATCGCCGGGCTGCTTGCTGCTCCCGGGTGTCTGGCCTTTATGAAGCTGCATTCCCCCGCCTTTCAGGTCACCTGGAATGTATTCTCGCCTTGGGACGGACTACGCATCTATATGGGCATTGCCTTGGTGCTCTCGCTCATTGTAGCCCTTCCCTTCACGCTGTATCAGCTCTGGCTGTTCGTCAAGGACGGACTGCAGCCGGTGGAGCAGAAGGCGGCCCTGAAGTTCATTCCCTTCTCGGCTCTGTGCTTCATTCTTGGCCTGGCCTTCGCGTATTTTGTCGTGTTCCCTATGAGCCTGGCCTTCACGACGAAGGTGAATACGGAGATGGAGCTTGTCGAGACGTATGGTGTCGCTGCTTATTTCGGCTTTATGTTCAACATCATCGTGCCTCTAGCTCTGGCATTCGAGCTTCCCGCCGTGGTCCTCTTCCTGACCCGGATCGGCCTGCTCAACCCGGCACTGCTGCATTCAATGCGGCGCTATGCCTATCTGCTGCTTGTGATCATTTCCGCACTGATCTCGCCTCCGGACCTGGTCTCCCATCTGATGGTCGCTGTGCCGATGATTGCTCTCTACGAGGGAAGCGTCCTTCTGGCGGGCTGGATGCATCGGCGGGAGCAGTCCCGCACAGACAAAACCGGACTTCGGCATACTGCCTAAGTCCGGTCCCTCCACATGCTTTATGCTGTTTCCAGATTGCGCCGCATATGCTGAACGAACATCCCTGCGAAATCAGGATCCCATTGACTTCCACGCCCTTGCTCCAGGATGTCCAGTGCCTCGGCCTGGCTCATCCCCCGCCGGTAAGGGCGGTCGGAGGTCATGGCATCATAAGCATCCGCGACGGCAATAATCCGGCCGAACAGCGGAATGTCCTTGCCCTGCAGGCCATCAGGATATCCGTGACCGTCATATCTCTCGTGATGGGACCGCACTCCCTCCAGGAAAGGTGCCATAGCATCCGGCGGCTCGATCTGCTTCAGAATATTTTCCCCTTGTGCCGGATGGGTCTTCACCTGGAAGAACTCCTCTTCGGTCAGGCGGCCTTCTTTGAGCAGGATGCTGTCCCGGAGCCCGATTTTGCCGATATCATGCAGCAGTGCTGTTTTGTGAAGAATATCAATACTATGGGCGTTCAGACCTGCCAATTGGCCAATAATGACGGAATATTCAGCAACTCTCAGCGAATGACCTGCGGTATAGGGGTCTCTTGCATCCAGGGCTGCGGCCAGCGCGGCAAAATAGCTCTCCAGCAGCTTGCGGTTCCGCTCCTCCCGCAGCTGCAGTCCCCGAACCATCATATTGAAGCCGGCGATCAGGCTGGAGAATTCATCCGAATACAGATTGGAGGTCTGAATGAAGCGTCCCTCCTTCACCGTATCCATTGCTTTATACAGCTGACGCAGCGGTCGGTTGACGTCCTGCGTCATGAGCAGTGCACCAATATAGGCGAAGCCTACGCCGAGCATTAGAATGATGCCTGCCCAGCCCCAGTAGCCTCGCGATATTTCCTCATAGAACTGCCCCATATGCACCCGAACCGCCAGGCTGAACAGGAACAGCGGACAAGTCCCGATCAGCATCGCACTGAGCAGGAATTTGGTGCGGATGGAGGTAAACACATGTCCTTCCAGCGAAAAGTCTACGCCATATCGAATGAGCGCGAGCCGGCGCAGCTCGCGAACAATGGGCCGGATCGCGGCAACCGTCAGAAAAAACTCGATCATCGCATGACAGCTGGCGACCATGACCGCACCCAGCACTGCAATCCAGATGTAGGACAGCGGGATGCTCAGCAGCCCGGCATGAATCATCCATACGGTAGCGATCAGCGCGGGAATGGACATGCCCAGAAGATGAGGACCGTAAATACGATAGACTGCCAGCGACGGCATCCGGTGGGTTCGAAGATAGGCTGCCTCCAGCTGATCCAGCGCGGCGTCCTCCTCCAGCAGGGCACTGCGAATGATTCCAATATGCTTGAAAAAAACAAAAAGCTCCACCGCGAGCATTACGACAAAGGATCCACCTAAAATGCTCAGCAGCCGGAAGCTTTCTATATAGGAAACATTAAGGGTTGTGGTCATCAATGCACCGCCGACGAGCAGAACGGCGATCAAGGAGCCAATCATATAATTTCGAATTAGCTGACGCAGAAAGGACTTATACAGCTGCATGCCAGTGCCTACTTTCTCTGTAATTGTTTATATTTAGAAATATCGGCTGAAACGGCGAAAAAATCAAGCGGTTTATTTTTAGATGGAGCGCGCAGACACCTATGATTTGCATTTTCTGAAAAAGTATGATAATATTTTCAATATGGATATGAAGTTTAACCCCGATGGATTCCTCTTCAAACCGGATTTCACTTACCTTCACTGAAGTTGTTAAATTCCTATTTACTAACCCAAAAGTATGAGTTTTACAGGATGTTTTTTTTCTGATTCACACTGGAGCGGTCATCGGAGCCGCAAGGACGAAAGAGAGGCAGGGCTTTTGTTGTTTTGGAAAGTTCGTTCCATCTGACTTCAACTGGAACCGTCTGCACAGCTGCTTGGCTGTCAGGGGTTAAATTTTATATTGGTGCTATGCATTGGGACTATACTAAAGCACCCCCTAGAGCACCCGGCAGCGCTGCCGGGTGCTTTTTTGCCTTTCCAGTGACAGCCGCCCAGCGTGCCGCATAGGATGCCGGAGATGATCCATTCTCTCGCGAAGGAGCGTGCAGTGCTTGAAAAAACGTGGAAAACACTCCAGCAGCAAAGATCCCGGCCAGCGCTATCAGGTCAGCGCCAGCTTGAAGGAAATCGATCTGGCACAGCCCAGTGGAAAGGCGAAGACCAAGGAAGCGTCGATCCGTCAGGCTGCTCCTGCCGTCCTGCCAGCCGAAGCCGCAGCGGAGCCCGTGCAAAGCGGCTTCTCCGATGCAGAACACGAGGAGCCGGCTGGGGAGACAGCCGCTCCTGCAGGAGCCACAGAGCAGGCGGAGATGCTGGCAGCTTATCCGGAGCAGCTGCTAAAGGAACGGCTGCTCCCGTCCAAAGCCCCTGTTATTCATACAGAGGATATCGGAAAGGCCGCTGTCACCGAGTCCAATCTTGCAGCCCGCGCCGTGACGGCAGCCAAGCTGGCCCCCGGCTCGGTCGGCAGCGACAAGCTGCAGGATCAATGCGTCACGACCATTCACCTGGCTGACGAAAGCGTCACATCCAGCAAGCTGGCGTCAGCCAGCATTACTGCCGAGCATTTGGCTGGCGGCATTGTGACCGGGCAGAGCATTGCCGATCATGCTATCACAGCAAGCCACATCAAGCCGGGCAGCATTGATGCAGGCAAGCTGGGACTGCAGGCGGTTCAGTCTCAGCATATCGCCGATGGCGCTGTGCTTCCGCGCCACCTTAGTCTAAGCAGTGTTCCGGGCCAGCTGCTGGAGGACGAAGCGATTACGGAAGACAAAATCGCCTCCGGCAGCGTCAATACCCACCATCTCGCCAACGAAGCTGTCCATACCGCCAAGCTGGCAGAGCAGGCCGTCACCACCGCCATTATTCGCGACGGCGCCGTGAATGGTGCCAAGCTGCAGCCCGGCTCCATTCAGGGCATTCATCTGGAGCCGGCAAGCATCACCGGTTTGTCTCTGTCTCCCGGAGCTGTCGGCCGGGAACAGCTGGCAGAGCATGCGGTGGGCCCGCAGCAGCTGGAGAACGGCTGCATTACCTCTGCTCACATTGCGGAGGGAGCCATTACGGCGCAGCATCTGGCTGCGGGACTGATCGGTCCCGCGCAGCTTCAGCCTGCCTCCATCGGCAGTCAGCAGCTGACCCCCGGCGAGATTCAGACACGCCATCTGAGCGACGCCGCTGTCACCAGCCTGAAGCTGGCCGAGCAAGCCGTGGGCACCTCCAAGCTGGTAGAGCAAGCCGTCACCGCTTCGAAGATTGCAGATCAGAGCATCCTGCCGCAAAAGCTCAGCGACGGGGCCGTGCACACACGCCACATTGCCAGCGGCGCCATCAAGAGGGAGCAGCTGGCGCTAGAAGCTGTGGTGTCCGCACATCTTTCGCCACAATCCATTCAAGGCGGTCATATTCAGGACGGAGCCATTGCCGCCCAGCACCTGAGTGCAGGCCTGGTTGATAGTGCTGCCATCGCTCCGGAGTCCATTCAGGAGCACCATCTGGCCTGTGATTCCATCACGTCCTCCCACCTCCAGGACCAGGCGGTGACAGCATCCAAGCTGGCCCCGGAAAGCGTGGACAGCCGCAAGCTCGCCCCCGGCGCCGTCTTTGGCCCCGCTATCGCTGCCGAAGGCGTGAACGCCGATCATCTGGTGCCCGGCCTCATTTCGGAAATCCATCTCGGCACTGGCAGCGTAAGTGCAGCTGCCCTTCAAGATCAGGCCGTGCAGCAAGAGCATCTGGCAGATCGCGCGCTGATCGCGCGCCATTTCACCGTGGAGTGCGTCCCTAGCCCTGCCCTTGCGCCTGCCTCTGTAACCTCTGCCAAACTGGCGGCAGGCTCAGTTACGGAGCAGGCGTTAGCGGACGGAGCGATTTATCCGCAGCATCTGGCTGATCATGCGGTCACCGCACTTAAGCTCTCTCCGGAAAGCGTCACAACCGACAAGCTGACCGACCTCTCTGTTCATACTGCCAAGCTGGCTGAAGGCAGCGTCACCTCCACCAAAATTAAAGATGCCGCCATTACCGAAGCCCATCTGGCTGAAGGGATTATTGGACATCGGCATTTCACGCCGGAGGTGCTGGAATCCCTGTCGATCCAGGACAGCAGCATTACCATCCGGCAGCTGCAGGATCAATCCATTGGTCCGGAGAAGCTGCAGCTCTACGCGGTGAACAGCATCCATCTTGCGCCTTCCTCTGTGACAGCTGTCGCTATTCAAAGCGGAACCATCCGGGAAGTCCATCTGGCAGACAACGCGATTGAGGCCCGGCACCTGGCTCCGGAAAGCATAGAAGGCCGACATGTGGCTCCGGAAACCTTATACGGCTATCACCTTAAAAACAGCAGCGTTACCCTCTCCCATCTGGCAGAGGACGTCCGCTCCCCGGATTTACTGCCCGACGGCAGCATCGGGGGCGACAAGCTGCAGAAGAAGTCACTCTCGGCAGAGCATCTGCAGTCAGGAGCTGTTACAGAGCAGGAGCTGAGCGACGGGGCTGTCAGTGGAAGCAAGCTCCAGCCTTCCTCTATCGCCTCCATTCATATGCAGCCTGGCGCCGTACAAAGTGAACAGCTGGCGGCGGAAGCCGTGGAGTCGCGCCATGTGAAGCCCCATACCATTGACAGCTCCCTGCTCGCACCGGGCGCCGTGGACGGGACACATCTGCAGCTAAATACCATTGATGCCCGGCATCTGACGGCAGGTGTCGTTCATGCAGAGCATCTTGAAGAAAACTGCGTGCGGGAGCAGCATCTGGCAGACCATAGCCTATCCTCCCGCCATTTCTCTCCGGAAGCCGTAAACGGCATCCATATTGCACCATCAAGCATCGGGAAAGAGCACCTTCAGGACGCCGTGATTGGCCGGGAGCAGCTCCAGCCGGACAGTCTGGGAGCGGCGCATCTGCAAGCGGGAGCGGTGCAGTCCCGGCACATCGCAGAAGGCGCGATTCTGCCTCGCCACCTTAAGCCAAGCAGCATTGGAGGCCGGCATCTGGAGGCCGGTGCCATTACAGGCGAGCAGGTCATGGATGCCTCCCTGACCGGCGACAAGCTGGCAGACGGGGCTGTCTCAGGACCTCAGCTTGCCGCGGGCTCGATCGACAGCTCTCATCTGACCTCCGGCGCAGTTCAGCTGGAGCATCTCGGATTCGCACCGGTTCGCAGCACTGGACCGTCCTTGCAGCAGTATGGCTTGAGCGCCTTCGTGTTTGCCGGGAATGAGCAGCAGGCTGTCGTCCAGGTCGCCTTTGACGAGGCCTATCCAACCGCCCATTACGTCATTGTGGCGATGAGCAATCATCCTGGACTGCTCGTGTCCCTTAAGGAGCAGCAGGCCAGCTATGCAATATTGGAGGTGCTTCGGCAGCCGGGCTGCACCCAAAGCCATGGCTTTGTATCCTGGATTGCCATGGGCCCCTCTGCTTCTTCATGACAAAGGGCAAGATATATAGCCTGCTTGCAGGCACCGCCCACTGGGCAGCTGCATAGACTGCAAATATGAAAGATACCACGAATGGAGTGAATGTTTTGGGACCGTATTATCAAGCATCGCCTTACACGATGGCGCCTCAGCAGACGATGGGACAGCAACATCAGCAGCATCACCAGCAAATGGAGCATCAGCCGACAGCACAGCCGATTGTAGTCTACCCTGTTGATCCTTATGTCGTGGAGGCGTTCAAGTCCCTTATTGGCAAGTATGTAGTGCTGGAAACGACCCGCGGACGCATTGAGGGCTGCGTGAAGCAGGTGAAGCCGGATCACGTGGTGCTTGAGGTACACGGAAAAATGTGCTTCGTCCGCATTTGCGAAATCGTCTGGATCATGCCGAGCTAACGAGCTCTGGAAAGCTCCTTCTGTCCTGGGAGCTCCACCCCCGTCCAAATCACAAAAATCCCCGGTACCTTCATGAGGGTACCGGGGATTTCTGCGATTTACATAACGCCCATGCAGCCGGGCTTTAATACATCTCCCGGGAAGCATTCTTCAATGCAGTATCGATCAGCTGCCGAATAATATCACTGTAGTCCGTCTGGTGGATCTCCACCAGGCTGGGATGCACCTGATCCAGCAAATCCTTGACGGTTTCCAGCACGCTGCACAGCTCGCGGTTTAGCGTATGGCTTGCGCTCAAATAGCTTCTGGCGCTTCCCGCCTGCCGAACAGCAGGCTCATACATGCCGTTCTCGAGGTTCTCATGGAGACGCTCCAGCCGCTCTGCAACGGCCTTGTACTGCTTGTCCCTGGAGATGCACACCAGATGGCCGCACTCCTCCTCATCCCAGTGCTGATACACTTCAAAGGGCAGCACCTGAGCAGACCGGGTCTTCAGAATCAGCTCTACCCGCTGATCCGTGTGATCCGGCGATATATAGGTTCTTGCCTTATTCAGCGAGCCTTCATCAATGAAGCTGAGCCAGCTGCCGGAAGCTGCAAAGAGGTCTGCTGCCGGCGAAGAGCAGGCAAGAATCTGATAATGCAGATTGACTTTGAAATAAGGCACGGGAAGTTGCTTGTCCTCCATAAGTTCTCTCACCTCATATTGAAATGCGCCGCAGCCTCGCGGCTTGCCGCTTCGTAGGATCGCAGCCAATCGTTCAGGGAGAGCAGGTCGGGAAAGAACAGTGCCCGCTCCCCCAGCGTATTCTGGAGTCCATAGCGGTCAATCAGGCGGCCGCCGATGACGATTATGGGTTCATAGCTCAGGCTCTGCAAGGCCTGAGTGTACTTCATCAAGGTCGGCAGATGATACACGATGGACGCGGACACGCCAATGATCTCGGGCTTCCAGTTCATCGCACTGACCATGGTGTTCTCCAGCGGCAAATTACCGCCATACAGGCGGGTGCTGAAGCCCTGTTCCTGAAACAGGGACGAGACCATTTTAAGGCCAAGATGATGATACTCCCCCTCAACGCACAAGAACATCGCTCTTCCTCCATGTCCCTGCGCCGGCTTTATCTGGTGTGCATACCGCGTAATCATAACATCACAGACCCCTGAGGCCAGATGCTCATCCGCGACGGAGACCAGATTCTGCTCCCACAGACCGCCGATATATTGCATTGCCGGTGTTAGCAGCTGATCATAGATGTACAGACTGTTCCTTCCTGAATCCATATGACGGACCAAGAGGGTCCAGCACTCCTCCGTCAGTCCTTCCAGCATCAGCTCTGCCAGATGCTCAATTTCCATATTCAAGGGCAGCACCTTCTTATCCCCCCGGTAATATCATAACGTTTTACATTGTAATATGATCTTGAAGCTGATGACCAGGGCTATTTTTGGCGATTGAACGTAAGCTTTGTCGAAAGTGACGAGGAAGTCTTTTTTTCTATTATAATGATCAAAACAGGCGATTTCGCTATAAAAAGTGAATGAAGTATGATAATATTTCCAATTACACCGTGAAGTCTATCAATGCATTCAAGCTAGAGAAAGGATGCGGAGCATGGAAACCATGGAAGAGTACGCCGATATGATCCAGCAGGTGATGGATATGATCTATACGGCAGATCCCTCCCTGCTGCAGCGCTACGGGGAACGGGGACGTCATAAATGCCGGGAGGACAACCTTCATCATCTGAAGCATCTGGAGACGGCCTTTCAGCTTGGCAACGCCTCTGTTTTTACCGATTATGCGTTATGGCTTGAGGGAATTTTAAGCAAGCATGCAATGAAAACGCGTACACTTACGGACAATTTCCAATATATGCTGGATTCCCTGGACCTCGCCCGCAGCCTGGATGAGAGAGCCCGGCAAGCTTACCGGCAGTATTTGGAGGCAGCTATTCATGCGCTGCAGCAGCACGAAGCCCGTGAAGCCTCAATGATCACAGCCCAAGGAGAAGGGAACTAGCCCAATGAGCGAAAATGAATTACAGCAGCAATCTGCCAACATCGTGCCGCCTGCGAGCCTTACTCACCCCAAAACGAACGAGCCCGAGAATGAGGAGCATGCGCCGGCCTACGTCGTAGGACTAGGTGCATCTGCGGGCGGGCTGGAGGCGCTGGAGGTATTCTTCGACCATATGCCGCCGGATACCGGCATGGCTTTTGTCGTCGTGCAGCATCTGTCCCCCGATTACAAGAGTCTCATGAGCGAGATTCTTCGCAAATATACGGCCATGAACATCCGCGAAGCGCGGCATGATATGGTCGTCCGTCCTAACTATATTTATCTGACGCCGCCGCGCAAGATTCTGACCATCTCCGGCGGCCGTCTGAAGCTGGCAGAGCCCCTTCCTAACACCACGCTGCACATGCCGATTGATATGTTTTTCAGCTCGCTGGCCCAGGAGTGCAGAAACCAGGCGGTGGCTGTCGTCATGTCCGGTACCGGTACGGACGGGTCCCGCGGCATTCAGGATATTAAGGATACAGGCGGCCTTGTTATTGCACAGGACAGCCACTCGGCCAAATATGACGGCATGCCCAGCAGTGCGCGGCTGTCCGGCAATGCCGATGCGGTGCTGGCTCCCAAGGAAATGACGGAGCGCCTGCTGCTTCACGTGCATGGAGAAGGCTATGAGAATGTATCTACCGTCCGCGAAACGATAACGACGGAGCAGTATATCCAGCTCATCTTCGAGAAGATCCGCCAGGATTGCGGGGTCGATTTTACGTACTACAAGCGCAACAGCGTCCTGCGGCGAATCGAGCGGCGCATGGCCATCCACAATGTGCCCAGCATGGCGATGTACATGACGTTTCTCGATGAGCACCGCGAGGAGCTGCAGTCGCTAAGGAAGGATCTGCTGATCGGGGTTACGAATTTCTTCCGCGATTCCGAGGCCTTTAACGTGCTGTACGAGCGGGTGATTCCAGAGCTGTTCGAGCGCAAAAGCTTCGTCAAGGAGATCCGAGTCTGGGTGGCCGGCTGCTCCACCGGCGAGGAGGCGTATTCAGTAGCTATTTTGATGCGCAAATATGCCGAGAGCCTGGAGACGCCGTATTCCATCAAAATTTTTGCCACAGATCTCGACAAGGAATCCATTGAATATGCCAGCCAGGGGATTTACTCCGAAAGCACCATCAGCCACCTGTCCCGGGAAGATCAGGACCGCTTCTTTATCAAGGACGATGATATGTTCCAGGTAAGCAAGGAAATCCGCAAGATGGTCGTCTTTGCACCGCAGAACATCATCAAAGATCCGCCGTTCCGCAATCTGGACCTTATCACCTGCCGCAATATGCTGATCTATCTGCAGCCGGAAATGCAGCAGAAGGTGCTGTCTCTGTTTCATTTTGCCCTGAACCCTGACGGCTTCCTCTTCTTAGGTCCCAGCGAAACGATCGGGCGCTTCACCAACCAGTTTGAGGCGTTTGACCGGAGATGGAATATTTTTACGCACAAAAAAACGTCCGCCGGCGAAGAGCCCCGCATGTTCCAGATGGAGGACCGCCTCGCACAGCCGCAGCCCTTCCGCAGAATGGTCTCCCCTGCCGTGCCGGCCAAGGAAAGCGGACCGAAGCGGCTCGATGACCTGCAGACCACGCTCGTCGAGGAGCACGTGGCCCCAGGCATGATTGTGGACCAGAGTAATGATGTGATTCATCTGAACGGACCCATTAACGAATATCTGATGCTTGCCCAGGGAAAGCCCAGCTGGAATTTGTATAAAATGATCGACCCCCAGGTGTCCGTCGCCGTCTCCTCCGCGGTGCAAAAGGTGCGGGAACAGCGCCGAGGTGTAACGTACCGCTCGTTGACGATCCAGACGAATTTTGGCGAGCGGCAGATCGACCTGCACATCCGTCCCTTCTCCCTCAAGAACAAGATCTATGAGAAATATGTTCTCATCCTGTTCATGGAGCCGGAGCAGCCGGGCTCGGAATCACAGGTGGTGATGCAGCCATTCGAGGTAGACAGCGGCGTGAACCTGCGGATTATGCAGCTGGAGCAGGCGCTGCTCCGGGCGGAGGAATCTCTGCAGGCTACCGTTGAAGAGCTGGAGACGTCCAATGAGGAGCTGCAGGCCACGAATGAGGAGCTGGTTGCGGCGAACGAGGAGCTGCAAAGCGCCAATGAGGAGCTGCAGTCGGTCAACGAGGAGCTGGTCACGGTCAACACCGAGTATCAGTTCAAGATTCAGGAGCTGACGGACGTGAACAACGATATGACCAACTTTTTGGTGAGCACGCGGATCGGGACTATTTTTCTGGATAAGCGGATGTGTGTGCGCCGATTTACTCCGGCGATTACGAAGGAAATCCATCTGATGGATGTCGATTACGGCCGCCCGATTGAGCATATCTCGCACCATTTTAAATACGATACGCTTGTCCAGGACGCTCAGGAGGTGCTGCAGTCGCTGGTTCCTTTTGAGAAGGAAATTCAAAGCCAGAGCGGCACCTGGTACAGCATGCGTATCCTTCCTTACCGGAAGGATGACAACTTTATTAGCGGCGTCGTGCTGACGTTTGTCAATATTACGGACCTCAAAACGGTAAACGAGGAGCTGCAGAAGCTCTCCTATGCGGTCGAGCAAAGCCCGAGCATTACGGCGATCCTGGACCCCGCTGGGCGGATAGAATATGTGAATCCCCGCTATACGGAGGTTACGGGCTTTCATCTGGCCGATGTGAAGGGAAAAAGCATTCGCGAGTGCATGCAGAGCGAGGCCGGCGAGCGGCCGATTGAGCATGTAATGAAGCTGGCTAAGGAGGACGGGCAGTGGATGGGGGAATTGACCGGCTGCAAAAAGAACGGCGAGCTGTTCTGGGAATCGGTCAAAATGATCCCGGTTCGCGACAAGCAGGGCCGCATCATCCACTACGTCAAATTCTCGGAGGATATTACCGACCGCAAGCATGCGGAGGAAATGCTCCGCAAGAATGAAATGCTCTCTGCCGTTGGACAGCTCGCGGCCGGTGTTGCTCATGAAATCCGGAACCCGCTGACCGCCCTGAAGGGCTTCACCAAGCTTATGTCCGGCAAGGGCATGGGCAATGACATGTATATTGATATTATGCTGAACGAGCTGAACCGGATTGAGCAGATCGTCAGCGAGCTGCTGGTGCTCGCCAAGCCGCAGGCTATTGATTTTGTGGAAAAGGACCTGACCCCGATTCTGCAGGACGTGCTTATGCTGCTGGAATCACAGGCCAATATGAACAATGTCGAGATGAACGCCCTGTTTACAGAGGGGCTCTTGGTGTTTGGAGTAGAGAACCAGCTGAAGCAGGTGTTTATCAATATTCTCAAAAATGCGATTGAGGCCATGCCCTCCGGCGGCAGAGTCGATGTGCTCGCCGAGCTGCATGCGGATCAGCAGCAGATCATCGTTCAGTTTATTGATAACGGCACCGGCATTCCGGCAAGCAAGCTGGCCAAGCTCGGAGAGCCCTTTTACTCCACCAAAAACAAAGGCACCGGACTCGGGCTCATGGTCAGCTACAAAATCATTCAAAACCACAAAGGCACCATCCGGTTTGAAAGTGAGGAAGGGCAAGGCACCACGGTCACCATTGCCATTCCGTGCACAGCATCACTGCTGCCGTAACTCCTCTGGTCAATGCTCGCGTGAATTGGTCGAACCGCCGCATTCTTCCGCACTGCGCGCAGCTCTCAGCGCGCGGTGTTCCGCTGCATAACCGCGGTCGATCGACCACATTCTTGCTAGCCGCCTGCTCAAACTGCCGCCCCTCTCGATGCACCGCAGCAGCGGGTATGAGAGGGGCGGCTTTTATCGGTTAACCTTATATTGCTGGTTTCCAGGCCGGGCCCCTGCTCCTGATCGACACTTGGAGAAATTAATCTTTGGCGCTTTGAAGCATAGCCATCAGCTGATTTCGCAGACGATTAAATACGATCGCCGCCTCCTCGCGGGTCAACGGCGCACCAGGACGCTTGCCATCAAACAGCCCGTTCCTCACCGCTTCGTCCCACGCCGCCTGTGCCCATGGGCTGACAGTATGAATATCTCGTGCGGAATTCGGGGTTTCTGCCACTGGGCTCGCCTCCTTTGCTTGTAATCCCAAATGCTTGGCAATGCCGGTAACATGGCCGCTGACCAGCGCCGCAATGACCTCATTCTGCTTCAGCTTGGCGGCATCTGAGGCTACATCCACAAACAGGTTCTCAGTCAATACCGCTGGCATAGTACTTTCCCTGACCATGTGAAAGTTCGCGCTTTTCTGTCCCCGATCATTGACCCCAAACGGACGCAGGGCCACCATAATGTCGGTATGCAGATGATTTTGCAGCCTTACCGACTCACTGCTCGGCTTAGTGTAGCGAAAAGACTCAAAACCCCCGGAGCCGCCCCCGGCATTACAATGGATCGAGATCAGAATATCCGCTCCGGCCCGATTCGCCGCTGCGGTGCGCTCCGGCAGCTCCAGAAACTCATCCGTGGAACGCGACATGAGCACCTGCACCTCTTGATACTCCGCCTCCAGCCGCTGCTGGATGCCTTTAGCTATCGCGAGCACCACATTTTTCTCCTGCAGCCCGTTTCCAGACGCTCCCGGGTCTGTCCCTCCGTGACCGGCGTCAATCCATACCTTTTTCACGAATCATCCCCTCTTTCCTGACTTCATGCAGCCGGGCTGCCCACACACTCCCGGATCGGTTCCGCCGGGACCGACGGCGATCTACAACTACTTAGCTGATCTAGTGCAGTTGGCATGCAGACGCTCCAGAATCTATCTCCCGGTTATCTACCGGCGATTCACACCTACTTAGCCGACCTGGTGCAGCTGGCATGCTGACGCTCCAGAATCTATCTCCCGGTTACCGACCGGCGATTCACACCTTCTTAGCTGACCGGGTGTAGTTGGCCTCCCTCCTCTCCTCCCCGCTGCATGTACAAACATTGTATTCAACGAATCTTGTAAACGGCTGTGCATTTGCAGGAAGACTTGCATATTCTTTATAAATGTGCGGATGGTATCAGTTTCATTCTTGAACCCATTGTGCTAAAGTGGCTTACCACATCATATCTATTCCTTTTTATGCAGCCATCATGAATCAAAAAGGAGGTCAGAGCCATGCCTACAGCAGATGCAGACAGCGTAAGCCGCTGCTCCAGACGGTTTAGACGACCCCGCCAGGACCTACGCATTGTCCGGCAAGGAACTGTATGACCAAATTCAGCTGGATGAAAAAACCGATTACGCCGGCGTAACCCTAAAATCCGTCGTACATATCCGGGAACTGGCGTCTGATGAGGCAGAGCGGTTAAGAATGGACCCGTTTCTCATCATCTCGGATCAGAAATACAGCAAGTATGTAGAAATCATTAACTTGTCCAAATGAGGGCCGTACACATGCTGGCCTTGGAGCAGGGCGGCGGTTCGCCGCTGCTTTATGGCCGGCATGGGTGCGGCTCGGCCGCAGCAGCGCTTTGCCTCGGGCCAAGAGCTGCATGCGATGCGGTACGCCCGCAGTGATCCCGCGGCCAGCCGCTGTGGAACAGCTACTGCCCCAGCTTCTCCATGACCGACTGCAGCTTCTGTCTGCTGGAGCCCGCCTTGTCACGGCGATCGTCGATTTTGACCGAAGTGGACACCCGCTTCGCCCCACACATAAATGGCGCTTCATGCAGAGCAGCAATCGCCTTCCAAATATCACCCAGCTCGCCTTCAATGATGGTGCTCATGGAAGTCAGCTCGAAAGTAACCCCCTCCTGCTGCTCCAATACCCGCTGCATTCCCACTACATATGCGCTCAAAGACGTGCTCTCCGTACCAATCGGTATAATGGTTACCTCTGCGATCGCCATACGTATAACCTCCTGCCTTCAGATTTAGGATGCCTTTATTCTAACAGCTTTATGATGAAGAGAAGTAGTTTTGTGCACGCACGAGTGCTGGGCGTATTTTGGCACGGCCGGGCGTGCGCTTATCAATATATATGCGCACACTCAAGCATTGCTGGCTTGCCTGCTCGTGTGTACGCTTCATGCTCTACACTGGCTAGCCCATGCTCTCCTCAGCTCATGCTCTACATCTACACTAGCCCATGCTCTACATCTACACTAGCTCACGCTCTCCTCAGCTCATGCTCTAACGGTTGCCACAGTGCTTATTGTTGCTCTATCGGGAACAAACCAATTCTAGCGGTTGTGAGCGTGCTTATTTGGTGGAAACAGTCGCTGTGAGGCATCAAATTGCTAAAATAACTCGTCTGGCAACCGTTAGAATTAAAGTAACCTTGGATTTGACGCATTAGCGCTCGTGGCAACCGTTAGAGAGCCAGAGTCAGTGCCAGATCCGCCCCTCCGCGCCTGCACCTGCACCTGCACCTGCACCTGCACCCCCTCCCTCCCCCACCTCGCCCCCACACCCATCAACCAGCGAAGCAGCCCATACCACACTCCACTGCACACAGCCAGTGACAAAAATAGCAATCTCTCAGATCCGGTGAATCTGCGTAAAAATTGACGCATTTCGTCAATATCTGTGGATTCCCACTCTCTTTTGTGAGTTTCTACATTGGCAGTTTGCCCGGTGATTTGCTATAATTCATTTTGTGCTTTTTTGAAGATTATCGTTTACAGATACAACATATTGGGTTAAATTAAGTATCACTAACCAAATATAGTGTGTGTAGGGGTTCTGAACATATTTACATATGCTCCGGACCGAACGGGAAGCATGGCGAAAATCCATGAGCTCCCTCCTATATGCCTAGCACCTGCTTCTTTCGGGAATCAGGCACGTGTTTGCGGATCGCGTCTGTACATACACACTCAGACAGCATTTTAACCCACAGCGCACAATAGCATTTTCAGCCTTCCCAGGGAGGTTGGTCGAAAATGTTTTTTTCTTGTCTTGCTTTTTTGCTTTTATTTTTCCTAAGGAAGGTAGGGAATTGATGTATGCCACAACTCGTAGTCAAGCCCAATAACCGTCAGCTGGCTTTTGATGAAATCCGCCTCTCTGTGTATGCGGACCGTATTTTGAAGGACCTGGATATGCTCGATAAGGAAAGACTGCTGCGCGGGGTAACTGCAAAGCTTCGCGGTGAGCAGGTCTCCGGTGAGGAGATCAGCAATGCGTTCACCATGTCCGCCCTGGAGCTGGTCAGCAAAGAGGAGCCCAACTGGAAATTCGCGGCAGCCCGCTCCCTCCTGACGTCATTATATAAAAAAGCGGCCAACCACCGCAGATATAAAGCTTATCCGGAAGAGCCCTACGGCGCTCTGTACCCGCTCATCACAGAGCTGGTGCAAAAAGGGATTTACCGCGAAGAGCTGCTCTCCTGCTACACCAAGGCTCAAATTGAGGAGCTCGCAGATACGATTGACTACTCCCGCGATCTTCTGTTCGATTATATCGGACTGCTGACGCTGGCCGAGCGGTACCTGGCTACGGATTTTGACGGCCGGGTCATGGAGCTGCCGCAGGAGCGCTACATGGTCATCGCCATGTACCTGATGCACAAAGAGCCGGAAGACAAGCGCCTGGAGCTCGTGAAGGAAGCCTACTGGGCTATGAGCAACCTGTACATGACGGCCGCTACGCCTACCATGTCCAACGCCGGCAAAAAAGTCGCCGGACAGCTGTCCAGCTGCTTTATTGATACGGTGGATGACTCGCTGGAGGGGATTTTTGATTCCAACACCGATGTAGCACGCCTGAGCAAAATGGGCGGCGGCATCGGCGTATACCTCGGCAAGGTACGCGCACGCGGCTCGGACATCCGGGGTCACAAGAACACCAGCTCCGGCGTGATCCCGTGGATCCGTCAGCTGAACAACACCGCTGTCAGCGTGGACCAGCTGGGTACCCGCAAGGGCGCCGTGGCTGTATACCTGGACGTGTTCCACAAGGACATTCTCGCCTTTCTCGACTTGAAGCTGAACAACGGGGATGAGCGTATGCGAGCGCACGACGTGTTCCACGGCGTATGCCTGCCTGACCTGTTCATGGAGGCGGTTGAGGCCCGGGACGAGTGGAGCCTGTTCTGCCCGCATGAAGTGAAGAAAGTGATGGGCTGGAAGAGTGAGGACGGTCGTCCGCTCGGTCTGGAGGATTTTTACGATGCTGCCCAGGGCGATGGCGAGTTCCGCCAAAAATATGCAGAGGCAGTCGCTAATCCGGTTCTGCCGCGCATCACCGTACAAGCCATCGACATTATGAAGCGGATTATGAAGTCCCAGCTGGAGACCGGCACGCCATACATGTTCTACCGTGATACCGTCAACCGGGCGAACCCGAACTCGGCGCATGGCATGATCTACTCCTCCAACCTGTGTACGGAAATTATGCAGAACCAGTCCCAAACGGTCGTTGAGCAGGAAGAGCTGGTTACGAAGGACGGCCAGACCCGGATCGTGATTTCCAAAATCCCTGGTGACTTCGTGGTGTGCAACCTGAACTCGATCCACCTGGCACGCGCAGTGCCTGCTGGCGTCCTGGAGCGTCTCGTGCCGATTCAGGTCCGGATGCTGGACAACGTCATCGACATTAACAATATTGAAGTGCTGCAGGCCCAGTACACGAACAGCCAATACCGCGCGGTCGGCCTGGGAACGTTCGGGCTTCACCACCTTTTGGCTCTGGAGGGCATCCGCTGGGAGTCTGATGAGGCGGTCGCTTATAACGACAATCTGTATGAGCATATTAACTATCTGCTGGTTAAATCCAGCATGGAGCTCGCCAAGGAAAAAGGTCACTATCCGAAGTTCAAGGGCTCGGATTGGGAAAGCGGCGAATATTTCACCTTCCGCGGCTACACCGACGGCGAGCATGTAGGCCAATTCGTAACCACCGAGCAATGGCGCGAGCTGCAGCAGGAGGTTCAGCAGAACGGTGTCCGGAATGCATGGCTGTTCGCCATCGCTCCGAACGGCTCCACCTCGATCATCGCCGGCTCCACCGCCAGCATCGATCCGTTGTACGAGCTCTTGTCTTATGAAGAAAAAACAACCTACAAGATCGCGAATCCGGCTCCGGATCTGTCGGACAAGACAATCTGGTATTACAAAACGGCATTCCTGATTGACCAGCACTGGTCCATCAAGATGGCTGCGGCCCGCCAGCGTCACGTAGACCAGGCACAAAGCTTTAACCTGTATGTCCGTCCGGACATCCGCGCTTCGGAGTTCCTGGAGCTGCACCTGCATGCCTGGAAAGCAGGCATCAAGTCCACGTACTATGTACGCAGCCGGGCACTGACGATTGAAGAATGCGAGTCCTGCGCAAGCTAAAGCTTTTCGAATCCCTCCCAAACCCTCCCTTTCCAAAGGGAGGGCCCCAAGGGCTCTGCCCTCTGGACTCCCAAAAGTAAACCCATGCAGGGTGCGAGTGTGGCGGAGATACGGAGCTTGGGTGCTAGGAGCGCTTTCCCCCTTCGGGGACGCTTCACGATGGTGCAGACCCGATGGAGCGGCTGTCGTGCTTGGGATGAGGTACCTTCATGCTTGGAGCGCTCTCCCTTCGGGATTTGCTGGAAGTTAGGTGCAGACCCGATGGAGCGGCTGCGGTGCTTGGGATGAGATGCCTTCCTGCTTGGAGCGCTCTCCCTTCGGGATTTGCTGGAAGTTAGGGGCAGACCCGATGGAGGGGCTGTGGCGCGTGAGATGAGGTACCTTCCTGCTTGGAGCGCTCTCCCTTCGGGATTTGCTGGAAGTTAGGTGCAGACCCGATGGAGCGGCTGTCGTGCTTGGGATGAGATGCCTTCCTGCTTGGAGCGCTCTCCCTTCGGGATTTGCTGGAAGTTAGGTGCAGACCCGATGGAGCGGCTGCGGTGCTTGGGATGAGATGCCTTCCTGCTTGGAGCGCTCTCCCTTCGGGATTTGCTGGAAGTTAGGGGCAGACCCGATGGAGGGGCTGTGGCGCGTGAGATGAGGTACCTTCCTGCTTGGAGCGCTCTCCCTTCGGGATTTGCTGGAAGTTAGGTGCAGACCCGATGGAGCGGCTGTCGTGCTTGGGATGAGATGCCTTCCTGCTTGGAGCGCTCTCCCTTCGGGATTTGCTGGAAGTTAGGGGCAGACCCGATGGAGCGGCTGCGGTGCTTGGGATGAGATGCCTTCCTGCTTGGAGCGCTCTCCCTTCGGGATTTGCTGGAAGTTAGGGGCAGACCCGATGGAGCGGCTGTGGCGCTTGAGATGAGGTGCCTTCCTGCTTGGAGCGCTCTCCCTTCGGGATTTGCTGGAAGTTAGGTGCAGACCCGATGGACGGGCTGCGGCGCTTGAGATGAGGTCCCTTCCTGCTTGGAGCGCTCTCCCTTCGGGATTTGCTGGAAGTTAGGTGCAAACCCGATGGAGGGGCTGCAGGCTCCGCTAAAGCGGGCTTGTACGATAGAGCATCGCTGGCATCGTTTGAATAGACTAAGAAAAAAACTTCGTAGGGTGAGGATATCTGATCTGAGGACGCCTTTGGGTGGACAACAGTGGAGAAAGAGCAGATATCCGAACTCCCCCTAATATAGATTGCAAGGAGAGAGAACGAGCATGCAGATGCAAAAGATTTTTAACACGGAAGCGCCGAACCGCTCTACCCGTATCATTGAAGGAGAATGCTCCGGCATTCTGAACTGGAACGACATCCGTATGCCGCATATGTACAAGCTGTACAAGGTTCTGCTTCTGAACCACTGGATCGCGGATGAGATCCCGATGTCCAAGGATGCACAGCAGTTTTCCCGCCTGGATCCGGAGGAGCAGCGCACCTTTAAAATCAACATTTCACTGCTCGCGGTGCTGGACTCCATGCAGACCATGTTTGTCAGCGATGTGAAGCGTTACTTTACAGATTCCTCGCTGGAGGCGATTTCCGCGATTATCGGTCAGCAGGAGGTCGTGCATAACCAATCCTATTCTTACGTGCTGTCTTCAATCGTATCCGAGCAGGAGCAGAAGGAGATTTTTGAGTATTGGAAGCATGATCCGGTCCTGCTGGACCGCAACCGGTTTATCGCTGATATTTATCAGTCCTTCCGTGACAATCCGTCGCCGCAGACGTTTTTTGAAGCGATGGTTGCGGATTTGATTCTGGAAGGCATCTTCTTCTACAGCACGTTCGCCTTCTTCTACAACCTGGCCCGTGATCAGAAGATGATGTCCACCAGCCAGATGATTTCCTATATTCAACGTGACGAGAACCAGCACTGCTACTTCTTTGCCGAGGTGTTCAAGCAGCTGCTGAAGGACTTCCCTGAGCTGGATACCCCGGAAAACAACGACTACATCTACCGCACGGTAAACCGCGCTGTCGAGCTGGAAACCAACTGGGCGCACTATACGCTTAGCAAGGTTAAAGGCATTGATCTGAACGAGCTGGCGGACTATATCAAGTTTATTGCTAACCGCCGCCTGAGCATGATGGGTCTCGACAAAGCCTATGAGGGCGTGGACGTGAACTGCATGCCGTGGATCAAGCCGTTCTCCGATGAAGCCTTGAATGCGACGAAAACGGACTTTTTTGAAGCCAAATCGCGCAACTACGGCAAGGTCGGCGACGATAACGGATTTGACGATTTGTAAGACTCCGATCAGCAGTCCATGTGCTGAATCAACAACAAGAACCGTTCTTTCCCCCTCGGGGACAGGACGGTTCTTTTTTGGGCATAAGGTCAACCTTAACACAACGAATTCCGTTGTTTATATTTGCTTTGGGGGTATCGGTGTTCTTATGTGATCTGATCCGTGAAAGCCAGGTTGTGAATAGCTTTGTCGCCAGCATGAGCTTTTGGGTCGTTGCTGTCGCATTCATGATCGGATTTGAGAAAACGGGGTTGAGCGAGAAAAAGGTACCTCTTCTTTATGGTGTCCTTGTGGCCCTCGTCGGGGTGTTTATCGAATTTCTGGTGGAGCCGCAGGATATATTATCCTTGTTCCCGCTTTGAAAAAGCTTAATCCCGTAACAGCTCCCGAAGCATGCCCTCCCGGTGATTCACGAATTCCTTCATAATCAGAAAGTGGTCGGTGTCTTCCAGGCTGCAGCGCTCCAGACCGTCGTCGGTCAGCTTGTAGATGAGGGCGTCGGGGTATGCCATGACAATCGGTGAATGCGTGGATATAATAAACTGGGATTCCGCCTTGACCAGATCATGAATGCGCGTCAACAGCGCCATCTGGCGCAAGGGAGACAGCGCCGCCTCCGGCTCATCCATGATGTACAATCCCTGACCGCTGAACCGGTGCAGAAATGCCGCAAAGAAGGATTCCCCATGTGACTGCGCATGGAGCGAGGTTCCGCCGTAGTTATGGGATGCTTCCAGGGCATCCACCTCCGAGGCAACGTTATAATAGCTCTCCGCCCGGAAGAAAAAGCCGTCCTTCGGCCGGCGTGCTCCCCGCACCGTCCGAAGATATTGATGAAGCTCCGAATGCGTCTCGCGGGTCGCAAACGAGAAGTTCACCGTTCCGCCCTCCGCATTAAAGCCCATGGCCACAGCGATGGCTTCCAGCATCGTCGATTTGCCCATGCCATTTTCCCCGACAATGTAAGTAACCCGTGGATGAAGCTCCAGCTGCTCCAGCGCCGATACGGCCGGGAGATGAAAGGGATAGGCGTCGAACGAAGGAACCTGTTCCTTCAAAAGCTGCACGCTGCGCAAATAGGCGGTTGTGAAGTCGAGTGCCATGGGTTGTCCTCCTCTGCTGCACAAAAGCGGCACCTCCAGCTCTTCGCCGGAACATGCCGCTTGTGGCCTGATCTGTTATGCTCCTGTTACAAAACGGTACAGCCCTTCTACCTTCTCCTCGGTCAGCGGACCGCTGTTATCAAACACAAGAATCGAGCTCTCCGGGATATCCCAGTTCACCTCGGGCACGAAGTTGACGCGGGTCTTGAAGTCATCCCAGTGCTCCAGCTTCCATTGGTCACGCTCGGTTTGACGGTCGATGATGCGCTCCTTCTGCAGCTCCATATCCTCCAGGGCGACCACCACCACCTTCACGTCTACCTCCTGCTTGCTGCGTCCCGCTGCTGACAGCACGTCCTCCATCCACTGGGGATTCTTAAGCTCGGAGGTGAACGGGGAAATCATGAATACGTTCTGGCCGGCATTCAGATTCTCGATGCAAATATCCTTCGTCGTATCATATTCCAGGTCCCGCAGATGTTCCTTGTAAAATGCGGAGTCCCGATCATTGGGATCCAATCCGTTGCTCTCCAGAAATTTCTCCACAAAACGCCCGCCCACCGTATCCCGGTCCAAAAAAGCGGCCGGAATGCGCACCGCGAGCTTCTTCGCAACCGTTGTCTTGCCGGTTCCGGCTACGCCAACAAAAAAGACCAGCTTCTGCATGTCTATCTCTCCTCTACATTGTAAAGCGTATTCTTTACTTCTGCTCCTGCCTTTGGGCAATCCGCAGCCCGGTTTCGGCAATAAGCTCCTCTAATGCGGCATGAAGCCGCTCCTGCAGCACCTCGGCGATCTCAAGGCCCCCCTCTTCCGTGCGGGCGACCTGGGCATCTACAGCATAAACGCCGCCCAGGATGAATCGGGCGCCCATCGACGAGAGCACGGGCTTCAACGAGTAGTCGATGGATAACAGGTGCGCCAGGCTGCCGCCGATAAACAGGGGCAGGATGATTTTGCCGGCCAGCCCTTTTTGCGGAATGAGATCCAGAAACGTCTTCAGAACACCTGTAAAGGACGCCTTGTACACTGGACTGGCAATAATGACGGCATCGGCTTCAGCAACCAGGCCATTAGCCTTGATCACATACTCGCTATCGAACCGGGCCAGGATCAGATCCTCTGCCGGCAATTGAGCGACATCGATCCGGCTTACCTCATAGCCTGCGGCCTCCAGACCCTTCTCCGCCTGTTCCATCAAAGCGGTAAGGCGCGAGCCGGGCGTGGGACTTCCGTTAATGATAACTGCTTTCTTCATGCTGTATCCTCCTGCCTTTCGGAAATGGGTATACAGCCCTGCAGGCCAAGCTGGCGAAAACCGGGGTGCGGGTGCTCAAGCGAGCCTGCAGGACATCCGGGTTCAGACAAAAAGGACCTTACAAGCTGCTGCAATGTCCCTCCGGGCTCAACACGTTTGAGGTCTTCTGATATGTATCTGATCTAGGTGGAAGCCTTTGGCTTCAAGTTGTAATCATGTTATCAATCTGCTGCGCTGTTTGTCAATGCCGCGACACCTCACTGCATTCCTGCCGGGCAAGGGAGTAAACCTGGCGTAGAACCTTGCGTAGAACCTTGCATAAAACAGGCGTAGAATCGGCGCAAAGCCTGCATAAAGGCTGGGATAGCGTCTTTTCATCGTTCACCGGGTTAATGCTTCATGCCGTAAAGCCTTCATGTCTTAAATGATTCAGGCTGGCGAAGCATTCACCCCGTGAAGCTTCACCCTATCAAACATTCATGACATAAAGCTTCATGCCATAAACTGCAAGGTGCCCATCGCCCAGAACTTGATGGCATGACATGAGGATGAACAAGGTGAATATTCATGGAGCCCCTCGCAAGTCCCGGCACGTTCCGCAGGGCCGCGGCATAGTTATAAAGCACAGACCTACGGATTGTAATATGGACGCAGGAGGGACGGCTTGATGGAATCCGGAAAAATCAGTACAAACAGCCGGATGGATGTCGGTATCTATGCATTGAACAAGCTGGCGGGCGCCGGCACTGTGCTGGTGCTGCTTAGTCTGCTGTCGTGGGGCTGGCCACAAAGCTGGGAGAGCTTATCTGCCATGCTGGGGGCAGATATCCCGATGGAGCACTGGGTTTACGGCTATGCCCTGATCGCCTCGCTCGTCGCCGATGCGATCATTTCGCTGCTGCCGGCGTTAAGCCGTGCCCGGCAGGCGGCTATCTATGGAGCCGCCGGCTTCTTGTCGTTTGCTCTGCTGACCGGGGAGGATGAGCAAATGATCTGGCTGCGCGGAGTCGTGGGCATGGCTATTCTCCTGATTTTTGTCTGGAGCCGAAGGGTGCTCGCCACCCGGCCGCTGCGGACGATTCTATGTGCTTTGATCATTCCGCTGTTCTGCCTGTTATAGCGCTTCGATCAGATCTCCGGCGGTAACGGAGGAGAAATGGCCGCGTAAAGCCGCGGCTCTTTCACCTGCCAACCCGTGCAGGCGTACGCCCAGGGCTGCCGCCTGTGGACCGGACAAGCCTTGAGCCAGCAGCCCGGCGATGATGCCGGTCAGCACATCGCCCGTGCCGCCTGTAGCCATGCCGGGGTGTCCTGTCACGTTGACGAAGGCGCGACCGTCCGGCCCGGCAACCACCGTCCGGGAGCCCTTCAGGACAAGCGTCACGCCATGGCGCACGGCATAGCCGATCGCGGCGCCGATGCGGTCCTGCTGCACCTGAGATATGGTCATCCCTGAGAGGCGGGCCATTTCTCCAGGATGAGGGGTAAGCACCGTCTCGGAATCCCTGGGTGCCCAGTCGGCGAAATCCTCTGCCGCTGCGAGGGCATTAAGCGCGTCAGCATCCAGGACGAGAGGGACCGTGGACTGCTCCCACAAGCGGCGAAGCCACCGGCCGTCTCCGGAAAAGCGCCCGATGCCGGGACCTGCCGCCAGAACGTCCCGGCTCTGTAGCAGCTTCAGGATGTCTGTCGCGGAGTCCTCGTGCCAGCTGCCGCTTGTCCCCTCGGCAGCCTGCACTGGCGAGAGCATAAGCTCCGGTGCTGCGCCGCTCATCGGCAGCAGCAGCTCGTCCGGCAGCGCCCAGGTGACAAGGCCGCTGCCGGCGCGCAGCGCGGCACGTGAGCACAGCAGGCCGGCGCCGCTCATTGTGCGGCTGCCTGCTGTGACCAGCACATGGCCGTACGTGCCTTTATGGCCGTCGGCCGTGCGGGGGCGCGCCGGATCGCAGCGAAGCTCGGCGCGCAGCACCTCCGGCGTGAGGAGGAACGACTTCACGCCGTGGCCTTGACACAGCGCCGAGGGAATGCCGATGGAGCGGACGACGACCCGGCCGGCGGCCTCCGCGCCGGGGTACTGCACCAGGCCTCGCTTGAGGAACGCGAGGCAGACCGTCACCGCTGCATGGATGCAGGGCTCCTGCAGCGCGCCGGTATCGGCGTCCAGTCCGCTGGGAATATCCGCGGACACGATCGGCAGGCCGCTGTCATTCGCGGCCTGAATCATCGCGGCGTAAGCGCCGCGGGGCGCGCCCTGCGCGCCCGTACCCAGCAGCGCGTCCACGATGCCGGTGTACGCGCCCCAATCCACGGCCGACGATGCCCGGCCGTGGACCTCCAGCGGGATGCCGAGTGCCTCGGCGGCATCCCGCTGGAGCGCAGCCTCGCCGGCCAGCGCCTCACGCTCGGCCGCGTACAGGATCGTGACGCGCACACCTGCGTCACGCAAGTGCCGGGCGGCGGCTGCACCGTCGCCGCCGTTACTGCCCTTGCCCGCGAGCACCAGCCAGTGCTCCTCGGGGTCATCCGGCAGATGCAGTGCGGCATCTGCCTCAATGCCGGGCGAGGGATAGACAGCCTCGCCGCTCTCCCCCGGCGCAGCATGCCTGTCTCGCGCCGCGCCGGGCTGCAGCTCGCCAGGGGCAGGAGCCGCCGGACCCGTCATGCCAACATGACTCTGCCAAGCGCTGGCGGCCTCTCCTGTTACAGACAGGCCCGCAGCGCGATCTCCTCTTGCTCCAGCCGCATCGTGAGCCCTTCCTGCTCCTGGAGCAGCCGCCTTCCTCCGGCCTTCATGGCCCCGCCGCTCCCGGCACAGGCGCAGCACCTCCTCGGCGATGGCCTTGCCCGCATTTTCCATCAGCGCTACGGCAGGAATGCCGAGAACCTCGATGGCATGGCGGTCCAGCTCCCGCATCTGCTCTCTGTTCACGATATACATGCAAGCCCCTCCTTTGCGCGTTGCTTATTTTACGACCGGCTGATCAGTAGCCTACAGTAAACCGCGCCCGGATAAACTGCGGGTCCTCCAGCTCATCCAGCATGGCCACGGCATAATCTTCAATTGAAATACGGCTGGACCCGCTCTCGTCCACCACCAGATGATCCATGCCAATGCGGAACTGGCCGCTCCGCTTGCCCGGTTCGATCATGGCTGCGGGACTCAGATAGGTCCAGTCAAGATCTGACGCTTTATAAATCTCAAGCGCATCGCTATGCGCTTGAGCGACGGGCCGAAGCTCAGCCGGAAATTCCGCTGTGTTCATCAGCATTTCTCCGTTCTCGGCCACCAGGCTTCCCGCCCCGCCTACAACCAAAAGACGGCTTACCCCACTCCGCCGGCAGGCTTCCAGCTGATTGCGGGCTGCCTCCAGCAGCTCCTCTTCCTGCCCAAACTGCGGGCCGTAGGCACTGATCACTGCCTCTGCGCCGCGAACGGCCTCCGTCAAGGCATCCGGGTCCAGCGTGCTGGCTTCAGCCACATGGATTTTGTCCCGATAAGCTTCCAGCTTGTCCGGATTGCGCACTACGGCCGTCACCTGATGGCCCCGGCGCAGCGCCTCCTCCAAAATACTTTTGCCAATACTTCCTGCCGCTCCGATAATTACTGTTCTCATTACGTATTCGCTCCTTTGCTGTGGTCTCAGATCTACCGTGCCATGCGCCAGATATAGTATGTTATGATTCATAGCGATCCCATTCGCTTCTTCATGAATCCTTTTCCAGCTTCGGCCTTGTGATGGCAGCTTTCTTAAATACTTAGCCCTCTTCTTTTCCTTTCAAACGCTTTGAGCTGATTTCACAGCACCCCTTCTGTAACCCCAAAGCGACAAAAAAAGCACCCGCCCTCTCCATCCCCTACCCCCTGCAGACACCATGCCTGATCGGCGGATGACGCTGCAGTATGCTTTGGGAATGGTTAAGAACGAATGCTTCTATCGTATACGCTCTTCCTGCATTTGCCCAGCATTCCTGCTGGCTAAGCGGCAAGAAGGAGAAGCAGCACATAGCCGACGGTCAGCTTTGCCCGCTGTACAGGCGCTTTAGAAACCGTAACCTGATTCATTCTCGTTCCCCCTTTATGAGCAGCTTTATTTGTATACTTGCGTTTATTTTTTTCTTATAACCAATAATGTTTCCTTAATGCAAATTATAAGGGATGGAATACGTCCTCGCAAGTCTTTTTTCGCCAAAAACAAGCCTATTTCTTGCTTCCATCAGCGAGGATTCCGCACCCAGGGGATGTTGTCCCGAATGGTTCGCATAGTAACAGGCCGCGCATTTTCTAAGCAGCATGAAGGACGGGATAACCCCCGTCAATCGGCGGCCACGAGCCGGTGTACTGCCAAGCCTCCGCACTGTGTCCGGCTCCATCGCGGCAACCCTATAAAGCCCGGAGCCCTGCGCCATTTATATGACCAGCATCGAGGGAGAACATCCCCTCTGCCACGCCCGGCGCGTCACGGTATGACCTTTATGGGTATTTCATTACACTGTGCCTGTCTTGAAATCATGTTCTTCTTATGCAATAGTGAAATGTAGAATATGTAAGGAGGGATTGGCTTGTCCCTTGCGGAATGGATTGACGGTTTTTTTGGCTCTATAGAGGGGCTGCTTGCAGTCCTGCTTGCCGCTGCAGTGTTTCTTGGCTTATACATATATACCTCCTCCCGGCTGCAGGCCGAACGAACCGAAGCGCTGGAGCGGATCCGGCAATCCCTGACCTTGTATACACAGCTGGCCGGACCGCTCTCTGCAGCTGTAAACCGGCTGGATCACGACCCGGAAGCAGACGGGCAGCTGGCCGCTCTCCTGCTGGAATGCAAGGCGGCTGACCGCCTGACTCCGCAGCTGCTGGAGCAGATCAACGCGTACCTGAAGGACCGGGATCACGCCCGTCTGCCCCGGCTTAGCCGGTCCCTTGAATCCGAGATGAACACTCTCGTAGCGGAACGCGGGGAAACCCTGCGCCGCCTGGAGACTCCAGGCTTCGGACTTGGACTCTGGCTGCTCCTGAAGCCGGCGGTTCCCGGCCTGCTGTTCCTAGCGGTAGTGCTCCTGAGCTCCGCCCTGATCACCCGGCTGCGGGAGCCGTCCAGCTGGACACAGCCCGAGCTCTGGCTGCTGTGGCTGTCCTCCATGCTGGCTGCACTATCCGTGTACCGGCTCCTGATGGATGCCCGGCGCAGGCTTCCCGGATCACTCTTTTACGGACTTCATCTGCTTATTGCGGCGGCGGCTCTGCCTTTGTTCTTTTGGCCCGAGGCAGCATACTATACGCTGGCATCGCAGCTGATGCTCTATGCCGCCGGCTTCTGGTTTCAATCGGCTCCATCGCGCAAGGAAAGGCCTTACGCCGGTCACCCCGAGCTGCTGGAGCAGTTCCGAGAGCGCACCTCTGCTTCTCCGGAAGCTGAAGACAACGCCGCCGGGGAGCCGGTTCGCCGTGCACCAGAGCCACGAACTCCGCGCCGCGGCAAAGCGCGCCGAAGCCCGAAGAGCTAGCGACGGCACAGGTCGCGCTGCTCGCAGCGCACCCCGATACCGCAGGCACGATCTCGCGCCCTCACACAACGCAGGCACGATCTCACGTCCGCACAACGCAGACAGGCAGATGAGCAACGCTCATCTGCCTGTCTTTTCAACTTGCCCTGGCACCTCCGCGCTTACCGCCAAACATCACGAGAGCTTATGCCTTCACCGCCGGCATGACGCATACGGGATGCGGCAGCTCCAGGCTGAAGCCGGTCTCTTCCAATCGTCCGCTGTCGGAATGAATGCGGTAGGAGACGATGCAGTTGCTGTCCTGGTTGGCTGACATCAAATACCCGCCCGGCACGAGAGTAAAGTGGCGCGGCGTTTTTCCGCCGGAGGACACCCAGTTTACGGCTGACAGCATGCCGCTGTCCTCGTCGATGTTCATCTGCACCAGGCTGTCATGTCCCCGATTGGATGCGTACAGAAAACGGCCGCAAGGCGATATTGCAAGCTGCGCTGCTGTATTTTCCTCCATCACAACATCAGTGGGCAATGTGGACGTATGCTGCATCGTCTTTAAATCCCCGAAGGTGGAGTCGTAGGCGAAGAACGTAACGGTATTATTCAGCTCGTTAATGGCATACATCCATCTCCCGTTCGGATGAAAAGCGACATGGCGCGGGCCTGAGCCGGGAGGCATCTTGACTTCACGGTGGGTGACCAGCTTGCCCTCCTCCAGCCGGTACATATTGATGCTGTCCATCCCAAGGTCACAGACAATGACATACTCCTGGTTCGGATCCTGGAACACCGAATGCGGATGGGCCTCCGACTGGCGGTCATCCCGCTCCCCGCGGCCGCTGTGGCGAATGAGGGAGGACAGCTCCCCCAGGGCGCCGTCTTGTTGCAGCTCCAGTACCGAAATATGTCCGTCCCCATATCCTGTAGTGAACAGATATTTCCCGTCGCCCGAGCGTGACACATGGCATGCACCGGAAGAATCGGTGCTCTTGCGGTTCAGCTCCTCCAGCTTCTGCGTCTGCGGATCAGCCGCATATGCAATCACCTCGCTGTGCTCCTGCTCACTGGCAGCATACAATACATTGTTTAGGGCGTCCCAGTCCAGAAACGTCGGATTCGTAACGCCGGCCATACCATGAAGCGCCTTTAGCTCTCCAGTCTCCAGATTAAGAGAAGCCAGATGGATGCTCTCCTCCTCCTTCGCCCGGTATGACCCTATGTAAACATAAATCAGGTTTTCGTTATCGACTGTCATCCCTGCACACTCCTTCACGTTATGATTCATTATGTATTACCCACACGCATGTCGTGCTTACCTCCCTGCAGCTTATTTTTATGACATACTGTATATTTAATCATCCCAAGTATTTCTTTTACAGATAGTTATTGCCTAGTCGCTTGTTGTCTTGTACGATAATTCAAGCGTGACCTGCGCTGAATATTATCGAAAAGGGGAATGCAATCCATGTTCAAAAAGAGAATAGGGCTGCTCGTTGCTGCGCTCCTGCTGCTCCTGGGCAGTACGGTACAACCAGCTCCGGCCCACGCCCAAAGCTCTGTCACCGTTCTGTTGGACGGCAAAGCGGTCTCCTTTCAGTCCGCTCCCGTGATCAAGAACGGAGTCACCTTCGTTCCGTTCCGCCCGCTGTTCGAGGCGCTCGGCTACAAGGTCAGCTGGAGCTCCGCCTCCAAAAAGGTGACAGGCTCCTTCCTGGACCAGCAGCTGGAAATGAAGGCAGGCTCTACTCAAGTCTCCGTCAACGGAAAGACGACAGCCCTGCAAGCTGCGCCGTATATTGCCGGTGGCAGTACGCTGGTGCCGCTGCGCTTCGTGGCTGAATCTACCGGATATCCGGTAAAATGGGATGCCAAGAGCCGTAACATCCTCATTGACCGCCAATCGGCTTTTGCCAAAGCCAGTGTCGAGATCAAGAAGCTCTATGCTGACATGGCAGCGGCTGTCACCCGCGGGGACTACAAGGCTGCCCTCACTGCAATTCATCCCAATTCTCCGCATATCAACAGCTACATTATGAGCTATGACAATATGGCCACCCGAAGCGGCAAGCAAAGCGCTTATGTGTCGGACGTACAGGTGATTGGCAGTGTTGCCGTTGCCAAGGTCGTGAAGACCCAGGTGCGTACTGGCGGGCCTTTTGACTGGGATTATACCATTGCGAAGCAAATGATCCTGAAGCCGGACGCCGCCGGTGCCTGGAAAGAATACGACAGCTTGAATGACGAAGTATTCGTGCACGTGCCGGATGGTCTGATCGAAGCCCGGCCTGCGGTAGATGCAGCCGCCAAGCTGGCGCTGGAGAACGTGCTGAAGCAATATACACAAGCCTTCAACCAGAAGGATCTCAAGGCCGTCCGTTCCTTTGTAGTTTCGGACTCCCCTTACGACTATGAGGTTGTTACAGCTGCCGAGGAAGGCTTCTTCCAGCTTGACTTCACCCTGGAATCCGTGCCGGTGGCTGTCGTGCATTACGATGAGCAGGATGCGGTACTGCTCGTGAATGAAATCTTTGACGAAGACGGCGAGAAGAGTGCAGCCGAGCTGCTGTACTGGTTCAAGCAGGAGAGCGGCACCTGGCGAATTGCTGAAGTGCTGTTCGTTGAAGAGGAATAGCTGCGGCGGATGCCAATCGTTTTTTGGACAGGGAGTTCAGGTCGGTCTGAACCGGGAATGCCGTGCACCGTGGGTCTTTGGGCCAAGGTTTGGGTAAAAGGTTAGCATTGAGAGAGGTGCACGCTACCCAAGGAGGCTAAATTGCGATGAATATAGAATCCGAGATCCAGGTTCGTTTTCCTTGCCGCCAATGTCAGGACAGCATTCAGGTCAGCTTCACCCAAGAACAGCTTGCCCATGTCCAATGTACACAATGCGGCTATGATTATACATTGATGAAGCCAGCCATTGGTGAAGAGATTTTGCTCGACTGGGAACAGGAGGCGGCCTATCAGAGGCTTCGCGCCGAAAAAACCGAGCAGGACAAGCTCGCCCTGATGTCTCTGGTGATCAAGGTGATCGAGCTGCTCACCTGGCGCGATGAAGGCAGCGGTCATATCCGCGCCCTGGAGACACTGCGGCAGTGGCTGCTGCTGAACGGCGTACCCAAGCCGTTAATTGAGCTGCTAGACGCCAAGGCTCCCATCCCCTACGAGATGATCCAGCGGGAGATGAGCAAGCCGCAGAGCCAGGTATAAGCTCTGCCATAACATAGAAGCCGTACCGCAGGATGCAGCATCTTTGCGGTACGGCTATTGGCTATTGCTGCGCCTTATGATCTTAACGGATGGGAAGCTCCATCGGCTGCTTCATGACCTGAGTCTGCCCCCCCAGCTCGAACACTAATGGTCCCTTGTATGCCTGTGGCTCAATGTGCACCTCAAACGTCGTTATCGGATACTCAGTCCTGCCCATAGCATCCAGATGGCTGCAGCCAGTGCTATAGCTGCCACCAGCCCTCTCTTACGCTGTTTAATCCGTTTCCCTCGAACCATTCCGTGCCGGACAGCTTCCTCCAGCTTCTCGTCTGTAACCTGCTCTGCTTCACTTCTGACGTGATCCATGTATTCCCGCAGCCGGGTTTCCTCCGGGTTATGCATGTCTAAAGACGCCTCCCGGCTGTACCTCAAGCTGCAACAGCTTTAAGCCCTGGTGCAGCCGGCTGTTCACTGTGTCTTCGGGGCACTTCAATACAGCAGCAATATCGGCAGCCGTCAGATCCGCAGCATACCGCAGCATCAGTACATGTCTGTACTTGGGCTTCATACGCTCCAGCCTCTGCTCCAGGTCCGAATCACGGTCACTCATTATTTTCCCGTGATTGTCTGAATAGATCTGTTCCGTGGGAATCCCTCGTCTTCTTACCTTCTGTTCATCCGCACAGCAGCGAATCAGAATCGCGATTATCCACGGTGTGAACAGCTCCGGCTTCCGCAGCCTTCCGCACCCGGTCCAGGCGCGTTCCACCGTTTCCTGCAGCACCTTCAAAGCGTCCTCCTCGTTACGTAAATAGCTGCATGCAATGCTGTACATCCTTCTTCTCAGCAGACTCATTAATTCGGCAAATGCAGTCTCGCTGCCCAGGCAGGCACTTCCCGCCAGGTCGCTATAGGTTCTCTCTTCCATCCTGAAGCTCCTTCCCGTTCACCTCATATAAATAAGGCCACCCCTTAAAGGACAGCCTCTAATCTGCTAAGGATGATGATTTCATTCAGCGGCTCTTCTGCTTGTGCAGGCTCGTCCGGTAATGCACAACAGCGTATCCAATGCTGGAAAGCAGCAGCACGAGTGCTGTAAACCAGATGACGGGCAGGAGGTAGGGAGAATATTTGCCGGCCAGATAGAGTAAAAAAATCGTATTTCCGTACAGGATCACAAGTCCTGCTGCACGATAATAAAGCTTCATCCCCATTCCCCCTAATGACCGCGTCAAATTTAACATACCATGGCATTTGTTAACAATATGTTAACTCATATGGAAGAAAATTTCACTCCATATTTGGAAAAAAATAAAACTTTATGTAATGTTCATGTTCATCACCGCCCTGGTTCTGCTTGTTTCCAAGAGTAGGAATTTGCTAGAATCAGATGACAAGAATTGAAGTGGTGAGGTGATGTTTGTTGAAAACCACAGTTCTGCATCAGGTCACTCAGCTGACATTTATGCCTCTCTTTTTTCCGGTTAATGTGTACTTGGTGGAAGAAGAGAATGGATTAACCTTGATTGACTGCGGCATGTCGTTCATGCAGCAAGGAATTACAGAAGCAGCCTCACGTATAGGCAAGCCGATCACCACAATCCTGCTGACCCATGCTCACCCGGACCATGTCGGCGCTCTGGACGGACTGAAGCAGAGGTTTCCCGAGGCGGAGCTTGCCATCTCTGCCCGGGATGCGCTTCTGCTGCGGGGGGACACCTCGCTGGCGCCCGGCGAACCGGATGCTCCGTTGAAGAACAGCCTCAAGGGTATACAGGCGGTCCCGGACCGGTTATTGAAGGACGGAGACCTGATTGTCTCCCTGCAGGCGGTGGCTTCGCCGGGACATACACCTGGTCACATGGCATTCTTAGATCGCCGCAGCGGTGTACTCATCGCTGGAGATGCCTTTCAGACGCGCGGCGGCATGGCCGTTTCCGGGGATGTCCGCTGGAGTTTTCCTTTCCCCGCCTGGGCAACCTGGCATAAGGCAACCGCGCTTCACAGTGCCCGCCGGCTGAGCGATCTGCGCCCACAGGTCCTGGCCTGCGGTCATGGCAGCATGGTGCTGCAGCCATACGATGCCATGCAGCAGGTGGTCGCGAGAGCAGCATCCCGTTTTGAAGGGCATCGGTAAGTCTCAGGTCACTTCTCTCATGTTGCCGGCGATACTTCTATGATATAATGGTTTAAGCATAGAGACTGTGACATTATTCATAGAAAGAGGTCCTGAATTGTGGTGCAACTGGATTTTAACTCCCCAATTCTTCAAATAGGCTCCACGGTTGGCATGCTGGTTATGGCTCTTGCAGTCATCCTCATCCGAGTGAAAGCCAGCCATCGCCCGGTAACGGTCCGGAAGATTATTATTCCCCCGCTCGGAATGACGACTGGCTTCCTTATGTTCGTAGTACCTGAGGTTCGTATTCCCCTGCTGTGGGCTATCGTATCCTTTCTCGTGGGCTGGTTTATCTTCTCCTATCCGCTGATTCGCGGCACGCGGTTTGAGCTGGTAGAGGGGCAGGTATTTATCCAGCGCTCACGCAGCTTTGTATTCATCCTGCTGGGACTGCTTACGGTGAGGCTGCTGCTTCATACGTATATTGAGCGGCATATTTCCATTCCGCAGACCGGGGCGCTGTTCTTCCTGCTGGCCTACGGCATGATCACGCACTGGCGTGTGTCCATGTACCGGCAGTACGTCCGGATTACCGGACCGAATCCGGCAGCCTGACTCAGGAGACGAGAGCTTCTTAGCTTCATAAACAGACAGAACAAAATCGTCCACGTTTCTCATCGGCCCTGCAAGGCCGCTGAAAGACGTGGACGATTTTTAGATTTGAATATGATATGCACAGAGCTCACTTAATGAGCATCAGGAGGTCTTCTGGTCGTAGACGTGCATCAGCCCGTCCTCCGCCTTCGCCACCCGGTTGCGGCCCGATTCCTTGGCTCGATACAGTGCCTGATCTGCCTGCTCCAGCAGCCCATCTCCCGTGTCCTGCTCCTCTAGAACCCGGCCATGCAGGCCGACGCTGATACTGAGCAGGCTGCTGGTCCTGGACTGCTCATGCGGGAGCCCAAGACGGACGACGGCCTTCCGGGCATGCTCTCCGAATATTGCCGCCTGTTCGCTGTCACTCTTCTCCATAATGACGGCAAATTCCTCACCGCCATACCGGTAGGCTGTCGTATGCGGGAAGGTGATTGACGTCTCCATCAGCGCCCAGGCTACCCTCTTCAGAGCATGATCACCGCCCAGATGACCGTAATGGTCATTGTAGGCTTTAAAATGATCAACGTCGATCAGCAGCACCGAAAGCGGCGTTCCCTGAGCTTTGGAAGCTTGCAGCGCCTTGTCCAGCTTCTCGTCAAAGGCTCGGCGATTCGGAATACCTGTCAGTCCATCTACCTCCGACAGGCGTGTCAGCCTTTCATTGGCTTCCTCCAGCCGCATCCGCGATCGCAGCAGCTGCTCCCGGTTCCGGACCAGACGCACGTACAGCTTGTTGACCTCGTACATGAGCGAGCAAATAACGACCGTGGCCGAGATCAGCGAGTTCGTGCGGGCAGCATACCAGCCCAGACTGTAGCGGGCTCCCGAGTACAAGGTCAACGTCACATCCATTAGAAAAGCAAATACCGCTACGCTCAGCCACAAATGCAATACGCTTCTTCCTCGGTGCACCCATAATAGCAGCAGGAGCGCCACCAGGTTCAACCCCCAGACCACGGGTCCGATCCCCGACTCCAGCAGCATGCGGAAGTTCCCCTTCTGGATAATCCGGGGTAGAAAATCATTGCCGATCGTAACGAGCAGATAAAGGAGAAAGACGACGCCGAACACCAGTAGTACTGCCAAGACCCCCGCAGCCTTAATCCACTTCACCGCAAGTGGCGAAATCGACTTCCGCCCGCTCCATAGGTACAGCATTATGCCCGTGGGAAACCCGCCATGCCATAACACCCACAGCCATATCGCGCTCTGATCACCCGCTCCGATGAGACCCATCTCCGAGAACACGCCTGGAAAGGTGAGAATATGCGGAATTGTTATTAATGCTGTATATAAATAGGTACAGGAAAGGACCAGCAGCGGTAGCGACCGCGTAGCCCGAAATTGACTGAATAGCAAATAAGACGTCAGAAAGTCACCCAGCACGAACCAGGAAATGAAGCCCGGCAGGAACGGCTTGACTTCGAACAGTATCCGGGAGCCGAATGGCAGGACGAGAATGGACACCACAAAAATGGACAAGGCTACCCAAATTGCAACACGCTTCTGCGTGCTACTTGAAGGAATATGGAGCAGCTGATGAGATTCTCTGGGGATCTCAAGCATGGGCAACTACCGCACTTTCTATCAGGAAATAATGGAATTTAAAATATCAATGTATCCGATTTTCCGTCAAAAAACAAGCCCTTTTCTACACAAAACTACAATTGGTAAAAAAGGGCTTGGGACCTTTGGATTATTCTGTGATTTCGCTTACCTTGACCAGCTGCTTGCCGAGGTTCTCGCCGGTAAACAGTCCGAGAAAAGCTTCTACCGTATGATCAAAGCCGTCCACAATGTGCTCGGCATGCTTAAGCTGGCCGCTTTGGAGCCAGCCCGCTAGCTCCGGCAGGGCTTTTCCGAATTCTGCGGCATAATCGCCGACGAGAAAGCCCTTCATGACCGCCGTATTTTTGAGAAGCTGTGTTTGCATCCGCGGACCGATATCAGGCTGTTGAAGATTATATAGAGCAATCTGGCCGCATATAGGAATTCTTGCATTCTTGTTCAGCAGGGACAACACCGCGTCAGAGACCTCTCCGCCCACATTGTCGAAGTAGACATCGACCCCATTCGGACATGCCTGCTCTAAGGCGCTTTGCAGATTCGTCTCTGTACGGTAGTTGACTGCGGCATCGAAGCCCAGCTCCTGAACCAGATAGTTGTTCTTCTCGTCCGAGCCGGCAATGCCGACCACGCGGGCGCCTTTAATCTTGGCAATCTGCCCTACAATCATCCCCACCGCACCGGCGGCACCGGAGACAACCACCGTCTCGCCTTCCTTCGGCTGCCCGATATCCAGCAGTCCGAAATAAGCGGTGAGCCCTGTCATGCCCAGCACCCCCAGCGCCGTCGAGACCGGAGCGAGTTCAGGGTCAACACGGCGCAGCGTGTCGGTAGCTGCCGCAGCATAGCGCTGCCAGCCCCACAGGCCGGCTACAATATCTCCCTGCTTCCACTCGGGATCTGTAGACTCCATAATCTGCCCGATGCTGCCGCCCTTTATAACGTCTCCCAGCTCATACGGAGCCGCGTAGCTTTTGGCAGAGCTCATACGTCCCCGCATATAAGGATCAACCGATACATACAGCGTCCTCACCAGCACCTCCCCCGCCTGGGGTACCGGAAGCTGCTCCTCCTGAATCGAGAAGTCCTCTGCTGTCGGCATACCTTCGGGACGATTTGTAAGAATGATTTTTTCGTTTACAGACATGTTTGTCCGCCTCCTTTATTACGCTGCCGATCCAGCTGCTGCATCGGCGGCGTTCTCAGCCCAGTGCTGCACCCTGTATTTATACCCCATTTTGCCGGATCATATTAATACTGCGCTATTTCATCTGCCTATGATCTCACTGCACAGCGGTTAGGTCCAATCTCCATCTCCCGCTCGCGGTCCGGCGCTGCGTCAAGTCTTCCCATGTTTCTCTGGCGAATCTCTTCATAGCTGTTCGGCTGGGGCGGCAGATTCTGACTGACCAAGGACATAAATTCATCGGAATCCTTCACGTTCAGCCCGTGATTCTCGCGGTACAGCTGGCCCAGACTTCTTGCGACCGTGCCGTCCTCATTCAGCTCATCCACGTTCATATAGTGAGCCGGCAGCACAATCAGCGCTTCCGCCAGCTCTTGGTAGCGCTCGTATAGGGTGCTTCTGAGGTGCTGTGCCCAGTCCCGGGCCTGGCCTGCAAGATCCGGACGACCGATGGAGTCGATAAACAGGATATCCCCGGTGAACAAGTACCGCTCATCTACAATCAAGGATGTGGAGCCAATGGTATGCCCGGGGGAGTATACAGCCTCCACCTGAGTCCCCTGCATTCCAAGCGGCAGCACCGTACCGTCAGTCAGTGCGTGGTAAGCAAAGGTGACCTCCTGCGCGTCCTCTTCAGGAAGCCAGTATGAAGCCCCGGTCTCTTGTGCCAGCCTGCGGCCGCCGGAAATATGGTCTGCATGCAAATGCGTGTCGATAACATGCGTAATCTGAATCCCCCGCTCTGCTGCAAAATCGATATACAAAGACGTTATGCGCGACGCATCCACGACAATCCCCTCATTGCCGGATATGACTATATAGGAGAGACAGCCCTTACCATAGCGAAGAAACTGATACAGCTCCCCTCCGCCCTTCAGATCTCCGATCTTCACAGGCACCAGATGCTCACTCCAGGCCTTCATGCCGCCCTTTAAATAAGCAGCCTTTCTTCCCTGCTCCACCAGCATGTCTGCCACCATCACCGATGAGCCCTCTTTAGCGCAGACGACCAGTACTTCCTGGTCCGCGGGCAGCCGATCCACAATATCCTCCACCCCGTCCAGAAGCTCAAAGTAAGGAACATTCAGATAGGTGAAGCCTTTCCCTTCCAGCTTCCATTCCTTAAAGTCGGACGGATTACGCACATCCAGAATAAACAACGGCTTTTGTTCCATGATCCGTTGTGCAGCTTCTTGCAGCTCCATCGCTCTTGGTGTCACAGTTTCTTCCTCCTCTTCTCTATGAATGACATCCCCTTCAGCCGTCCTTGGCTGCAGGTTAAAGCTGACTTCTTATATAACCGCTCCATTCCTTCATACCCGGCACGACGTTGATCACCTGCTGGAATCCTGCCCTCTTCAGCAGGACCGCCGCGAGATCACTTCGTGTTCCGCTGCGGCAGATCACATACACCGGTTTGCTCTGATCCAGCTCGCCTGAGCGGCTCTCCAGCTCCCCAAGAGGGATGGATACGGCTCCGGGGATATGGCCGAATACGTATTCCGCCGGCTCCCTCACATCCAGTAGGATGAATGGGTCGGCAGAGTCCAGCTTCTGCTCCAGCTCCGCGAGACTGCAAACCTCTGCAAACTGTCGTTCCTGCCCCTCCTCCCCCGACGCTTTGCGGAGGTAATGCTTCAGCACTCCCTCTGCTTCCACCGTCCCGAGATACTGATGCCTCATCCCTTCTGCCCAGGCCTTCATATCGGCGGTCGAGCCCGGATCTGTAGCCTGTACCTCCAGCACCCGTCCTTCCTCCAGCTCTTTCATCGCCTTTTTCGTGCGGACAATCGGCAGGGGACAAGCCAGGCCCTTGGCATCCAGCGTCATATCCATTTTCAGATTCACGATTACACACTCCTCTTATTACCCCTATGGGTATAATGAAAGCTAAAAAAATATATCCCTCTTGCTGTAGACGTCCTTGCATCATATAAACAGATTCACGTTCCCGTCCTGCGCCTCTCCCAGATAAGCTGCAACGCCAGCGTATTCGATATCCTCCAGCAGCTCTTCCTTTTGCAGACCCAGCAGGTCCATCGTCATCGTGCAGGCAACCAGCTTCACATCCTGCTCCTTGGCCATCTCAATCAGCTGCGGCAGCGGAACCGCATTGTGCTTGCGAATGACCTCCTTGATCATTTTGGGACCCATGCCTGCAAAATTCATCTTGGAAAGGCCCATACGATCTGCCCCCCGCGGCATCATGCGCCCAAACATCCGGTCCAGCCATCCCTTCTTCCTTCCCGGCTTCACCATTTCGTCCTTGCGGAGCGTGTTGAGACCCCAGAAGGTATGAAAAATGGTCACCTCATGATCGTAAGCCGCCGCCCCGTTCGCAATAATGTACGCTGCCATGGCTTTATCGTAATCACCGCTGAACAGAACAATGGTCGTTTTTTTTGTTGGATTCAATGGAAACGGCTCCTCCCTGTCATGAAGCTGCAATCAGCTGCACAACACTTTATCATTTTTAGTACCCCGTAGGGTATATAAAAAGCTAAAAAAATAACCCTTTCGGATCAAAAACGTCAAAACACCCTTGTCTTCAGTATGCTGCAGCAGCTCATGTCCGCCGGATTTCGTCCATGCCATCATATCGCTAAGCGCTCCCTGATCCGTGGCCTGTACCTCCAGTACCTGCCCGGATTGCAGCTCTTTCATAGCCTTTTTCGTGTTGACGATCGGCATCGGGCAGGCCATGCCCTTTACGTCGAGATGGTGATGAATTGGATTCATAGATGAATGACCTCCTGAGATTTGTATTATAATTAATACCCATAGGGGTATATTAAAGGACAACGCAAAGGCTGTCAACCTTTACGTGTACACACCTTCTGCGCACCTGCACTCATCTGCTCTTAACCAGCAGATTCACGGCTTGCTGAACGAGCTCCTCCGTGCTTTCTCCGCGCTCCTCGGCTTCCTTGACGCATTCCACCAAATTGGAGCTCACAACAACACCAATGGTGCGGTCAATGGCTGTTCTCGCGGCGGATAGCTGGGTAATGACTTCCTTGCAGTCCTTATGCTCCTCCATCATCTTCAGAATGCCGCGGAGCTGGCCTTCAATACGCTTGACCCGGTTTTTCATCTGATCATTATATTCCATCTGTCTGGTGCCTCCTCGCTATGCTTCATGCCTTGCTATATATCACGACCGCTGTACGCAGCCGCTGCGGGTTCCTTGAATGACCCCAATATATACCGCTAAGGGTATACTGTCAACTGCGTACTTTCTGTAAGAAGAGTTCTGGCGCACCAAAAAGCCCGCCCCTCGATGAGGAACGAGCTCATGTTGATACAGAATACGAGGCACCCGCTTGCTTATGCCTTGGAGGATACCTCGCGCTGCGGTACGAAGAAGCCTTGCTCGACATCCGAAGCGGGCAGCGGTCTGCTGTAGAAATAGCCCTGAATCTTCCGACAGTCGCTTTCGGTCAGGATGTCCAGCTGCTCCTGGGTCTCAATCCCCTCTGCCACGACATCCATATTTAAGTGCTGGGCCATGGCGATGATCGTGGCGACAATCGCTTTGTCGTTGACGTTACTCGCAATGTCGCGGATAAAGGAACGGTCAATCTTCAGCTTCTGAATGGGCAGATGCTTCAGATAGCTCAGGGAGCTGTAGCCGGTCCCGAAATCATCCAGACTGATTCGGATGCCATGCTCCGTGAGGGAATGCAGGATGCCCGTGGACACGGTAGGGTCCATCATCATGCTCTCGGTAATTTCCAGCTCCAAATACTGCGGCGGAAGCCCGGTCTCGTCCAGGATGGAGATAATAAATTCTGCCAGATTCTCCTGGTGAAACTGCTGGGAGGACAAGTTGACGGATACCGGAATGAGCGGACCTCCGGCAGTATGCCACTCCTTCATCTGGCGGCACGCTTCGCGCAGCACCCAGGAGCCCAGCTCATGGATGAGCCCCGTCTCCTCGGCAATCGGAATGAACACCCCAGGGGAGACGATTCCCCGGGTAGCGTGCTTCCATCTCACAAGCGCTTCAATGCCAATCATCTTGCTGTCGCTGGAGCGGATCTGAGGCTGATAGCACAGCATGAACTCCTCACGCTCAAACGCCCGGCGTAAATCAGCCTCCAGCTCCATTTTCTCACGAAGCTGCTCATTAAGCTCCCGGGAATACAGCCGGTAACCATTCTTCCCGTTCTTCTTAACCTCGTACATCGCCGTATCGGCGTTCTTGAGCAGCTGCGCAGCATTGTCCCCGTCCATAGGATACACGGCGATCCCGATGCTTGCCGTGACATAGAAATCGGTATCCTTCAGGCGGTAGGGCTGGCTGATCATACGGATGATATCCTGAGCCATGACGGCCACATGCTCCTGATCGAATTCTGCATGGCTGAGGAGTGTGAATTCATCGCCGCCCATCCGGGACAATGTAACGTGGTTATCTTTCAGCGCCACCTGAATCCGGCGGCTCACCTCCTGCAGAAACATATCTCCGTACGTGTGCCCCATGGAATCGTTGATCATTTTGAACCGGTCGATATCCAGGACCATGACCGCAAACGGAGTATTCTTCTCCTGAATCTTCTCATTCAGAATCTGATGGAACCTCCGCCGGTTCGGCAGTCCGGTCAGCTCGTCATGATGCGCCTGATGCTGGATTTTTTCTTTCGAGCGCTTGTCCTCGGTAACATCGCGAGCGATGATATAATTGCCAACTACCTCTTCATTGAGCTTGACGGGGATGTTGATCACACTCAGCTCCACTCGTCGGCCATCCTGATGATAAATCGCCGTCTCGTACCGCTGGATGACGCCTTGCAAAGAGGCCAGAAACTTCATCCGGGTCTTCTCCTGCTCCTCTTCGGCAATAAAGGAAAAAATCTGATCAATCGTCTGCCGGCGCAGCCAGTCTCCGTCCAGTCCGGTCAGCCTGCAGACGGCATCGTTATACTCAATAATCCGGTAATCGAGATCCACGGAAATGATGCCGTCCTGATTGTTGTCGAACAAGGACTTGTACCATTTCTCGCTGACCTCAAGCTCCGATTCTTTGCTGGAGAAGCGGTTGGATATGTAAATCCCGAACAGGGACAGTCCCAGCGTCATCAGCGTGGCTCCGGCGATCAGATAGGCGAGCAGCTTCTGATCCAGAATGACGCCGTTCTCGTTGACAGCGACACCTGGATGAAACTCTGCCGCATACATGCCGGTATAATGCATTCCCACGACCGCAGCGCCCATAATCAGGCCGCTTGCCAGCTTCTTGATCGATTCCTGCCCCTTATGCTCACTCCCGAAATACAGTGACAGCCACAGCGCAGTAATCGAGGCCACCACAGCAATCAGAATAGAGGCCGCGAACAGGAGGGGCTTGTAGGTAATGTGGATCTGCATGGCCGCCATCCCGATGTAGTGCATGGCCACAATGCCGCTGGCGAGCAGAAGTCCGCCGGCGACCAGCTTTTTACGGCCTATGGTGCCCCGGCCGACGATGAACAATGCCAGGAAGGAAGCCAGGATGACCACTACGACCGATAACAGGACGGTCAGCAGATCATAGGCAATCGGGACGGGCAGCGAGAAGGCCAGCATGCCCACGAAATGCATGGACCACACGCCCATGCCCATCGCAATCGAGCCGAACAGCAGCCAGCCCCATCGCTGCCAGCCGCTGGACTTGCTGATTCGGACGACGAACCCGAGAACGGTATAAGAAGCCACCACGGCTACAATGTAGGAAAAAACGACGAGTGCCGTATCATAGCTGCCCTGCCATGAGTGATCCATAGAATGATTCACAGCTTAAGCCCCTTCCCCAGATGCTGTCTTCCGACCCGGCATGACCAGAAACCGCTGCTGCAGCGCCGCGCTAAGCTGCTTCAGCTTCAGGATCTCTTCCTCCACCTGATTTGAGAATTGTACCTGCTGATCGCACCGTGCAGCGAGCTCTTCCATAGAAACCAACCCTTCTTCAATAAATGCACTCATTTGATTCATATCACCGGCTGCGCCGGACGTTTCTCCCTGGATTATGCTGAGCTTGCCGTCGATCGATTGCATGAAGGAGAGCACCTCTTCCATCGCGGCCTGAACCTGCTCAAAATCCTGATGGAAGGTCGCGAACTCCTGCTCTGTCTGCAGGATCGCCGCCTCGCTTTTTTCCACCTCGGCCACGGTCTCTACGGCTTCCCGGTAGATAGCTTCCATCATAGACTGGATCTCTCCTGCCGCCTTGCGGCTGTGCATGGAAAGCTTTCTCACCTCTTGGGCGACCACCGTAAACCCAGCCCCGTGCTCTCCTGCCCGGGCCGCCTCTACCGCGGCGTTCAGTGACAGCAGATGCGTCTGCTCAGCCACCTCCTGGATATTGCGGGACATGGACTGTGCGGCCTCCATCGATTGCAGCAGCAGGCTCAGCGTATTCTTGACGTGATCAGCGGAGGACCTCACCTGGCGGTTATGCTCCGCCAACTGCTGCACCTTGCTCTGGCTCTCCTTCATTTCGCGGCGCTTCCGCTCTGCGGTGGCGTTCATGACCTGCGACGCTCCATACGCCTCCAGTACCGAGGCGTTGATGGACGAGAGCCGTTCATCCATCTGATCCATCGACTGAACCTGCTCTCCCAGCCCTTCGGACATCTCGCCAGATGCGATGGAAATCTCGCCGGTCAGCTTCCGGTTCGCCTCTGCCTTGCTGCTGACAAGAGACAGCGCCTCGTCCATGCTCCGGGACAGCTCTTTCGTTTCCTGAATCAAGGTCAGCAGCTGACGGGATTTCTCCTCCTTCTCCGCTTCCAGTTGCCGGTAAATGCTCTGCTTGGAACGGATCTGGAGCACCGTTGCGCTGGAGGTAAGAATCAGAAACAGGGCGTGGATCACCAGCATCAGGAACGGATAATCGCTAACGCCGAACACTAGCATCGGTACTGCGAAATAGCCACCCAGATGCTGAATCGCAAACAGGACGGTCATGATCAGCACAAGCCGGACACTTTCGTAATAGGCGATCGTGGCCAGCACCATAAAGATCGAAAAGTGAAACTCAACCGAGCCCCCGCTGCCGCTGATGATAGAAATACTGGCAAAGGTCAGGGCGGTTGCGATCACGCCCGGAAGCCATGTCGAAGAGCCCCTGCTGCGCCAGTATAAATAGGTACACACCAGCCAGAGCGCCAGGGAAATTAGCAGCAGGACATTTTGCCCCGCAAGCACTGAGGGTGAGAGAACAATGGGTCCGGCATGACCGCCGTGGACGCCGGCATCATGCCGGAATGGGTTTACTAACCGGGTCATTGCAAAAATCAACACATTTAAAATAACAGCAGCAGTGACAATCCATAGCATCAGCTTGTTTTTCCGCTCTAACATGAACGCATATTCTTCCTTTCATCCGCACCTTCGCAGTCTGTTTATATACCTTTATTGTAATAAAAGGGTTTGAAACATTTCTGAAACCAAGGTGCTGATTCATTCTGCTGTATCCACTGCTGCCTACTAGTCCCCTGCCCGGTCAGTCCAGCGAGCGGTCCTGCGAACGGCTCCAGCTGCGAAACCAGGTCTGTATTTCCTCCCGCGGCGCGGCGTCGAACTGCTCCTCAAGCATATCCTGCAGCTGCCGGTACTGGTGTTCTACCGAAAAGCGATCCTTAAGCCGGGCATAGATGAGCATAAGCTCGTGATAGAACAGCTCCTCCTCCGGAAGAATGCCCTGTGCCCGCCGGTACAGTTCGGCCGCCGCCTCTAAGGCCTCCTGCTCCTGATACCAGCCGGCGATGTTCTTAACGTGCTGCAGCCACTTATGCCTCAGCCTGTGACGCTCCGGTTCTGCCCAGGCATAGCCGTACCGGGATAAATAATCGCCGGTGTACATCTCACAAATAGACAGATGCTGGGGCAGCGTATTTCTTGTAAGGGCAGGCGCCTCTCGCAGCCTTTTCTCCCAGATGTCTACGTCCAGCTCCATTCCGCCAGGGTCGAGGCGGTACCCCTCCTCGCTGTTCAGGATCTGAACAGGCAGCTGCTCGTCCTGCATCAGCTTGCGGATCTGGTATACTGCGGTGTAGAGCTGAGTGGTTCCTTTTTTCCACTCGGTCTCCGGCCATAGCTGCTCAATGATGACCTGCTTGGGCATGAGCCTGCCCCGATGATGCAATAAATAAAGAAACAGCTCCTGAGCCTTGAAGGTCTTCCATTTCAGTGCCTGTGGAGCGGCATCCCGGCGCTCCAGCTGGAAGGAGCGAAATAACTGGAGCACAGGGGCTTCAGCCGGAAGTGCAGGCGCTATATACCGCATACAGTGCTGCAGCCGCTCCGTCAGCTTGATGAGCCGGTCTCGATAAATCGGCTTCAGCACATAGTCCTGAGCATACAGCTCAAACGCCTTGACGGCGTATTCTTCATATACCGTCACGAATACGATGAATAGCTCCGGGAGCTGCTCTCTTACTACTTCGGCCAGCTGGATCCCGCTCATTTCCGGCATTTCAATATCCAGGAACAGCACCTGCGGCTGCAGCTTCAGGATATGCCCCAGCGCCTGCACCGGGTCCTGAAAGGTCCCAATGATATCCCAGCCGCTAATGCTTCCAAGCTCCTCTGCGAGGTGCTCCAGAGCCAGCGGCTCATCATCCACGAGAATCGCTCTCACAGCGTCCACTCCTCTCCAGCGGCAGATGGACCGACACCTCTGTCCCCTCTCCGGGCACACTGATGATACTCAGTCCCTTGCCGTAAATTCGTCTCAGCCGGGAATCAATGTTGCGGATGCCTACGCCCGAGCTTGATGTGCTTGATGTGCTTGAAGAGCCTGGAGATACAGAAGCTCCGCGCCCTTGCAGAGCCTTGCCTGCATCCATACCGACACCATTGTCGATCACCTTGATTACAATCTCTCCGGCTTCTTTATATACCTTTACCTGAACCAAGCCACCACTGGACTGCTTCATGATCCCGTGACGAACCGCGTTCTCGACCAGCGGCTGGATGGTAAGCGGCGGCAACCGGAAGCTGTCACACTCAATGTCCAGCTCATAACGCAGCCGCTCCCTGAACCGAACCTGCTCGATGTGAAGATACGATTTGACCAGCGACAGTTCTCTTGCAAACGGACTGAGCTGCTCGGCAGGGTCAAAGCGGAAGCTGCCCCGCAGATAATTGCCGAGCTCCATCATCAGCTCCATCATTTCCCCCGGCCGGCTCTTGCTGAGCGCGGCGATGGAGTTCAGTGTATTGAAGAGGAAATGAGGCTTGATCTGTGCCTGCAAAAAAGCCAGCTCCATCTGGATCTGCTCGCCCACTGCACGCTTGAGCTCCAGCAGCGTCTGCACCCGAACCCGCAGCTCGGACGGCTCGATGGGCTTGGCCAGAAAATCATTGGCTCCCGCCTCCCTCGCCGCGATCGCATGGTTCGGGTAGCCTTTGGAGGTCAGGATAAGAATGGGCAGCTCCGCCAGAGAATACTGCCGCCGCAGCTTCCGGCATAGCTCCAGCCCGGATAAGCCCGGCAGCGCCTTGTTCAGAATGAGCAGGTCGCTGCGAGAGATCAGTTCTGGCTGCTTCAGCACGGCTGACCCATCCCTCGCGGTCATGACGTGATGTCCATCCAGCTCCAGCAGCCTTTTCACAATCTCAACATTCAGCTCATCCTCATCCACCAGGAGAATGCTGCCCCCGCGCTGAGGCTCACGGCTCCAAGAAAGCCATCCGTCTTTCTGTATGCTCTCGCTTGCCGGAAGAGATTGCATCATCTGATCCCGGAGGATTTCAGGCGACGGTCTTCCGGCCTCAGAGGCCTCAATATGTTCCACTTGTTTCCATACTGGCGGCTGAGGAGCTTGCGGCAAAGGCTCTGCATCCTCCGGTGCCCGGAGAAGCGTCAAGTCCATGTCCAAGCCGTTCTCGCGGAAATCGAGGCTTGCCTCGTGCAGGCCGGTCAGCTGCTTCAACAGCAGGAGTCCAAGCTGCTGACTCTGGCTGGCTTCATTCCATGGCTGCTCCTCTTCCCATGCCTTGCGAAACTGGGCATGAGCAGCAGCCGCGCCGCTACCGGATAACGAGATCCGCAGCACCGCCTGATCCCCGGCTGCTTTCGCCTGCAGCGTCATTGCACCGCCGTCCATCTTCCGGTTAAGCAGTCTCAGCAGGATTCCGAGCAGCTGTACCAGCCGCTTCTCGTCAGCCTGAACGTACAGGGAGCGCGGCACCTCCTGACAGACCACTTCACCGTGGCCGTGCAGCGGCTGGGACAGCTCATGCAGCCGCTGCTCCATAACCTCCTCCAGCACCCGGGACAGGCGTACCGGGCGCAGCTGAAGCGCTAAGTCTCCCCCGCGAAGCCGGCTTACATCGACGGCTTCATTCATCAGCTCTGTCGCTGACCAGCCGATCGCCGTTATCAGCCGGAGATCACTTTGCAGCTCCGGCGTCAGCGGTTCAGGGCCATGTAGTCTGGCGTTCGCCACACTAAGGATCGTCTGGATCGGAGTGTGAAGCTGCTGGGAAATGCCCAACAGAAGCTGATCCTTCCGCATATCTGCCTCTCTCCACTCCCGGATGGAATGACGGGCTTGCCGATAAGCCCGGAAGAACTGCAGCACCAGAAGCATAGTCATCATCATGCTGAAGCCCAGTACCTGTCCGAAATAGACCGGCTCTGAAATGTCGTATCCAAGAATGCGGAGCATGTTCAGCAGAGAGAGGGCGGCGAACATGCAGAATGCCAAAAACTCAAACCTTGCCTGCTGTTCCCCTTGCTTCATAGCTGCAACCAGCAGCGCCAGCACAAGCCCGTGAATCAGCGTTGATATCAACAGCCAAAGCCATAACAGCGTCGTCGTCACAGAGGTCGGAAAGATCAGCACACCGACAACGAATGCCGAAGATACCCCCAGAATACGGGTCCGCCACATGTGAACCGCCAGATATTCATACCGGCTGCTAACATATAGAAACAAAAAAATGACAATGCCGATGGAGCCCGCCCAGTGAATAGGAATCACATGTCCGCTCTCCACCGAGGGCCACAGAACGTAAATCCAGCGGTAGCCCTGCATCATCGTCACGAGCATATTACAGACAAAAAAACAAGCCAGATAGAAATAGCCGCCGCCGCGGGCATGGGCATGAATGACGCCGAACAGCAGCGCAAACAGCGCAAAGGCGACCAGAATGCCGAATTCAAACGCGGCCTGCTGCTGCAGCTTCCGGTCAATTTCGGCGGATGGTCCCATTTCAATCGCCTGAATGATGCCGCCGCTAACCGCATGGTCATAGTTAGACACCTGGATCAGCAGCTCCATAACGCCTTCGCGGTCCTTGACGTCTGTGGCGTAGGGCCGCACCTGTCCGACGTGGCCCTTCTCGCTTAAGGCCACCTCGCCATCGTCACCTGCCAGTGTGCCGTTGACGTACACTCGGTGCGCACTGCGAATGAGTGGCACGAGCAATGATTGCGGACCTGCCCGCTCTGGCTCCAGCAGAATGCTCAGGCGAAACGTGCCTGAGGTCAGCGCGCTGACGCCGGGTTGTTTCCAGTTCCCTGGCACCTTCTGAATCTCAGGCTCCAGCACGGCATGGGCGGGATTGTCCAGCAGCTCGCCCGGATAGAACTCCCACTCCCCTTTCAGCGGGATGATCTCCTGCCCAAGACCCTCCCACGACCTCAGATCGAGCGTACCCTGCTCCGCCGCCGGAGGGGGATCTGTATCTATAAAGCTGATTATATTTACGATGGTCAGCAGCACCAGCAGTGCTGCCGTGAATCCCGTCCATTTCACATTGTTCAAGGCGGTTTCCTCCAGTATGTACGGGAAGTCTGTCTCTTTTGTATCGGTCAGTAACCTTGAATTTTTGGTACCTTTCAGCAAATCTTCATGTTGTATATTTAAGGAAACGGGTAATTTTATAAAAAGCTGTCTGCCGCCATCTTGCTCAATAGAACCAGCCGTGTTATATTCTTAGTAAATCGTTTGCACAAACGGTAACAGCATAAATTTGAAGGCAATGTTATCTTACAGGTACAACCTCGGCTATACTTAGTCCTGGCTGTACCTTTTTTATGATTCCATTGGAGGAGGACAATGATGATGTTATTGGAAGCCGTATATCACCGCCCGCGGAAAAATTGGTCTTATGCCTATGATGGACGCACGGTCCACCTGAGAATTCGCACGAAGAAAAACGACATGACAGAAGTGTATGCCCTTACAGGCGACAAATATTTATGGGATCAGACAATGGAGTACATCCCGATGGAGAAGCTTTCGTCTGATGAGCTTTTTGATTATTGGGAGTGTGAGACCCAGCCTCCTTACCGCCGCCTGAAATACGGCTTCCTGCTGCAGCAGGGACGGGAAAAGCGCTGGATGTCCGAGTACGGCTTCCACGAAGAGCCGCCTGCGAATCCGGACCGGCTGTTTGAGTATCCGTTTATCAATCCCGTGGACGTGTTCCAGACGCCGGATTGGGTGAAGGACGCGGTATTTTATCAGATTTTTCCGGAGCGCTTTGCTAACGGCGACACCTCGAACGATCCAGAGGGTGCCCTGCCTTGGGGCAGTGCGGAGCCGAGCCGGGACAATTTTTTTGGCGGGGACCTGCAAGGGGTTATGGACCACCTGGATTACCTTAGCGAGCTGGGCGTCAATGCCATCTATTTCACACCGCTGTTCACAGCGACGACGAATCATAAATACGATACCGAAGATTATATGATGATTGACCCGCAGTTCGGGGACAAGGACACCTTGAAGCAGCTTGTAGATCTCTGCCATGAGCGGGGTATCCGGGTGCTGCTGGATGCGGTGTTTAACCACTCCGGGCGCACGTTCGCTCCCTTTGTGGATGTTCAGAAGAACGGCGAGAATTCCCGGTACAAGGACTGGTTCTATGTTCGTTCTCTTCCGCTGGAAGTGGTGGACGGCATCCCGACCTATGATACTTTTGCTTTCGAGCCGCTGATGCCGAAGCTGAACACCGAAAATCCGGAAGTGAAGGAGTATTTGCTGAAGGCTGCGGAGTATTGGATCACCGAGACGGGGATCGACGGCTGGCGCCTGGATGTGGCGAATGAGGTTGGTCATCAGTTCTGGCGCGAATTCCGTCAGGTCGTCAAAAAAGCGAACCCTGACGCCTACATCCTCGGTGAGGTATGGCATGAATCCTCCATTTGGCTGGAGGGCGACCAGTTCGATGCCGTCATGAACTATCCGTTCACGAACGCTGTGCTGGATTTCTTTATCCAGCAGTCGATTGACGCCGAGAAGTTCTCCTTCATGCTCGGCAGACAGCTGGCCGGTTATCCGCGCCAGGCGAGCGAGGTGGCATTCAATCTGCTGGACAGTCATGATACGGCACGTCTACTGACACTCGCCGGCGGCGACAAGCGCCTTATGAAGCTGGCGGCGATGTTCCAGTTCACTTACTCCGGCACGCCTTGCATCTACTACGGCGATGAAATCGGTATGGAAGGCGGACATGATCCAGGCTGCCGCGCATGCATGGAGTGGGATACCGCCAAGCAGGATCGGGAGCTGTTCCACTTCTACCAGAAGCTCATTTCCCTGCGCAAGGAGCACTCAGCTCTGCGTACAGGCTCGTTCCATTTCCTGACGGCTGAGAATCAGAGCGGGAAGCTGGCATACCGCCGTGAGGACGATCAGGAGTCCATCATCATCCTGGTCAACAATGACAAAATGGGCCAGACGCTCAGCGTCCCCGCCAATGAAGCCAAGTGGACCAATCTATGGACCCAGGAAGAAGTACAGGCTGCAAAAGGCCGTCTCAGCGTGAAGCTGCCCGCGTACGGGTTTGCCATCTTAAAGGCCGAGGCATAGGCAGCTAAACCCCGGGGCTGTCTCAAAAGAAAGTTCTCTCATCTGAAGAAACAGCGCTTCATGAAGATAAGGTAATATTATAGAGATGGCGGTGCTTAGGGAGTTATTCCCGGCGCCGCCATTTCTGTCTTACAGCAAGCCTCGCCGTATCGCCTAGTGTTTGCATATAGAATTTCACAGATACTTAATATACCGAATACAAGGAGTTAACAGTTGATCTTTATACTAATTCTATTCATGGGATTAAATACCTATGCCAGAGAGGGGACAGTCCATAAATAAAACGGGCTTACATATCGGCTTCAGAACACTTTTTAGATAAGGCAGACCAAATTTACTTCCAGAGAAAAGGTGAGAAACAGCATGAAAAAAAGAACTCGACAATATTTAGCTGCATTTTTAACACTCCCCATCATGACAGGATTATGGCCTCATACTCCCGTACAAGCCGCGGACTCTGGCCTTCCCTCCTTCGAACAGAAGGTATGGCTTACCGAGATTTATCCCAATGATATCGCGCGCCACGAAACCTACACAGGGCTCAGCGGCAGCACGATTGACAGCATGGATTATATTGAAGTTTATAACGGCTCTGATACAGAGCTTGATTTTGGCGCAGATTACGATCTGGTTTACAACGACACAGGCGAATTGCCGCTCACATTTAACGAAGCCGAAGTGAAAATCCCGGCCCGAAGCACAGCTGTGTTTTGGGTTCGTCGTGTAGACCTGGAGAAAAGCGATGTTACGATGCCGTCCGAGGCCGATTTCCGCGCAAGTCTCGGTGTTCCGGATGAGGTGCCTGTCTTCTCGGTGAACAATCAGAAAGCACTGAAAAATTCAACGGCCACCGTAAGAATCGTTTCCAAGAGTACGAGTGAAATCATGTCTTCTTATACCTATGTCACAGCAGATGCGGGGGCAGTGGAAGGCACCAGTGTACATTTTCGTGCCGCAGCAAATGCCATCGACGCCGTTCCCATTGCCAAACAAGCGCCTTCATCAGCCGGACAGGTGAGCGAAGAGCAAACTAGTCTTTCTCTTAAACCTCAGCTTGCAGCGGGAACCGTTAACCGTATGAGTGAAAGCTCGGCGATGGTGACCTTTACTTCCAACAAAGCCGGAGCTTATTTTTACGCTGCTGTGCCTCATGGTGAAACGGCTCCAACTATTGATACGACAGGAAATGGTACACCTATCGATGCAGGTGAGAACAACGTTCCGCTTACAGCGCTCTCTGCTGGCGCGCAGGATCTTTATGTTGTTCTCAAGGACACATCCGGCGAAACAAGCCAGCCCCTGCTCATGCTCATTCCGGCCTATGCGACTATTGCGACCGGAGGGGTATACCTGACCGAAATCTATCCCAACGATATTCCGCGTAATCAGTCGTACACAGGACTCAGTGGGTCGACCATCGACAGCATGGATTATATCGAGGTCTATAACACATCCGATACAGAGCTGGACTTTGGCAACAGCTTCGACCTGGTCTATACCGACCTGGATGTAGCCGTGGTCTCTGACTTGCGACTGACCTTTAACGAAGCTGAGGTGAAGATTCCGGCTCAAAGCGCAGCTGTGTTCTGGGTCCGTCGTGTGGACCTGGAAAAAAGCGACGTTACGATGCCGTCCGAGGCCGATTTCCGCGCAAGTCTCGGTGTTCCAGATGTGGTGCCTGTGTTCTCGGTAAACAATCAGAAAGCGCTGAAAAACACGACTGCCCGTATTTCCATCATAGCCAAAGGCAGTCAGGAACCGGTATCCTCATACACCTATATCTCTACGGACGCCGGCTCCGAAGAGGGCAGCAGTGTTCAACTTCAGGCTGCAGAGGGCGTGGCTACCGCCGTCCCGATTGGCAAGAAGGCCTCGCCTACCGCCGGTCAAGTGAACGAGCAGCAAAAAACAGTGATTCAAGATTCCGGTGTTGTTCCTGTGTTGAAACGACTCGGGAATGATGAAGAATTCAATACTATTCAGGAAGGTACGGATCTCAGCATACCCTACGCCTACACCGATTCCACCGGAATCCGGAGCTTTACCGTCTTTTACCGCACGGATTCATCCGACGAGTGGACCGCTCAGCCATCCAACTCATTCAATACGCGGACACCAGGTAAGTTCTATGTAGAGATTGGAGCAGACAAGTTTCTGAATGCCTCCTATATTGAATATTATCTGGAAGCTAGAAATATTTTTCACCCAACGGAATCGCAGGTTCACAGGGTACATGTAGCCGGCAGTCCGCCGGTAACCGGCTTGCGCCCAAACCTGTCAGAGGGGCAGATTCTCTCCGGCAAGGTTGACATCACAGGAAGATCCTCTGATAACGCGGAGGTTGCCATCCAAATCGATGGCGCTGCGGTGGACACCTCCCGCACATTGGAGCAGGGTGCTTACTTTACCTTGGACATCAATGGACTGGATGGGCGCAAAAATGCCGTTCTGGTTAACGGAACCCTCGTACAGGTGTTCTCGCGCTGGTATAATGTGCTGCCTTCCCGTGCGATCAAGATTGACCCTCACCTCTTTCAAGTCAACTCGGACGGGAACGCTGAAGTTACGATTCAGATCCTCGCCGGTACGGAGATTGACGCGTTGGATATTTCGTCTGGCACCCAGAGCGATAACTTCAATGTGACAGGCTTTCAGCTTGTGCTGCAAGATGGAACCAAGCTGCAGCCTGACGGGGCGGTTCATTCCTCCGATCTCATCACGCTGAACAGCAGCAAACGCTCTGTGGAGCTGCACTTTACGATCCCAGCCGGATCCATGAATGCCAATCGCATGACTTGGGATACGACAAAGACCCCAGATGGAAACCATACGATTTCTATGTCGACAAGTACGGAAAATCTGGATCTTAACGTTGTTGTAGACAACACGGCACCGGTCATTTCGGCCGATGTTCCAGCGCATATTAATAGCAGCTTTACGTTCGAACCTGGTTACAGTGATCTGTCCGAGGTGCTGGAGGAGACACTGATGCTCAAGCTGGACGGAACTCTGCTGGAAGGGACAAGCTTTAACGGCTCATCCCTGGCACCGGGAACCCATGAACTGACTGCCGCCGTACAGGATGTTCACGGTAATACCGGCACACGTACCTGGACCTTTACATCTAGCGTAAACGTTCCATCTTTCTCGTCGCTCTCTTCTTCTGACGTGAAGACCGATTCGGCCAAATTGACCGCTGTTCTTGGCCGCGGAGCGGATTCAGTGGTGTCTTTTCATGAAGCAACAGCTCTTACTGTAGGCAACGGCATCAAAGTCTATCAGGGAAGCGGTGATGACACAGCGGCGGCTGAAGCCGGTGTGATCGGAACGGTCTCCTCTACCAACGGCAGCTTGCCTTATCAACTGTATGAATTCGACGTCAATAATGGGGACACTTCTCTAAGGTTTGAGCTCGAAGCTGGCACGGATTACGGCAAGGATGTTCGCCTTTATGTGCGCAGTAATGATGCCAGCCGCTGGCTTCCGCTCTTGTCCACGAAGGAAGAAGGCAAGGTGTCAACAGTATTTGAAACCAAGGACTATGCTGCAGACGGTAAAGTGTATGTACTTGCCCAGGGCCGAGGCGCCGAGTTGCCTCCTGTTACTGCCGCCAGCCGTCCAAGCACGGTAAAAAACAATTACGTCTGGGACGGTACACGAGAACCGGAGCAATATGACTTCGCAATTGCCTGGACTACGGATGAGCAGTACTACTCGGAAAGTTACCCGTGGAACTTCGAAACCCGCAACCGGTACATCGTCAATAACAAGGAGCGTATGGACCTCCGTTATCTCGTGAATACCGGTGACCTTGTAGACGATATTGACGAGACCTATCAATGGGAGCATGCTGATCAATACATGAAGATCCTGGAGGAAGCTGGGTTGCCCTACGGCGTATTAGCCGGTAACCATGACATCGCCAACCATAACGCCAGGTATGAGAATTATCAGAGTTACTTCGGAGCAAACCGCTTTAGCGAAAGCTCTGTCTATGGACAGTCCTACAAGAATAACCTGGGCCATTACGATCTGGTGACGGCCGGTGGCCAGGACATGATTTTTGTATATATGAGCTACGATTATGACCGGAGCGCAGCAGACTGGATGAATGAGGTTCTGGCCAAGTATTCGGACCGTATGGCTGTGCTGGCCTTCCATAGTTATACCAACGGTTCAGGAGAGCAGGACGCACACGGCCTCTTCTTCCAAAACGAAGTAGTTGCAAAAAATCCGAATGTCGTCATGGTTCTTAATGGACATTATCACGGAGCGGCTATCAACGTTGCAGGCTTTGATGACGATGGAGATGGCATCAAGGAACGAAACGTTTATCAGATTCTGACCGATTACCAGTCCGGGAATGAGGGCGGGGATGCTTACTATCAGACCCTGTATTTTGATCTGGCGAACGGAAAAGTATACGTTATTTCCTACTCTCCGAAGCTGGATGATTTCAGTTATTACAATGTGTCCAAGCTGCCTTCTTACGATATGGGCCTGAAAGCGACCGATTTGGACACTTTCGAGCTCCGTATGGACTTCGACACCGCTCCGAAGACGTTGAACGTCAAGGCTGTGGACGCTGTCCTTTATGACAACAATGCACTCGGCACGGTAGAAGCCACAGATGCGAAGGCTTCCCTTGCAGCCAAAAACCTCTCTGCAGAAGCGACCTTCTCCTGGATTGCTATTGCAGCAAACGCCGCCGGCAAGGCTTACAGCGAGCTTTCCACATTGACGGGTGTTAATCCTCCGCCTGTCGGCAATCCGGGCAGCAGCGGTGAGACCCCTGCTCCAGGTAACCCTGGTATGGATATCAGCACACAGGGCGGAACAACGACGATTAGCAGCACCGTCTCCGGCATCTCTAGCAGTTCCGGCCGAATGGCGGCAAGCGTGGAGACTGGAGTATTGTCGAAGCTGATCGACAGCGCGATACAAGCAGAATCGTCCGGAAACAAGGCGGTCGTGAAGCTTACGCTTGCGACAGAAGCATCAGTCCAGGCTGTAGATCTCAGCATCCCGAAGGATGCGTTCAGCAGCCTTGCAGACGGCACAGCCGCCAAGCTTATGGTGAATGTCGAACGCCTCGGAGCCGTGACCTTTGATGCTGCTGCCGTTGATGCCATTCATGCAGCCTCACTCACCGGCGATATCCGAATCAGCATAGACCGCAAAGACACCATGGAACTTACGGATGACGCAAAAGCGAAGATTGGCAATCGGCCGGTATACGGCTTTACCGTATACTCCGGCAACCGAAACATTACCGAACTCGGAGACGGCAGTGCGAGCATTCGTCTACCATATATTCCAGGTGCAAGCGAGGATCCAAACGCCATTGTCGTCTACTCCATCCAGGATAACGGCATATTGAAACCGGCCCGCGGCGCATATCATGCGACTTCCGGCACAATAGAGCTTAAGACCATGCATGTATCCACATTCGCCATCGGCTACCATAAGGTAACGTTCAGCGACGTGACCGCGGCACACTGGAGTCATGCTGCGGTGACCTATCTGGCAGCGCGTGAGATTACGGATGGCACCGGAAATGGCGCTTATAGTCCAAGCGCGAAATTAACCAGAGGCCAGTTCATCGTAATGCTAATGCGCACCTATGGCATCGATCCTGACGAGGATTCTGTGAATAACTTCTCCGATGCGGGAGATACCTATTACTCGGATTATCTTGCTGCATCCAAGCGGCTTGGTCTTTCCTCCGGTGTAGGAGACAACAAGTTCGCACCCGAGCGCGAGATTACGAGACAAGACATGTTCATGCTCCTGTACCGCACTCTGGAGATGCTAAACGAAGTGCCGGGAGAGAACGGAGAGAAAGCCACTCTCTCCACAGGCGACTTCAGCGACGCAGACCAGATTTCCAGCTACGCGCTGGAAGCGATGGAGCACTTGGCAGCAAGCGGTATGATTACCGGCAACGGCGGCAAGCTCAACCCGAAAAGCACAACTACTCGAGCAGAGATGGCTCAGGTGCTTTATAATTTGCTCTCCCGCTAAAAAGTAGAACTATATGTTTTAGTGAAAAACTATAGCGTAACTAAAAAAGAAAACATCCGCTATCCTCTACTTGGAAGCGGATGTTTTCTTTTTGTGCCCTTACCTATACGCGTGTGAAACAGGAGTTTGCCTCCACCCATCTCACACGGGTTCAGCCTGGGCTGCGCTCATTTTAGTGCGGCTTCACTCTGATTGTCCCAATGCAAGCACCACATTGGTTCGTCCCCGACAGCTATTCTACGGCCTTCAATCGCACCCACATACTGGAGAAATCGCCATGCAGGGAGGACACGGGCAGTCCGGCAGCCATAAGCCGGTCGCCGCCCATCACTTCTCCATCGGCTCCTATCTGGTAGTCCTTGCCGGCATCCAGCCCTGCCAGCTGGACGCGCTGCAGTGGACCGTTTGGCTCAGCCAGCACCTTGAAATAGAACAACAGTGCTTCGCTTTTGTCCGGGCTCACGAACATCCACGCCGTCTCATTGCCCTCGAACGGGCTCAGCAGCCGGTACAGATCGCCCTGCTGAACCAGGCCGCGGATTTCTTTGTAATCCTTGACCTGCTGTGCTGCAATCTCCTTCTCTTCCTCCGTCCAGCGGGTCAGATCCAGCTCATAGCCGAAGTTGCCAGACATGGCCACATCGCCGCGGAACGAAAGCGAGGTCGTCCGCTCCACCTGATGGTTCGGCACAGCCGACACATGCGCTCCCATCGTGGAAACCGGATATACCAGACTCGTTCCGTATTGGATTTTCAGGCGCTCAACGGCGTCCGTATTGTCACTCGTCCAGGTCTGGGGCATGTAGTACAGAATGCCGGGGTCAAAGCGTCCGCCGCCGCCGGAGCAGCTCTCGAACAAAATATCCGGAAACTCTGTTGTAATCCGCTCCAGCAGCCCGTAAAGCCCCAGCATATAACGATGCGCCGTTTCCCGCTGCAAATGTGCAGGCAGCGCCGCCGAGCCAATCTCCGTCATGTTGCGGTTCATATCCCATTTTACATAAGAGATCGGTACGTTTCTAAAAATATCACTCAGCCGCTCATACACATACGTCCGGACATCCTCCCGCGACATATCCAAAATCAGCTGCTCGCGGGCTTCCGTCCGCCGGCGGTTCGGCACATGGAGGCACCAGTCCGGATGACTCCGGTACAGGTCACTGTCCGGAGATACCATCTCCGGCTCAAACCAGAGGCCAAACTGCAGCCCCGTCGCCCGTACCCGCTCCGCCAGATCCGCCAGGCCGCCCGGCAGCTTCCGCCGATCCTCATACCAGTCTCCAAGCGAGCTGTTGTCCTTGTCCCGGCGTCCAAACCAGCCGTCATCCAGCACGAACAGCTCAATCCCCAGCTCACTGCCCGCTTTGGCGATCTCCTCAATCTTATCTGCATTGAAATCAAAATAAGTCGCTTCCCAGTTGTTGATCAGAATCGGCCGCTCCCGGTCGCGGTGAACGCCCCGGCACAGACGGGTGCGGTACAAACGGTGATACTCGCGGGACATCCCGCCCAGCCCCTCGTCCGAATAGACTAGCACGGCTTCCGGGGTCTGAAACCCTTCTCCCGGATTCAGCTGCCAGGAGAAATCAAACGGATTCATCCCGATCTGCAGCCGTGCCATCCCGAACTGCTCCACCTCAGCCTCCGCCATAAAGCTGCCGCTGTAAACAAGGCTGAAGCCATATGCATCGCCTGTATGCTCTGTGGTCTCCGGGCGGACCAGCGCCATGAACGGGTTCAGCTGATGCGAGCTGGAGCCCCGCCGGCTGCCGATCGAAGTGCTTCCCGGTGCCAGTCTGCGGCGCTGAATATGACGCTCGCGAGCCCATGCCCCGGACAAATACAACACCTCATAACGGCTGTCCGCAAAATCCAGGGAAGCGCTAAGCGCGCGCTCCAGAGCAAGCGTCTCTTCTCCCCCGTTCTCAAACCGGACCGAGCGTGTGATCGCGCTAAAATCTGCAAACACCGAATAGCACAGCACCACCTTCAGTCCTGTAACGTGATCGGCAAGCGTCAGCTCCAGCGTCTCCGCCTCGCGCTCCTGCTCGACATAAACGGCTGGCAGTCCTTCAAGCTCGGGCTTGCCAGCATAAATGGCATGCGATTCATAAACCAGCTCCGTAATCCGGGAGCCGTTCTCTAGCTTCACCTGGTATCCTGGACTTCGGAAATCACTGGATCCATACTGCGGATATTCCTGTGGAAGCGTATCTAATGAGATCGTTTTGTCATCCGGAACCGTGTTCGGAGTGAACGAGGAACGAAGCTCATATTTCAGCATCCCTCCCAGATTGCTGCCCTGGCGAAGCTTGGGACCATAATAGACATGGGCTGCGTAGCCCCGAACAATTTGAATGATATAGCTGGAGTTTTTGGATTGAAGATGAAACAATTCATGGTTCTTGTCAACATAAATAGGCATCAATATACCTCCTGAATAATAGGATGAGCATGACTTCATTCTACTAGCTTATCCAGGAGAAGTAACTTCATTGAAGTGATTCTCTGTATGGACTTTTGTGTCATATTGCCTTTCCCTATACTTCTTTTCGCTGGATATAGACCAGTCCGGCAGCAAAAAACAATATGAATCCGCCCATCACCATAAGCATCCATGTTTGCAGCGGTACTACAAACGCTCCGAAGCCTGTTTCCCCTGACGGCACCATCGCCAGCAGTGGCTGGGCCCATGGATAGTAGGGAGCGTACTGCACCGAGTTCGCCACAAGCATATTCGGAATAGTAAACACCACATTCAGAGCTAGCGGAGCAGCAAAGCTGCTCCAGATTGTAGATAATAACAGCTGTAAGGCCGCCAGCGGCAGACAGGCTGCCCAGCCCCCAAGCAAGCTTGTTAACAGCATATCCCAAGGTAAGGGGGCATGCACGCCATAATACCAGCCTGCACTGAACACCGCTGCCAGAAACAGAAGCTGCACTCCGCCAATAAGAATAGCCACGACGGTGAGCTTGGCGCAATATAGCGCCGTGCGGGAAACCGGAGTCACCAGCAGCTGCTTCCATCCGCCGCTGGCATGCTCGTAGCGGCATATCATCGCTCCAAATATCCCGGTCAAGATCGGCAGGAAGAGCAAGGCGTGCACGCTTGTCATCGTTCCTGCCAGAACATGCCAAGGCATGTCGCTTTCGGGAGCTCCATTTCCGATGCTGATCAGCAGAGCCAGCAAGGGACTGAGCAGCAGATGCAGCCAAATTCGAGAAGAGGACAGCTTCAGCCATTCGGATGACAGAGCTCTGAAGTAATACGTCATCATGCCTAGTCTACATCCTTTCGGTGGAAATGAATCGCTCCTGCCAGGCCGATTAACGCACTCAGGACCAGGCCGGCTCCAATCACTTTGCCTTGTCCAGGACCCTGATAAGCCAGCAGCGGCCACTTCAGCGGAGCATAGTCCGGCAACTGGATGGCAAACAAGGACACAATCGCTGCCGTTACACCGATGCTGACAGGGATGCCTTGATTCTTGAGATGAATGGACATCCACAGCTGGATGGCAAGCAGCGGCAGCGTCCCCGCTAGCGGCGCGAAGCTAATCCGCAGAATGTCATAGACCGGCATCTCATTCACTGGCATTCCGAGCATGAGGCCCAGACCAATGATACCGACGAACAGCAGCGCACATGAGAAGCATAGCAATATACAAAGGACCACAAATTTTGAACTAAACACCGCGGTCCGGCTGATCGGCAAAGCCAGCAGCTGCTTCCAGGAGCTGTGCTGGTGCTCCACATTGGCCAGTAGCGAGCTGAGTAATGCCGATCCCAGAATGAGGGCAATGGGCACAAAGCTAAAGATGTTCTCCAGCAGACCGCCCCACATATCCGCAGCATAAGCCTTCATCAAGTAATCGAAACGCAGTCCGTAATTCAGCGCCTGCATGCCAATGAGTCCGATGGGACCAATCACGGCCAGCAGCCAGATGCCCTTCCCCCGGATCTTCAGCTCTTCCGCAAATAACGCCCGGCTCATCATAGGCTGTTTCCCTTTCCGACGATCTCCATAAAGATGTCCTCCAGCGACCTGCGCTTCTCCTCCACCCGGTATACCATATGGTGCTGTTCTACCAGCTGCCGAACGACATCGGCTACTTGGACATCCGGCATCGGTGCAAGGTCCAGCATACCGGCCCGCAGCCTGCCACGGCATCCCAGCTTCAAAGCGAGTCCCAGCGCATCTTCAGGATCAGATACGCTGAACGTAAAGCCCTCGGAGGCTTGGGATACCAGCTTACGTACGGTGTCCTGATAGACCAGTTTGCCTTCTCGAATAATCCCGACCCGGCCAGCCATTAATTCAATTTCGCTTAACAGGTGGCTGGATACGAGAACCGTGACCCCGTATCGCAGGGGCATGCTTACGATCAGCTCCCGAATCTCCTGAATGCCGGCCGGATCCAGCCCGTTCGTCGGCTCGTCCAGAATGAGCAGCTCAGGACTGCCCAGCAGCGAAGCGGCAATACCGAGCCGCTGCTTCATTCCAAGCGAATATCCTTTAACCGGCCTCTTGGCTTCCCGGGTCAGTGAGACCATGTCCAGCACCTCGTCAATCCGTTGTTTAGGCACCGCCAGAATGCGGCGAAGTGCTTCCAGATTTTCAACAGCGCTCAGATGTCCGTAATAAGAAGGGGACTCTACGAGCGAACCTGTCCGCCTTAAAATAGTCAGCTTTTCCTTCTTCAAATCCCGGCCGAATATCTCAATGACACCGTGTGTCGGCTGGATCAAGCCCAGCAGCATGCGGATGGTGGTCGTCTTCCCCGCCCCGTTCGGTCCCAGAAAACCGTAAATATCTCCCTTCGCAATCTGCAGATTCACCTGATCCACGACGGCACGCTTTTTGTACATTTTGGTCAGCCCTTTGGTTTCGATAACCCATTCAGCCACATTCATCACCTCGGAATTCACTTTAAAGCTCCAAGGTTAAATACCGGTTCCCTCCCTGTTTAAAATTAGGTTAAATTTCACGTCCTCCCTCACGTCCTGCTGGCTGCGACAACGTAAACACCGTCCCTTGCGTCCCGGATTGGATCTGACAGTCAATTTCCATTTCTTTCGCCAAAAAATGAACGATGGCCAGGCCTATTCCAGACCCCGTTCCCGGCGTTTTTGCATCCATTCCCGGACCCTTATCGCTGATCAACAGCGCCTGTACCCCGTTATCAAGCACGGTCCTATGAATGCCAATATAACCGCCGCCTTTAGCATGACGGACTACATTTTGGAACAGATTATCCAACAGACGCTTGAACCAGAGCTCGTCGATCCTCCACACCCAGGCTCCGTCCTGCAGCTCGATGTCCAGCTCAATCCCCTCCTTCTCCCAGAGAGGATACCAGGCCGCCGCGCATTCCCGAACGAGCCGCAAAAGGTCAAGAGGTTCCCGCTGCAGAAGCACTTTGCCGCTCGTCAGCAAGCTATAAGAGAGAAGATTGTCGATCAATGCTCCCAGGTCTTGGATTTTGGATTCCATCAGATGCAGTGATTTCCGGCCGTTGATTGACAAGGCTTCCTGCTCCATTGAAAAAATATGGCTGCGGATCACGGTCAGCGGAGTGCGGAGATCATGCGACAAGTTGGCAATCAGTGACTTCCGCAGCTCCGCCTCCTCCTGCTCCCGGTGCCTGCTTTTCGCCAGCTGCTCTACCATAGCGTTATAGCCAGCCTCCAGCTGACCAATCTCATCGGATCTGTTCATCACAACCGGCTGTGGCAGCGCATGGTCATTGGAGGAGGTCATCGCATCCCGAAGGCGAAGCAGCCTTTTACGAATTCGGACAAAAAACAGCCAGGAGATTACGATAAACATCAGGGCTATCAGCATGAGCAGAATGAAGTACAGGATGGACTCTCCGCTGCTATTGGCGCTCTGATAGAGATGTTTACGCGGAAGCTGAATAACCATAAAACCCTGGCTGCTGCTCCATTCGCCCCCTATAAAAGCGACAGAGGTAAAGGGATCTCCGTTCACCGCCCGCTTCATAAAAGCTACCGCCTCAACCGCTGACCACAGCGCTGGCACAGACTCCCCGTTCGAAAGCGTCAGCCGGGTCCGGTTCTCCCCATCTACCCAGAACATCGATGCCTCCGGATACATATCCTTCAGCTGGATGAGCCGCTCTTCAATCTCGGTGGGAGAAGCAGTATTCAATGCTTCTGCTTCCGCATGCCATAAAGTCTCCAGCTCCACTCCATTGGTGTAGCGCTCGTCCTTGGATACCGCTTGGTTCTGGATTAAATCGTTCACATACCCATACATCACGCCGCTCAACGGAAATACAATCGGTAAAAAGAGCATCGCAATGCATACAATCAGCAGATAGCGGGATGTGAGCGAGTTCCGGTAGCCTCTTCTCTTCCGCTGCCAAGGCAGCCGTGTCATGACCGCACCCTGTAGCCTAATCCACGCACAGTTTCGATAACGGTAGGAGCGGCAGGATCGTTTTCCAGCTTTTCACGCAAATATCGAATATGCACCATCAGGGTCTTGTCTCCTTCAATATAGGACTCCCCCCACACGGCCTCATAGATTTGCTCTTTGGTCATCACCCGGCCCTGATGGCGTAACAAGTACTTGAATATCTGAAACTGCTTGCCGGTAAGCATGACTTCTTCGCCGCTCTCGATATTCACCACCCGGTTCTCTTCCTCATATACCTTTAAGTGCTGCAGTCTGGCTGGCTCAGGGGAGGATACCGAGAAACGCCGCCGCAGCACTTCGATTCTGGCTGCCAGCTCATCCGGATGAAACGGTTTCGTGAGATAGTCGTCCGCGAACTGGAGACCTTCAAGCTTGTCATCAATGGAGGTTCGTGCCGTGAGCAGCAGGATCGGAAGACCGGGACAGGCTTTTTTCAAGCGCTGACCCACTGTAAAGCCGTCAAGTCCCGGCAGCATCACGTCCAGGATGGCCAGGCTGCAGTCTTTTGCGCTCTCTATAGCCCGCTCACCGCTTCTCAGCCACACAACGCTGTACCCTCTTTCTTGCAAAAAGCTGCTGACCCACTGGGCAATATCGCGATCATCTTCTATGTATAACAAGCTTCTGTTCACTTGAGTTGATCCTCCTTCATCTCACCATCTGCTATGCATTATAGCATGCACGTAAAGATGACTACCTTGTGAGCTGATTACTGGCTCAGCGCAACATCAAAAAGAGCCTGACTCTCCTTGCGCACTGAGTCAGGCTCCTTCCATTATTCCAGCACTACCGTGGTGTATCCCGGCAGGGTCAGCTCACGGCCCTGCAGCACCGCTTGCTCCGAGGTGGAGCGGGACAGCGTTGTGAAGCCGCCGGCTGCAGCTTCATCGAGCGTAATCCGGACCTCGGCTCCTGACAGGTTATGCATCACGAGCGCCTGCAGCTTCTCCGTGCTTCGGGTATATGCCATGACGCTGCCATGACCAGAGGCGTACTGTCCGATGTTTCCGTCCCGCAGCGCAGGAAGGTCGTTGCGCCAGCGAATAAGATTTCGGTAGCGTACCAGCAAAGAGTCTTCACGCTGCAGCTGCTCACTGACCCCCTCCGTGCGGCCGCTGCCATTGAAGGTCATCGGCTCCCAATTCGTCTGGGCAGCATCCTTCTCCCCGCTTGACCAGACCATGGGCTCACGAATGCGCTCATCCGGCTTCGCTCCCTGCATGCCGATCTCTTCGCCGTAATAGATGAATGGATTTCCTGGCAGCGTCAGCAGAATGCCGGCCGCCATCTTCGCTTGCTTCTCCTGATTCCGCAGCTGCGTCATCACCCGGTTCTGATCATGGTTCGCGAGGAATACCGCATCCGTAAACTGCCCCCCGGACACTTTGCTGAACAGGCCATAGGTCCGCTCCAGCGTAAAGGCCAGATTATTGTCTTTGCCGCTCTGAACGGCACTCAGAATTTTCTCCGCCAGGCCAAAGTTAAATCCGGAGTCAAACGCCTGATCGAGATACGGAGCAATGGAGGCCGCTGAATTCTCCCACACCTCGCCCACAATATATGCATCCGGATTCACCTCATCCATGCTTTTGCGGAAATCCTGCCACCAAGCGGTATTCTTGGCTGTGGTGCTTTCAGACTTATCTGCCGCCAGGTCCTCGTAAATATGCTTCGCTGCATCGAGGCGAAATCCATCCACACCCTGCTTCAGCCAGAACTGCCCGATGTCCTTCATTTCCTTCTGAACATCTGGATTGTTCAGGTTCAAATCCGGCATGCCGCCCCAAAAAATACCGAGGTAATGCGCTCCGTTCTTCTCATGCCATGGGTTGCCCCCACCGGCTGCGCTGACGCCGGTCGGCTCTTTCCCCTGATCCTCTGCCCATACATACCAGTCTCGTTGATCCGAGCTCACGTCTGATGAAGCTTCCAGAAACCAGGGATGCTCCACACTGGAGTGGTTCACGACCAGATCCATAATGATCTTGATTCCCCGCTTGTGTGCTTCGTCCATCAGGCGCCGGAAATCCTCCAGCGTGCCATACTCCGGATGAATATCCCGGTAGTCTGTGACATCATATCCATGATAGGACGGGGACGGATTAACCGGCATCAGCCAGATTCCGGTGACGCCAAGATCATCCGTCGTTTCGGGCTTGCCGTCGTTCAGGTAGTCCAGCTTGCTGATGATGCCGTTCAGATCCCCAATGCCATCTCCGTTCGAATCCGCAAAGGACCTCACAAAAATCTCATAATACACCTCGGACGGCTGTTCATCCACAGCTGCCGCCGCACCGCTTTCCTGTCCTTCTCCTGCTCCGGCACCGCCTTCAGCGGGAGCGGCCTTCTCTGCCGCCGGCTGCTCCACTGCCGTTCCCATCTCACCCTCCGGCTCTCCTGCTTCCTTCCCGCTGCCGCACCCCGTCACAATCCCGCCTGCCAGAAGGGCCGAGAGCGCCGCTGCCGCCCATTTTCGCGTTGCCTGTCTCTGTTTGCTCTTCACCGTCATCCCTTGTTCTTCCTTTCGCTATAAAATGGTGCAAACGATTGCTTAAACACATAGCTTCAGTCACTCATCAAGTCTTTCTTTCGCTGATTCAGCTTGAATAAGATCTCAAACCACCCTTTGTATCCGCTTTCTACTTTATGTTAATTCGCTTTCAATTCCATTTCTATCTTACCTTAATTCGCAATAATGTTAAACCGTTTGCACAAAATTTCTGTTGAAGTGCACCTGCACAATACCTCTCTATCTCATTCAATCACTTGAAATCGGCAGATTTCTTTGTTTTTCAAACGTTATCTTCCTGAACCGGACCCGTGCTGCATGTATTTACAAGTACCGGAATACGCGATAAGATAACAGTATGTAACCGTTTAATTTGTAAATGGGCATCAGCAAAGGCTGGGCAGTGACATCCTATTACAGCCGCTGTACATTCAATCGCTTGACTTCAGCTTCACTTTCAATCCATTTCAATGAGTGACTATAACTTAGGCAAACGGTTCCACCGGAGGAGGTTATCATGTCTGTAACAATTAAAGATGTTGCTAAAAAGGCGGGCGTATCTCCTTCCACGGTTTCCCGGGTGCTTTCCAATCATCCCAGAATCAGCAGAGAAACCTCTCGCCGCGTCAAGGATATTATGGAAGAGCTCGGCTACCACCCGAATATAATGGCCAAAAGCCTCGTTTCTAAAACGACCGAAAGCATTTGCGTGATCCTGCCCAAGCCCGCTGAGGAGCTGTTCCTCAACCTGTTCTTCATGGAGCTGATCCGGGGGATTGTAGCCCAGGCCAACCGCGCCGGGTATGATGTTCTGATCAGCTCGGGCGGCAATGAGAAGGAAGAGGTTGAAGCGGTATCGCGCCTGCTGCACGGGCGCCGGGTAGATGGGGCAATCCTGCTGTACTCCCGCCAGGACGACCCGGTCGTCAATTTTCTGAAGACTCATGATTATCCGTTCGTGCTGGTCGGTCGAAGCGACAGCTACCCCGATATTTTGTCCGTCGATACCGACAACGTGCAGGCTGCATATGATGCGACCCGGCATCTCATTGCTCAAGGGCATGAGCGGATCGGCTTTGTCAGCGGTCCTCCGAATCTGGTTGTGTCCAAGGACCGGCTTGAAGGGTACAATCGAGCACTGACTGATTGCGGAATTACATTGCGCAAGGACTGGATCGTCGAGGGAGAATTTCTGCAGGACAGCGGCTACCGAGCCATGTCCTTCTTTATGAATCTGCCGGAACGCCCGACAGCGCTCGTCATCGTGGATGACATTGTCTCATTCGGTGTTCTGCGCGGCCTGCATGAGCTGGGCTATAAGGTGCCGGAGGACGTATCTATTATAAGCTTTAACAACATTTCGCTCACGGAGCTGTCCACCCCGCCGCTAAGCAGTGTGGATATCGGCATTTACAATCTGGGCTATACCGCATCACAGGCGCTGATCCAGAACATTCGCCATGATGGAAGCTCGGTGCTGCCGAACCGCTATGTCATTCCGCACCGGCTTATGATTCGTGAATCGTCCATGTACTCTATGCCGAGATCGCTCTAGCCGGCATTCAGGCTGGCACAGCACGGCTGATCAAGAGACTGCCAGCCGATAAAGCAGCAGAATAATAGAAGCATATCAATGCTTCTATTATTTTTAAGGCTCGTTCAAACGTTTGCACATAAAAATAAATCTGATTTATGCGCCCGGCGAGCATACTATCCCTACAGGGTCGCCGGGATGAACATTGAAGGAGGAGAAACCTATGACACCGATTAAAGCCTGTCTGTTCGATCTGGACGGTGTTCTTGTAGATACCGCCAAATACCACTACATTGCCTGGAGGCAGCTCGCACAAGAGCTGGGCTTCACCTTTACGGAAGAAGATAACGAGCGGCTGAAGGGCGTTAGCCGCATGGCCTCGCTGGACATTCTGCTCAGCATCGGCGGACTGGAGCTGACGGAGGAGGAGAAGCTGCGACTGGCGGAGTCGAAGAATGAACGCTATGTGGAGTACATTTCGCGTATGGATGCCTCGGAGATTTTACCGGGTGCGCTGGAGCTGCTTCAAGCTCTGAGATCACAGGGCATCAAGGTCGCTCTCGGCTCCGCCAGCAAGAATGCCATGCGGATTCTGGACAACACGGGCCTCACCCCGTATTTTGACGCCATCGTGGACGGCAATAAGACCGTCAGCGCGAAGCCGGACCCCGAGGTATTTCTCTTGGGCGCCAAAGAGGTGGGCGTGCTGCCTGAGGAGGCGGTCGTCTTCGAGGATGCCGAGGCTGGGATTGAAGCTGCACGCCGCGCCGGGATGCGCAGCGTGGGGATCGGCTCGGCGGATCAGCTGGGCCAGGCGGACGTTGTGCTGTCCTCGCTGTCAGGCTTTTCTGTGAAGCAGCTTAAGGAATTGGAGCACCTCCCTGCTCCAAGATAAGCGCAGCTTGTGCTGCCGAGCTTTTTTTGCAGCCTGGATTTCGCAGATATGCAATTTGCCGATATGGCATAACATATACAATCTTATCATTCATAAAGGAGCCGTTGATCATGAAACAATATTTGAAACTGAACGAATGGTCGATTATCGAGGAAGGCTTTGACCCGCATAACCATGAAATTTCCGAAAGTATTTTTAGTATTGGTAACGGATATATGGGACAGCGCGCCAATTTCGAGGAGCAGTACAGCGGTCCATCGCTGCAAGGCAGCTATATGGCCGGTGTCTACTACCCCGACAAGACGCGCGTCGGCTGGTGGAAGAACGGGTACCCTGAATATTTTGCCAAGGTGCTGAACAGCACGAACTGGATCGGCATTGACGTTGAGATCGACGGGACGCCGCTGGATATATTCCAGTGCACCGTGAAGGATTTTGTGCGGACCTTGAACATGAAGGAAGGCGTGCTGTCCCGCAGCTTTACGGCGGTGCTGGAGGATGGCAAGGAGCTGAGAGTCTCCTCCTCCCGCTTCGTCAGCATCGTGCGCCATGAGATCGGCAGCATCCGTTATAGTGTGACCCCTCTGAATTTTGAAGGCACCCTGACCTTCACGCCTTACCTCGACGGTGACGTGAAGAACAAGGATTCCAACTATGACGAGAAATTCTGGCTGGAGGTGTTCCGCGAAGCCGGGGAGTCCACCTCCGTGCTGACGGTGAAGACGAAAAAGCTGGATTTCCATGTGACCTCTGCCATGACTTTTGAGGCGGCAAGAAGCGGCGAGAAGCTCACGCTCACACCTCAAGCCGTAGAGAAAGAGAAATATGTCGGCAGCCGCTTCAGCATTCAGGCTGGTCAGGGCCAGGAAGTTACGCTCTTTAAATATGTGGCCAATGTCACCTCGCGTGATCACGGTCTGGGCCAGCTGAGTGATCAGGCCCGCCATCTGCTGGAGCAGGCAGTTCAGGCCGGCTACAGTGAGCTGGAGCGCGAGCATAAGGCAGCCTGGCTCGACAAATGGAAGGAAAGCGATATTGTCATCGAGGGCGATGTTGCGGCGCAGCAGGCGATCCGGTTTAATATTTTTCAGCTGAACCAGACCTATAGCGGCGAGGACGACCGCCTGAACATCGGACCCAAGGGCTTCACCGGCGAGAAATACGGCGGCAGCACCTACTGGGATACCGAGGCTTACTGTCTGCCGTTCTATCTCAGCACGGCGGATGCCGGCATCTCGCGTAATCTGTTAATTTACCGCTACAAGCACCTGGAAAAAGCTAAAGAAAACGCGAAGAAGCTGGGCTTCACCAAAGGCGCGCTGTACCCAATGGTGACGATGAACGGCGAGGAGTGCCACAATGAGTGGGAAATTACGTTTGAGGAAATCCACCGTAACGGCGCGATTGCTTATGCCATTTATAATTATGTGAATTACACAGGGGATACGGCGTACCTGGGCCAATACGGCCTGGAGGTGCTGGCGGAAATTTCACGCTTCTGGGAGCAGCGTGTCCAGTATTCTGAGGCGAAGCAGCAGTATGTAATGCTCGGTGTTACCGGACCGAACGAATATGAGAATAACGTCAATAACAACTGGTACACAAACCGCATTGCGTCCTGGACGATGGAGTATACGCTGGAGGTGCTGGAGCAGCTGCAGCGCGAGGAGCCGGAGCGTTATGGAGAGCTGATCTCCAAGCTGGAGCTGAAGGACGAGGAAACGACTCAATGGCGTCATATCATCGACAAGATGTACTATCCGGAGGATGCAGAGCGCGGCATTTTCCTGCAGCAGGACGGCTTCCTGGACAAAGAGCTGCTGCCGGTGAAGAGCCTCGATCCTGCTCACCTGCCCCTGAATCAGAAATGGTCATGGGACCGCATTCTGCGCTCTGTGTATATCAAGCAGGCCGATGTGCTGCAGGGACTGTTCTTCCTGGGAGACCGATATGATCTGGAGACGAAAAAACGGAACTTCGATTTCTATGAGCCGTTCACCGTCCATGAATCCTCGCTCTCCCCATGTGTCCACTCCATTCTGGCCTGCGAGCTGGGATATCAGGAGAAGGCGTATGAGATGTACCTGCGTACGGCGCGCCTGGATCTGGACAACTACAACAACGATACCGAAGACGGCTGCCATACGACCAGCATGGCAGGCACCTGGATGTCGGTCGTTCACGGCTTCGGCGGCTTGAAGGTAAGGGACGGCGTCCTGCACCTAGATCCGTTTGTTCCCGGACACTGGACCTCCTTCTCCTTCAAGGTGATGTTCCGCGGCGCCCGCCTGAATGTCAAGGTGAGCGAGCAGGACATCGTCATCCTGAACGAAACCGATACGGCAGTTACACTGAAGGCGGCCGGCCAGGACTTCCATCTGGAGGGCCGCGGTGAAGCCAAGGCTTCCCGTACGGTGAAGGCAGGCAGCTAGGATTGTTCTTTTCTCCTCTGCTCCCGATCCGAGCAGACATCCGGGCATTCAGCCCCTAACCAACTAAAAGGGGCTGTCCCAAAAGTAGATTCTTGTTTAACGAGGCAGCTCGCTTGAGTGAGATATGAAGCAAAAATAAAGACATGGTGGGGTCAGGGAGGTTATTCCAGCACCGCCATGAAACCGCTCCTTTTTAGATGGTTGCTAGACACTTCCATTCTACTAAAGGGCGGTTTCTTTGTGTTACCTGTGTTTTGGGGGCAATAGCGAGGGGAGGAACGTTTCGTACGCGGAGCATCTCGCAACAACAAACGAGGCCATCCCCCAAGACCCTAGATCTTGTGGGACAGCCTCTTTGGTGCTGTAATTATTGTTCCCTTACCGAAGCAGCTGAACAAGCCGCTGCAGCGCTGCCGGATAGATCGGTGCCAGCAGGCTGTGATCCATCCGCACGGCTGAGCCGTAGTGAACCTCCTGGACCCCGGTCTGCCGGAGAAATGCTCTGATCCCGTCCACTTGCAGCCCGCCGCCCGCCAAGATCGCAAGCGCAGTGCCGTGAGCGGCCTCAACCAGCTGCTTGAGCCGGGACACAGACTGAAAGGCGGGCAGGCGGCCGCCTGCAGTCAGCACCCGGGTCACCTGGGGATACTTCAGCAGCACCTGAATCCCTGACAAGGGATCCTCCAGCTCATCAAAAGCCCGGTGAAACGTCACCTGCAGCTCTCCTGTCCGGGCCAGCAGCCTCTGAAGACCCTCCTCGTCAATGATTCCTTCCGGAGTCAGCAGGCCGAGCACAATGCCTTGGGCACCGGCTTCAGAGATCGCCTGGATCTCCTCCATCATCGTCTCCAGATCTGCCTCGCTGTAGATAAAGCTCCGGCTGTGCGGCCGAACCATCACATGCACCGGAATATCGACGCGGCGCAGCACCTGGCGGACCAGGCCAATTCCCGGCGTCAGTCCGCCTTCTGTCACGGCCGTAATCAGCTCCAGCCGGTCTGCGCCGTGCTGCTGTGCGAGCAGCGCATCCTCTACGGTGGATGCAATGACTTCCAGCTTGACCCTCATGCTCAGGTTGCCTTGCGTGTACGGTTGTAATCCAGCGGCGGCTGCGGAGAAGGCTTGCCGAACAGATAGCCCTGTGCCAGATCCATGCCGATCTCGCGCGCGAATTGAAACTCCTCCGGTCGTTCAATCCCTTCGGCCAGCACATAGGCTCCGAAGCCCTTGGCCGTCTCTGTAATGATCCGCAGCTTCTGCTGCTTCTCCCCGCTTTCATCACAGCGGTCAATCAGGCTGCGGTCAATCTTGACATAATCAGGCTTCAAAAGCACCATCTGCTCCAGTGTCGAGTAGCCGGAGCCGACATCGTCCATCGCAACGGAAATGCCATTGCGCCGGTAAACCTCAAAGATGGATTGAAGATGCCGGGCATTGTCCACCTTTTCAGTCTCGACCACCTCAAATACAAAGTCCGCCGGATCAAGATTCAAGCGGTTAATCGCTTGGAACGTATGAGTCAGACAATAGTCGGGATTATAAATGGATGAGGGCAGAAAGTTCACAAATCTCTTGATGCCGTTTGGCAGCCACATCGCGCTCGTCTCAATCGCCGAAATCCGGGCGGAGCGGTCGAGGAACGAGTGCAGGCCCGTCTCCCGCGCAGTGTCGAAGAGCTGATAAGGCTGGAAGGGCGTCCCGCCCTCCCGGGGACGGAGCAGGAACTCATAGGCGACAATCCCGCCGCTGCGGTCGACAATGGGCTGCATGAAGCTGGTAAACTGCTGCTCGGTAATAATCTGCACAACGTCAAAATGCTTCAGGCGTTCCTCAAACTGACGCAAAGGAATCCACTTCTCCCGAATGGGCCGAACCTTTTTGCCGGTAATCATCAGATCCAGCTCTTCTCTCTGGCCAACAGACAGCTTCTTCATGGACTGCATCAGAAACAGGACGTCCTCCCGGCTATGGTAAGCTACCATGCACCGGCCTTCATGCTCGCGCACAGCTAGCCCGCCGCTCTCCAACAGCAGGGTCACTTCCGTTAATGCCGGACGTATATAAACGTATCCTTCATCCTCAATCGGTTCTGGTATGGAGCAGCTATCGCATTGCATCGTATTCCTCCTAGGCAGATCGTTTATATATTTTTTTATCGACACAATCCCTCATAAATATTTAAAACCGGTTAGGTCTTAAGGATTAATTATGTATAACCTAATCATACTTATTGCCCAGCAGGATGTAAAGTTTTAACTATAACTTGAAAAAAGACCTGCATATGCAGGCCTTTCCTTTGTCGAATCTTCGCTATTGATTAATCGCTGCTTACTTCTCCCATACCTGCAGCTCCCCGCCGTGAGGGGTATACTCAATGCGCTGCGCCTCGATTTCAAGAATGACATAATCCGGATCATCCGGACCGCTGAACCAGCGTTTGAAATCCTCGTTCCACAACTCATTGCGCAGCTGCTCCTGCTTGGTAACGCGGGCGAGGCCCTGCAGCTCGATCACGTCTTTGGAGCCGCCCTCTTCATAGCCGGCCAGGACGTAAACGTTCGGATTCTCCTCCAGCTCTTCTACCTTGTGAGTCTTGCGGTCTGTCGCCAGGTGCAGGTTCACTCCATCATGAAACAGTGCCATATATCGAACCTTGGGCTTGTTGCCCTCCACGGTCGCGAATGAGCAAAATTTGTTGTGGTTCAGCGCTTCAGCAATCTTCTTCTCTAATGTAGTATGGTCCATCATGCATGGCTCCTTTCCAAAATAGACATCGTATCTATAGTGTACCCGTTTGCCCGGATATGAACCTTGACAGTGCGATTTGACATGCTATGCTTGGGCTTGTTGGTTCATTCAGATTTTAGGAGGCGGCACTCATGGCAAAAAAACGACTGGATCATGTCGGTATTATGGTGCGTGACATGGATCGGAGCATTTCTTTTTACACCTCGGTCATCGGACTGGAGCTGAAAGGAAGAATGATGCATAGCAACGGCGTCATCGAGCTTGCATTCCTTGGCTTCCAGGGCGACGAGGAGACAGAGGTCGAGCTCATTCAAGGCTATAACGACAATCTTCCGGAGGAAGGCAAGGTGCATCACTTTGCAGTCAGCACCGACGACATTGAAGAGGAATACGCACGCGTAAAGGGATTGAACGTTCCACAGCTGGATGAGGACATCGTTACGTTGCCGAACGGAAGCCGTTATTTCTTTTTTCAGGGACCTGAAGGCGAGCGCATCGAATTCTTCCAGAGGTAACGCTTCCTTATAAAAGGTGAGCTTGCTGGACAAGCGGAAACCTGCAGGTCTATAATTACTCGTAATCATCAAAAACATGCAGTCCAACTTCATCATCCCACGGGGAGCTGGGAATCGGCCGGCTGAGATTGTGTCCCTTACTGACACTGACCCTTGAACCTGATCTGGGTAATGCCAGCGTAGGTAACTTGCAGCGGCCAGCTATTGAAGCTTGGCTTGGAACCTGTTCTGCTGTGAACCGCCCCGCTGACGCGGGGCGTTTTTGTTAGGATTCAGATTCATAGGTTGAAGAGTGGGACTGCCCAAAAGGAGAGAAGCTTCATGATCAAGCATCCGAGATGGCTCGCACTGCTCATCTGCAGCCTGCTTCTGTTTATAGCCGGCTGCGGAAATGTACAGAAGGAAGCATCGAATGAAGGAGAACAGAGCCCTGCCGGCAGCCCGGCGCAGCAAAGTGACGTTACGCTGATGCTCGACTGGACCGCCAACACGAATCATACCGGCCTGTATGCGGCCCGGGATTTAGGCTATTACGAGGAAGAAGGTCTCAACGTCAGCATTGTCCAGCCTGGGGCCGGCGGGACTGACGCCATGGTAGCTGCAGGTCAGGCCGAGTTTGGCGTCAGCTATCAGGAGAGTGTCACCCTGGCCCGGACACAAGACGTGCCTCTGGTATCTATTGCCGCTGTAATACAGCATAATACCTCCGGCTTTGCTGCTCCGGTGGACCGTAATATGAAGACTGCGGCTGATTTTGAAGGCAAGAAGTACGGCGGCTGGGGCTCCCCGGTCGAAGAAGCGGTCATGAAATCCATGATGGATCAAGAGGGCGCTGACGTCAGCAAGGTCCAGATGATTAATCTGGGAGATGCGGATTATTTTACGGCGGTGAAGCGGGATATTGATTTTGCCTGGATCTTCTACGCGTGGACAGGCATTGAAGCCGAGCTTCGCGGAGAGCCGCTGGATATGATCTACGTGAAGGATTACTCTGAAGCTCTCGATTACTACACCCCTGTGCTCGTCACCAGCGAGGACCTAATTGCACAGCAGCCGGAGCTGGTAAAGGCCTTTATGCGTGCAACCGCGAAGGGCTATCAATACGCGATCGACCAGCCGGAGGCTGCGGCAGCTCTGCTGTCCAAAGCGGTACCGGAGCTGGATCAGGAGCTCGTCTTAGCGAGCCAGAAGTGGCTCAGCCCGAAATATCAGGATGATGCCGCCCGCTGGGGCGAGCAGAAGGCCGAGGTTTGGAAGGGCTATGCAGACTGGATGTTTGAGCGCGAGCTGCTGGACAAGCAGATTGAAGCAGACCAGACGTTCACGAATGATTTTCTGCCTTAACTGCCTTTAGGATAATGACAATATAGGAAGGATGAGATCTAATGGCTACTACCCTGCTGAGCATTCAGGTCATTCCCAAGACGCCGGACGGACGCGACAGCATCCCGTTCGTCGATGAAGCGATCAAGGTTATTCAGCGCTCCGGCGTGAAATATGAGGTACACGCCCTGGAGACAACTCTGGAGGGCGAGCTGCCCCAGCTGCTCCAGATTGTGAACGAGATTCACGAGGCTTTGCTTCAGGCTGGCTGTCCCGGCGTCATCTCCCAGGTCAAAATTGCCCAATATCCCTCAGGCATCAGTATGGATCAGCTAACGGAGAAATACCGCCCATGAACATGTGGTGGAGAAGCGTGTGGCCGCCCGTTGTGGCGGTCCTTCTCTTTTTGGGGGCATGGCAGCTGGCTGTTGTATGGCTAGGGGTCGAGTCCTGGATTCTGCCTTCTCCTGCCGGCATTGCCCAGGAGGCTGTGAGTGGAGCACCCGGACTGGTTGGACATACAATGGCCACGCTGCGCCTGACGCTCTCCGGGTTTGCCATCGGCACGGCGGTGGGACTTGCCCTTGCACTGCTGCTGCATCTGGTACCCTGGCTTCGCACGGCCCTATATCCCCTGCTTGTGATCAGTCAGAATGTACCGACGATTGCGCTGGCTCCGCTGCTGATGATCTGGTTCGGCTTCGGCCTGCTCCCGAAGATCATCGTCATTACACTCGTCTGCTTTTTTCCGGTCGCCGTTGCTGCCCTGGACGGACTTTCCCGAAGTGATGTAATGATGATGAATTACATGAAAATGGCCGGCGCCGGAAGATGGCAGACCTTTACCAAGCTGGAGCTGCCCCATGCACTGCCGGCCCTGTTCTCCGGTCTGCGGATTGCCGCTACCTATTCTGTCATGGGAGCTGTGATCGGAGAGTGGATCGGCTCGAACAAGGGCATCGGCTACTACATGCTGCTCCAAAGATCGGCTTATCGGACAGACCGGGTCTTCGTTGCCATTGCCATCATTGTACTGCTCAGCCTTATCATGGTAGGGCTGATCGCTCTGCTAGAGAAGCGCCTGGTCCGATGGGGCCACAATAACCGGGATGACCATGATCACGAATCACGCCAGGAGGTGAGCGTATGACCAGCAAGCGGCAGGAGCATTCAAACCGGGAGCAGCCTGACACGCAGGCCCCCGCTCTAGAAGTAAAGGGCATTCACAAGACGTTCCACAGCCGCCGCCAACGTGTTCAGGTGCTAGAAGGGATTAGCCTCACTGTTCAGCCGGGGCAGTTCGTGTCCATGATCGGACCTTCGGGCAGTGGCAAAAGCACCCTGTTCCATGTGATCGGCGGGCTGATCCACCCCGACCAAGGCAGCATTATGATGCATGACGAGGAGGTGACCGGCTCCAAGGGCAGAGTGGCCTACATGCCGCAGCAGCCAGCCTTGTTTCCTTGGCGGACTACGCTGGACAACATCATTCTGCCTCGTGAGCTTGCCGGAATGTCCCGCGAGCAGGCCCGAGCGGAAGCCGCCCGCCTGATGGAACACGCCGGCCTGCACGGGTTCGAGCAGGCATTTCCCGAGACGCTGTCGGGCGGAATGCAGCAGCGTGCCGCATTTCTGCGCGCACTGATGAGCCCGCAGGAGCTCATGTGCCTCGATGAGCCCTTCAGTGCGCTGGATGCACTGACACGCAGCGACATGCAGCGCTGGCTGCTGGATCTGTGGGAGGAGCATCGCCGCTCCGTATTGATGATCACGCATCACATTGAGGAAGCGCTGCTGCTGTCGGACGTCATCTATGTCCTCTCCCGGCGGCCGGCGCAGATTCTGAAGACCATTCATGTCCCGTTTCCGCGGCCTCGAAGCGAGGAGCTGCTCCTGGATCCGGACTTTCTTTCATTAAAGCAAGAGCTCGCCGAAACGATGCGGCATGAGATACACAGGTAGCAAGCCTGCGATCGGCACATTCATAGAAGGAAAAGAAGGAGGCAAATCTCCCATGCAATCATCTTACATCGATACTCATATTCATCTGGACGCTTACTCAGCAGAGGCGCAGGGTACTATTCTGGCGGAGCTGGCCGGCTGCGGCGTGACCTCGTTAATCAGTGTTTCCATGGGGCTGGAATCTGCCCGAAGCAATCTTCTGCTCTCACGTCAGCATGCCTCGGTGAAGCCGGCCTTCGGCTTCCATCCCGAACAGCCTCTTCCAACGGCGGAAGAGGCTGATGAGCTGTTCTTATTTATGGAGCATCATCTGAAGGATATGGCCGCGGTAGGCGAGGTGGGCTTGCCTTACTATACCCGAATCGAGGCTGAAGCCCGGGGGGAAATCTGGGACAACCGGCCCTATGAGCAGCTCCTGGAGCGATTTATCGCATTTGCTGCCAAGCACAGCAAGCCGATTGTGCTTCATGCCGTGTATGAGGATGCGGATGTAGCCTATGCTCTCCTGGAAAAACACGGCATGCTGGCTGCTGCGCACTTCCACTGGTTTAAAGGCAGCGCCGATACCATCGAGCGGCTTGCGCAGGGCGGCTCCTTTATCTCCTTCACCCCGGATCTTCTCTATGAGGAGGACATTCAGGAGCTCGCCAGGCGCTACCCCGCAGAGCAGGTCATGACCGAGACGGACGGGCCTTGGCCATTCGAGGGCCCCTTCGCCGGCCGTCTGACCCATCCCTGCATGACTGCTGAGGTTGCAGCGGCCTGGGCGGAAATTACCGGCATAGAGGCTCAGTCCGCAGTAGAGCTGCTTTACCGCAACGCCCTCAGGTTCTACCGACTGGAGGAAGCCGCTGCAGGATCAGAGTTCAATACCCTCTCAGGCAAGTCGATGGACAAGGACACCGGACAGTGATCACTGCCGTGTACACTGCAATGGATATCGGCGTCTAGCAGCTGATCTGCAAGAGAGGCCGAGACGAGAAAATAATCAATTCTCCAGCCAATATTCCGCTCCCTTACCTTCGGCATATAAGACCACCAGCTGTAGACGTCGCCTCTGTCCGGATACAGGTGCCGGAATGTATCCAGAAAGCCGGCGCCTAGCAGCTCGGTCATTTTCCCCCGTTCCTCCAGGGTGAAGCCGGAGTTGCCCAGGTTGGCTCTGGCGTTCTTCAGGTCGAGCTCCTGATGGGCAACATTGAGATCTCCGCATACAATGACCGGCTTGCTAGCGTTCAGCTGCAGCAGATAGCGGCGGAACCGATCCTCCCACTCCAGCCGGTATGGCAGACGGCTCAAATCTCTCCTGGCATTCGGCGTATACACATTAACAAGGAAAAAGCTTTCAAATTCAAGAGTCAGCATCCGCCCTTCCGGCTCATGATCCTCTTCCATCCCATAGCGTACCGACAGCGGCGTAAGACGGCTGAATACAGCCGTCCCGGAATAGCCCTTCTGTTCTGCGTAGTTCCAGTACTGTAGATACTCCGGCCCCAAGTCCAGCTCAATCTGCCCTGCCTGCAGCTTGCTTTCCTGCAGGCAGAACAGGTCGGCATCCAACTCTCTGAACACGTCCATAAACCCTTTCTTCACACAGGCCCGCAGGCCATTCACATTCCAAGATACAAGCTTCAACTGCGATGTCCCCCTGATCTGGCAGCATTGAGGTCTTCTCCCTCACCGGTCACCGCCTTCTAGCGCTTCAGCAACCCCCGCCGCTCCAGATAATCCTTCATATGCAGGCGCACCGGCTCTGCCAGGCGCTTGGCCATGAAGGCTGACCATCCCGCAGGCGGCTGGCCTCCTCCAGTACGTTCACTCATATAGGTGCGGTAAGCTTCATCATATATCTGCACCTGGCCTGCGATCCCGGAAGCATCATACTTGCCGTGATGCAGCACGCCCTTTAGCGGCAGCCGCGGACGCACGTCAGGCTGCTGGTCCGGATAGCCGACACACATCCCGAATACAGGGTATACCCGCTCCGGTAGCTCCAGCAGCGCTGAAATGCGCTCGATCTCATTACGAACGCCGCCGATATACACAATGCCCAGTCCCAGCGATTCTGCCGCTACAGCCGAATTCTGCGCAGCCAGTGCGGTATCTACCGTCGCAACAATAAAATTCTCCACCGAATCAATATAAGATTCCTGTTCTTCCATGTAAGGCTTTCCTGCCTGCTGCAATCGGTATAGATCTGCACACCACACCAGAAATACCGGACATTGCTCGATATAAGCCTGATGCCCTGCCAAAGCGGCTAGCTCACATTTCATGTCGGCATCCCGTATGGCAATGACGCTGTAGGCCTGTACGTTACTGGAGCTGGACGCCATCTGACCTGCCGCAATGATCTGCTCCAGCTGGTCGTCACTGACCTCTTTAGAGCTATACTTACGAATCGAGCGATGATTCATCAGCACCTCGATAGTTTCATTCATGTGAAATCACTCCCCTCTATACGGGATCAGCTATTCCAGAATTGCTGCTTCGTAGCCCTGCTCTTCAATTGCAGCAATAACTTCTGCCGGATTCACCGAGCCTTCATTGTATTCTACCGTGACGATTCCCGCTTCCAGATCCACCGTACCGGATACACCGGCCTCCTTCAACGCCGCCTGAATCGCGTTCACGCAGTGTCCGCAGGACATTCCTTGTACCTTTAATACCGTTTGCTTCATTATAAGATTCCTCCCGGATTATAAAATGGTTTAGAACCTCATAGTACTATACCCCCCTACTTTATGTAAAGGATTGTAGAACACCAGGCTCTGTCTAAAAAACCTGGCGAAAATCGCTGAAATGAGGATTTAAATCCCCAAAAATTGCTGATATAATGAACTGGAATATATTTCTCTTTGGCATCTGAGCATCTCTGACAATATTTTTTCTTTTTTTCTCGGCAACAAGAAGGATTTTCCTTTTTCAGGTCGAATTTCATTAATCACAAGCTTCATGAAGAAAATCGACGATAGAGGAAAGTGAGATTGTTATGGTTTTTGATGGCATTATCCTAGGTCTGATTGTCGGTATGATCCGGGGCGGTTTGAAGCAGGGACTCCATGCTTTTGGACAGCTCAAGCTGAAGGGCGGATGGATATTTCCGGTGCTGCTTCTGATTCAGCTAGTTATCTTTGCGGTGCAGGACCAATCCTCCTTCGTAGCCTCAATCAGCAGTTATGTATTTATGGGTATATACATTGTAGGTATGGCCTTCTTATGGATGAACCGTAATCAGCCGGGATTCGGCTGGATTCTGACAGGTGTCTTCCTTAACTTTCTGGTTATGGCCGTGAATGGAGGCCGGATGCCCGTGTCGCTGCAGGCAGCTTCCGTGCTGGATCCCTACTATGTGGACATGCTGAGTCAGGGCACAGTGATTACCAAGCATTACCTGCTTGATGAATCTACACGCCTTCCCTTCCTTGGCGACATTATTCCCTTATCTCCCCCGTATCCGAGAAGCCAAGCCATCAGCATTGGCGATATCGTAATGAACGTCGGGATCTTTATCTACATTGTCCAGCTCATGAGTGGAGACAAGAAGAAGGCGGAGAAGAATAAGCCGCTTGAAACAGGCAGCAGCGCCTAATCTTTGAGAACTACATAATTCACATACATCAGATCACTATGTAAAGGAGGGAAAAGACATGAAAAAAATCGAGAATGTTAAATATTCCCGTATCGTATTTAACGCAGTGATCGTAGCTTCCGTACTGGTTGCTCTGACTTCCGGCTTCAAATTCGTATAAGAATAAGATATACAAAAGAACAGGCTGATATCAGCCTGTTCTTTTGTATATCTCATTGTTTTGATTTGATTTATACTTTAAAATGTGGAGACACCATCAAGTATTCCGAGGAGAAACAGCCCATGTCGTTTTTAAAGCGGGAACGGACCCTGAAGATTAACTCCAGCCAGTGGTATTTCATTATTATTTCATTGTTCGGAATTATCGTATTTGGTTTAGTTAACAAGGCAGATTTTCTAAACTATTCCTTACAGGAATGGACGTGGCTTTATGCATTAACTGGCGCGACTCTAATTCTCGATTATTTCACTTTTCAGCTTCCTCCTAAAGGTAACGGTCAATCTATGGATTCTTCCGTTTACTTAGCCTGCATGTTTATTTATGGTCCTTCATTTGCACTTTCCGTATGTTTACTCACATTAATTATAGCTTCTATTTATCATCACGCCCCTTTCTGGAAAAATCTAGCTAACTTTAGTATTTATGTGTTAATGATCACCGGATCGTCATATATTTTTCAAATCACCGGCGGAAATACAGGTGGGCTCGAGAATGAACAAATTGTTTCATATCTCGCCGCTCTGACAACTTATTTTATAATCAATGTCTTAGTTATTGGCTTTTATTATGTAATTTTAATGAAGAGCACACTGTATGAAGCATTGAAGATCTTTTTCAAAGATATTATCGTCGTATATTTAAGCACTCTCATCTTGTCACTAGCTCTAACGATTTTAATTAGCAGTAATGGCGTATTTGGCTTAGCCCTCTTCATTGCACTCAGCACGATGCTCTCCTACTCCTTCAAGCAGCTGTTCACCATGTACAATGACATTCAGGAGAAGGCAACGCGCGACCAGCGAACAGGACTGTTCAATCATAGTTACTTCGAAAGTCTGCTGGATGAAGAGATTGTAAAGGCTTCCCAGAACGACACACCGCTGTCTCTGGTTATGATTGATATTGATGACTTCAAAAAATATAACGATCAGTTCGGCCATCTGAAGGGAGATATGCTGCTCGGATTTCTGGGCCATTTTCTCCATGAGGAGTGTGAGCCTGCAGAGGTCGTAGCCTCCCGCTTCGGGGGTGAAGAATTTACGATTCTGATGCCGGGGTACGATGAAGGCGCCGCCTCAGAGTTTGTGAACCGGCTGCGCAAGAAGCTGAATGACACGTATTATGAAGGAGTGGAAATCTTTCCTTCCGGCTGCCTGTCCTTCTCTGCCGGCATCGCCTCCCACCGGGTAGACATTCATGATAAAGCCCAGCTGGTGGATTTTGCCGACCAGGCCATGTACTATGCCAAGAAGCAGGGCAAGAACAATGTACATATCTATGGGTCCAGCTCCGCCAAGGAGCATGAGATTGATTTTGCCGAGGATGTACGGGATATTGAGCAGCAGCTGAAGCTGTTCCTGTACAAGGATGTTGACACCTTTAAGCACTCCAAGCGGGTCTTCCGCTATGCGATGGATATGAGTACGGTGCTGAAGCTCGACAGTGTGGACCGGCGGCATTTCATCCTGGGCGCGCTAATCCACGATATCGGCAAACTGGAAATACCATGGGGCATTCTTAACAAGAAGGGCAAGCTGACCGCCGAGGAATGGGAAACGGTGAAGAATCATGTCGTATGGGGCAAGCGCATCGCTGAAACGAACGAAAAGCTGAAGGAGCTGGTGCCGTTCATCGAGCTTCATCATGAGCGTTACGACGGCGGCGGCTATCCTCACGGCTACAGCGGCAAGCAAATTCCGCGCCTGTGCCGGATGCTGACGATCATTGACTCCTTCGACGCGATGACGACCGAACGGCCTTATCAGAAGACGAAGACCTACGAGGAAGGCATTGCCGAGCTGCGCCGATGCTCAGGCACCCAGTTTGATCCGGAGCTGACCGAGCTGTTTATCGGGTATATGGAGCAGCGTATGCTGGAGCAGCAGCAGCCGGCAGCCGGCATGGAATCCTCTTGACAGGACCCGAAGGGTTTCCCCGTTATGTTTGATTCTCCTCCAAAACAGGTAAAAAGGAGTATCAAACTAAACGAGGTGATTTCCATGCCACAATCTAATAAAAACCTTCCTCTGGATCACGGACCGGGTCATACCGACCATGCCGAGCAATATCCGACAGAGAAGGAGAGCCTGTTTGACAAGTTCAAAAGCGAAGAAACCGTGGACTCGATCCCTATGGAGGACCTGAACTTGGAGAAGCAGGAAGAGAAACGCAAGGACGGGACCTCCAAAGACAGCTCCTCCAGTGAGGACAAATATCACAGCGGCTTCTAAAAACAGCCTGGAAGCTGTCCGGCAGGATCAGCCCCTACTCTTTGGCTTCTCATATGACCAGCATTTTAGCAGCGGCTCCGTGTGTACGGAGCCTTTTTTTACGCCGCGCTATGGGGCTGGAGCGCCTGAAATTTAGGAAGAGAGGAAAGCCGGACTTTCTTTCCCGCTCCCGTTTCATTAAGATAAGAGATAGAACGAATATGATAAAAATGGAGTGGACAATTTGTTTTCCATCTGGTCCTTGAACCGCCTGAACCGCAAAGTGCTCCTGGGGCTCATTGTCATTGTGTTTCTATTGTCATGCCTGCTTGTTGCAGCCGGAGATTCCAAGAACCCGAGAACGGCTGTGATTGAAATGGAACAGCAGTATATGACCAGCGCCCTGCTGATCAGCCGTGACGGAGCCGGAGACGGCTCCAGCGCCGTTTCCGGGGTCATGCCCGGGGTTCCGTTAATGATCTTCGCCCTGATCCAGCTGTTCGGGGAGGAAGACACCGCCTTTACCGCATACCGGATCATCCAATGTATCCTGCATGCCGTTTCTGTCTATCTGGTATTCGTGCTGGCGAGGTACATGTTCAACACCACGACTGCACTGCTCGCTGCTATTATCTACGCCTTGTACTGGCCTGCCTACGGTCTCGCCCGGCTCATTCTGCCGGATATGACCATGCAGACACTGATGCTGCTGCTCGTATGCTCAGTAATTGCTGCATTAGAGCTGAGGCAGCTAGCCTGGTATGCAGCCGCCGGCGTGCTGACCGCCGCCGTTGCCTGCTTCAATCTGCAAGCACTGCTGTATCCCGGGGTATTCCTGATCCTGTGGTATATTTACAAAAGTCCGATGAGATACATACTATGGGGTACGCTCCTGATCGCCGGCGGCTATATCCTCGTGCTGTCGCCATGGTGGCTTAGCCTGCCGCGATTTCAGAAGCTGATGTATCTCCCAGGTCCCTGGAATCTCGCACCACTATGGCTGGAAGCCCGATTTATTGAAGGGAATCCGCTAGTGTATCTGTTCCGCAGTGTCTTTGGAGGTCTGTCCACACGGTACGCAGGCCGCTTCGCTGACCCTGACACCCGGCGGGTTGTGCAGTCCGCGCTCGACTTCGTGCGGCTGGTGCTGCTGTATGCCGGTGTGGCCGGCCTGATCTGGTCCGTATGGAAATACCGGCTTAAGCGACAGCTTCCGGTTCTGCTGACGCTGGGCTACTTCATCGCCGCGGAAGCGGCAGTTCCCAGCATTGACGGGACCGGCTTTCCGTACGGCGTATTTATTCTGCTATATACGGCTTTCCTGGCTAACAAAGCCGTCATTTATGGACATAAGACCAGTCTGCTACGCAGTCTGGAACGCAGCCGGTAAGGCTCGGCTTCGCTCGCAGCCGTGCCCAGGAGAGCCGCTGTCTTGATACTGGAAGATCACGTAGAAATGCATGTGCCTCAAGGGGTATAGCTAACAATGATACTTATGGGAGGTTATGAATGATATGAGCATTATGCCTTTAAACCGCCGGAATGTGCCGGCAAGCCGTCTCGTGCTGGGATGCATGGGGCTTGGCGGAGATTGGGATGAAAGCCCAATTACGTCTTTGCATCTCAAAGAAGCCCATGAAGCCGTGGATGCCGCTTTGGCTGTAGGAATCAACATGTATGACCATGCCGACATCTATACGCGCGGCAAGGCCGAAGAAGTGTTCGGCCAGGTCCTGAAGGAACGTCCCGAGCTTCGGGAGAGCATGATTATTCAGAGCAAGTGCGGAATCCGTTTTGCGGAGCAGAACGGGGTGCCGGGGCGCTACGACTTCTCCAAGGAGCATATCATTCATAGTGTGGACGGCTCTTTGAAACGGCTTGGCATTGAATACCTGGACCTGCTGCTGCTGCACCGTCCTGACCCGCTGATGGACCCTTCCGAGGTCGCGGAAGCGCTGGAGGATTTGAAGGCATCCGGCAAGGTTCGCCATTTTGGCGTCTCCAATATGCATGCCGGCCAGATTTCACTGCTGCAGGCCTATACGAAGGAGCCATTCATCGTTAATCAGCTGCAGATGAGTCTACAGCATCTGGGCTGGCTGGATGCAGGCGTTCATGTCAACCAGGAGGCTTTTCAGAACCATACGTTCCCGGCGGGCACGCTGGAATACTGTCAGCAGAACAACATCCAGATCCAGGCCTGGGGCTCTCTTGCCAGAGGCTTGTACACCGGACGAGCTGTGGAGCAGCTGCCCGAGGATATTCAAGAAACGGCTGCGCTGATCCAGCGCCTGGCTCAAGAGAAGGAGGCATCCCCGGAAGCCGTGCTTCTGGCCTGGCTGATGAAGCATCCGGCGGGCATCCAGCCGGTGATCGGCACCCGTAATCCGGACCGGATCCGCGCCTGCGGCGGTGCGGAGCTGGTTGAGCTGACGCGGGAGGAATGGTATTCCCTGTACGTAAGTGCGCGCGGCAAAGCTTTGCCATAAGCGGCATCCCGTACCGTTAAGAGCTGCACCTCCAGGACCACAAAATCCTGAGGGCAGCTCTTTTCTTTATGCTATTGGTCTATTGGTGCAGGCTTCCCGTCACGGTCTTCCTTGCAAGACATCAGCAATTTCCTTTGCCAGTCCGCTGCAATTCCGGTACACTGGGAGGGCTGTTTTTAAATTACAATGACAGGTGATTCACATATGACTCATTTCTTTAAACGACCCTTCGGCAGTCAGCGGCGTGACCTTCCCTTTGCAGGGCTGACCTCCTCCCGCAGCAGCCGCGAGCTGGTACGCAGTACAGACCGGGATGCTCCCTTCTTCCGCGGCCTGGAGGAGCAGGGGCTGTTCCTGAATGCAGCGCAGATTCAAGCGGTACGCCACGGAGAAGGCCCGCTGCTGACGCTGGCCGGAGCGGGCTCCGGCAAGACGTCCGTGCTGGTCAGCCGCGCCGGGCATCTCATTGCTGCCGGCGGAGCAGACCCCGGCTCCATCCTGCTGGTCACATTCTCCTCCAAGGCTGCAGCCGAAATGAAGGAGCGGATTCGGGCACTGCCGGGCATTCGTAATCGGGAGGCCGAGCAGGTAACAGCCCGGACCTTTCATTCATTTTTCCTGTACATTTTGCGCACGCGCGGCTACCGGCAGGAAATTCTGAGCAATACCAGGCATCAGCAATTCATCGTGAAGCGGATTTTGCGGGAGATGGGCCTTGCGGACCGCTATGAGGCCGAGACGCTGTTATCGCTGTGGTCCGCCTATCGCCTGAACATGGCAGGACTGGACGAGCTTCCGGCCAGCACCCCGGCAGAGGTGGAGACCCGGCAGGTTTTTGCCAGATATGAGACGTGGAAGGAAGAGCATGGCCAGATGGATTTTGACGATATTCTTGTCTGGGCCCACCGCCTTCTACAGAACGATCAGCCCCTGCTGCATTCACTGCAACGCCGCTTCCGTTATGTCATGGTCGATGAATTCCAGGATACCGGCCTGCTGCCCTATGAGCTCATCCAAATGCTTGTGAAGCCTCATCGCAATCTCATGGTGGTGGGAGATGACGATCAGACCATTTACAGCTTCAACGGCGCCCGGCATGAGTTTATTCTTCACTTTGACCAAGCCTTTCCCGGTGCCAGGGTCATTACCCTGGACATCAATTACCGCTCGCTGTCGAGCATTGTGGGGCTGGGCAATGAGATCATCCAGCACAACCAGCTGCGGCGCCCCAAAACACTGCAATCCACCCGAAAAAGCGATCAGGTTCCGCTCTACCTCCGCCCCAATGATCCGGATGAGGAGGCCTCGCTCCTGCTGAGCTCGATCCAGGAGGCCGTAAATGAGAACCGCAGACCATACGGGGATTACTGTATCCTGTACCGGACCTCACATAACAGCCGGGCCATATTCGAGCAGCTGGTGCTGGCGGGACTTCCGTTTATCCACTATGAGCAGAACGATCTGTTCTATGAGCAGTGGATGGTGAAGCCAGTGATGGAGCATCTGAGGCTGTCGCTCGATCGTCGCAATTTCCAGGCGCTGGGCGGGATTTTGCCAACGCTGTATATCAACCGGGAGAGAGGGATGGAGCATATCCTGCAGCAGGACACCCCCCGCCCTAAAAAAGGTCCCCTCTCCCATCTGCTCACCTTCCCCGGCTTGAAGGATTTTCAGATAGAGCAGGTTCGGGAGCGGTCGAAGCTGATTAAATCTCTGAAGCTCATGGAGCCGGCAGAAGCGATTCGGGAGATCCGGGTGCGGTTCTACGACAAATTTATGGAAGCCGACCGGGGCAAGGATCTGACGCTGCATAAGGAATTCATCCAGGAGGGACTGGATGAGCTGGAGGCGTCCGCCAAGCGGTTCAAGGATATTCCCTCCTTCCTTGCCTTCGTCGATGCATTGATTCAGGTTCACGGGGACATGATGCACCGCAAAAAGGATGAGCATGCCGACGCCATCAAGCTCATGACCATTCACAAGTCCAAGGGGCTGGAGTTTCCGGTGGTCTGCCTGATCGGCGCGTCTGACGGCATTCTGCCGCACACCTCCGCCCTGCAGGCTGCACAGCGCGACGACAGCCGCCCGCTCACGGCCCGGGAGCAGAAGGGCGACGAGGCGCTGGAAGAGGAGCGGCGGCTTGCTTATGTTGCCGTCACCCGCGCCCGTGATGAGCTGATCATCAGCTCGCCGGGCTATTACCGGGGACGGAAGATGGAGGTATCGCGCTTTCTTCAGAGCGTCTTCCACATCAAGGCGCAGCCGGAGAGCGGGGATGGGCGCACTGGCAGCGCCAGCGCGGGCAGCAGCGGCAGCCGGGCTGGCAGCGGCAGCCGGGCGGGCAGCAGCGGCCCGGCTGCCAGCGACGGTGCGGGCAGGCGCTGGGCGCTGCAGCGCACGGACGCCGCGGCCCCCGCTGCCGGGCGGCGCGGTGCGAAGCCGGCAGGCCGCGGCGCGGCGCAGGCCAGCGCGGCGCCGGTGACCCCGCAGCGGGCGCCGGCCGAGCCGGTCCGCGCGTGGGTGTGCAGCGGGGCCGGCTGCCGCGGCTGGCAGCGCATGGACCACCCGGCGGGCCCGAGCAGCGCCGCGGTCCCCGCTGGCAGCAAGGCCTGCCCGCTGTGCGGCGCGCCCATGCAAGCGGGCATGAAGCAGGCAGCCAAGCGATAACCGTCGCCTGCGTCACATCCCGCACTGATGCATCCCAAGCCAGAGGCCAGCCGCCTCTGGCTCTTTAGTTTAGCTGGCCCCGAGCAGCAACCTCCCCTTCGCCCCAGCGTTTTCCTGTTTTTCCTGTTCGACTTGCCATGCTTATCCTGGAAGGGCTAAAATAGAGACAGCACGTTGCTTTATATACCACTATATACATACAAAAAAGGAGCCGCAACGAATGAATGCACAGCAAAGCCATATCAAGCTGGTCGTCACCGCGCTTCTGCTCGGTATTCTGATGTCCGCGATGGATAACACGATTGTAGCGACGGCCATGTACACCATTGTGGAGGATCTCGGCGGGTTTGATCAGATCGTATGGGTTACCTCAGCCTACATGGTTGCCGTCATGGCCGGTACCCCGATCTTCGGGAAACTGTCGGATATGTATGGACGGAAGCGCTTTTTTGTATTCGGTCTGTTGATTTTCCTGCTCGGCTCGGCGCTGTGCGGTCTGGCGGACAGTATGATGCAGCTGATCATCTTCCGAGCTATTCAGGGTATCGGCGGCGGTGCCTTGATGCCGATTGCCTTTACGATTGTGTTCGATTTATTTCCGCCGGAGAAGAGAGGACGGATGACGGGACTGCTCGGCGCTGTCTTCGGCACATCCAGCATTCTGGGGCCGCTGCTCGGCGCTTTTATTACAGACAGCATCGGCTGGGAGTGGGTCTTTTATGTCAATCTCCCCATCGGGCTAGTCTCCCTCGTGCTCATTCTCGTCTTCTATAAGGAAACCCTGTCCCGGGTTCAGCAAAAAATCGACTGGACCGGTGCCGCAACCCTCGTCGGCGCGATCATCTGCCTGATGTTCGGTCTGGAGCTGGGAGGTCAGGCGTATGCATGGGACTCTATTCAGATCCTGAGCCTGCTCGGGGGCTTTCTGTTGCTCTTCTTTCTATTTATCTGGGCAGAGAAGCGGGCGAGTGAGCCGATCATTTCCTTCAACATGTTCCGCAAGCGTCTGTTTGCCGCCAGCAATGCTGTCGCGCTCTGTTATGGTGCAGGCTTTATCGTCGCCACCGTCTATATCCCGATCTTTATCGCCGGGGTTTATGGAGGCTCTGCGACCGACTCCGGCTTGATGCTGATGCCGATGATGCTGGGCAGTGTAGCCGGAAGTCAGATCGGCGGACTGCTGACGACCAAGACTACCTTCCGCAACATCATGATCCTCTCGGTCATCTGTTTTGTCACCGGCCTCTTTGCATTAAGCACGCTGTCGCCGGACACGCCGCGGGGCTGGCTCACGGTTTATATGATCCTGACAGGCTTCGGTGTGGGCTTCTCCTTCTCCGTGCTCAGTATTGCGTCGATTCACAATTTTGAAGCGCGTCAGCGGGGAGCTGCCACTTCAACCAACTCGTTCCTGCGCTCGCTCGGGATGACGGTCGGCATTACAGTGTTCGGCATTATCCAGCGCAATGCCCTGACGAACCGCCTGGCGGATACCGCTTCCCAAGCCCCGGGCAGCCTGCCGATCGATTCAGAGTTTACACCGAGCACTGAGGCGCTCCAGCAGCTGCCGCCGGAGGCTCGGGAGCTCGTGACCGGTCTGCTGGCCGACTCCATCACTCAGGCCTTTGCCTGGGCGCTGGTTCCCGCAGGACTGGCCGTATTCTTCGTGCTTATGATGGGGAAGGAACGGGTTCAGGTGAACAAGAAGCCGGCCATGTCCGGCTCATAGTGGATGGACATAGGCGCAATGAATACGACAAAGAGAGGCCTTGCGGACTTCCCCGCAAGGCCTCTCTTCTTGCTACACTTCTTCTCTTGCTTAGATCTTGCACAGATCTTGCTTAGAAGAGGAATTCGTCCGGGTTCGGACCAAAGCGCTTGTTCTCGTTCAGGCTGTCCAGCTGTGCCAGATCCTCTGCTGAAAGCTCGAAATCAAAAATATCTCCGTTCTCCCGAATCCGGTGCTCCTTCACGGATTTGGGAATAACGATAATGCCATGCTGGAGATCCCAGCGCAGAATGATCTGGGCCGGAGTCTTGCTGTATTTTGCAGCCAGCTCGGTAATGACCGGATGATCCAGGCGACCCTGCATCAGCGGGCTCCAGGCTTCCAGCACAATGCCCTGCTCCTGGCAATATTGAAGCAGCTCCTTCTGGCTGTTCAGCGGGTGCAGCTCAACCTGGTTTACGGTCGGTACGACACCGGAATCCTCGATAATATCCCGAAGGTGATGAATCTGGAAATTGCTGACCCCGATCGAACGCACCAATCCCTGCTCCTGCAGATAGATGAGCGCCTTCCAGGTTTCCTTGTACTTATCCTTCCCCGGCCAGTGGATCAGGTACAGGTCTACATAATCCAGTCCCAGCTTCTTCAGACTGGTTTCACAAGCCTGAAGAGTCGCTTCATACCCCTGATCATCATTCCATACCTTCGTGGTAATGAACAGCTCCTCACGCGGCACGCCGCATTCGCGGATGGCCTGTCCTACCCCTTCTTCATTGCCATAAATGGCCGCAGTATCAATGCTGCGGTAACCGGCCGCAATGGCAGACTTTACCGCGTGGATGACTTCTTCGCCTTCCTTACTCTTGTATACGCCGAGGCCCAGCCACGGCATCTGAACGCCGTCACGCAGCGTAGGCCCTTCATTCAAAACAGGATGCTCCGGATGAGTCATAGTCAATTCCTCCTAAAGGCAAGTTGGATTCGGCAGGCAAGTGCCGCCTATATAGTATACTCCTTCCGGCGGAACGTCTCAAATGTACCTCTATGACCCCTCCGCAGCGTTAGCCTCAGTCTCTGTCACCTACATCGCTGCCGCCGCTAGAGCTACGGGCTCAAGGTCACATCGAAGGCAGACCCGGCAGCACCCAGGAATACGATGGAGCCGTTCTCTGGCAGCTTCACCGCCTGGTTACCGGAGATGATGGAATAATACAGACATGCCCCTTGCCCGTCATAAACGGCGAATGCGCTATGAAGCGGAAGCGCCACCTTCATCGCCTTACCGGCCGCCGCAGCCGGAATCGTAAACCAGCGGGCATAGCCGTCATTACCGATCGTCACCTTCGACCGCTTGCCGGCATACAGCCCCTTGATGCTGTCTCCGCTCACGAACAAGGTTCCGGCTGCTTCCAGATATTCTTTGCCCTGCTGCTTGTAGAAGCTGAAATCCATCGTATCCCGGCTGCCCACGCCCGGCACCTCATGCTGACTTCGCGCAGTGTTCGGACCCGTAATCTTCTTGTCGAGCAGATAGCCCTTCATACTGGGGTCCCGCACAATGGCTATGGAAGGCTCCTGCAAAAAATAAGCCATGGAGCTGTACTTCTCGTTCAGCGGATAATATTTCAGTCCTTCCCGCTGCTCCCACGCGGCAGCCGAAGCTTCATCCAGCTTGTGGCTTTGAAGCTTTTCGCCTGAGTATAGTGATGTTGCCATCTGCCCCAGTCCCGGTGCGGATGCATATTCCTGAACCCAGATGTACGTGCGGCCGTTACTTTCCGTTACGAACGTAATCTTCACTGTGCCCTCATCATTCAAAAAGCTGCCATCCTTCGTGTACACATACTCTTGTGCGGGAAGCTCCGGCATAATGGGCATAGTCAGAATCAGACGTCCCTCTTCCTTCACCGTTGCCTGAAGCACCTGATTTGTGGAGACATAGCGGCCGGCAACATCCATAACCTCTTTCGGCATCGGTGCAGGCACCGGCTTGCCGAAGGATTTCTCCGGCTGGATGGCTTGAATCTCCCCCTCCGCTTTCAGCTGCTGGAGCAATAGCTCGCTCGCCATGATCTGGTTCAGCGCGCTGCTGCCGCCAGAGGACAAGACGGCCGCTGCCATATCATGCTCCGGAAGAACGATGAGAGAAGCGTGGTACACAATCGCATCGCCGCCTTTGGCTAATGCCTGAATACCGTAATTCTCGAACGGGAACAGCCGTACACTATCCCACCCCAGTCCATAATCGATAGAATTATCGGCATCCTTCGGCCACATCCCTTTCTTGTACTCCTCCTGTGCCATGATCTTGGCAGAAGAGAAGGACAAGACGGATTCCGCCCCGCCTGTAAACACCTTGGAGAATTTCACTAAATCCTCCGCTGTGGAGTAAATCCCGCCGGTGCCAATCGCATTGACAACTGCATCCGGAAGCTGGACATCAAAGCCGGGGTAAAAGATTCCCGCCCGTGCAGTGTCCTCTAGCTGATCCTGAGGAGTCTTCGTATGCTCCAGCTTCAGGGGCTCCGTAAAATGCTGATGAATAAAGGCCGTAAAGGATTGACCGCTAACGCGTTCAACCAGAAGCTCCGCCAGCGTAAAGCTGTCATTGCTGTAAACCGAATAGGCCCCAGGCTGTGCCTTCAATGTCTGCTTCGAAAGGTTGCTCAACAGGTTGTCATGCGCAGCCGTATCATGATCTTCAAACAAAAAAGCGTTAGCCAGCGTGGACCCATGCAGGCCGGAGGAATGATTAAGCAGCATACGCGGCGTGATCTGCTTATACCGCTCATCCTTCATCGTGAAATCCGGCATATACTGGATAAGCGGAGTGTCCAGCTGAAGCTTGCCCTGTTCCACCAGCTTCATAACGGACGCGGCGGTAAACATTTTGCTCGTCGAGCCGATCCCGTACATCGTTTGCGGCGTTAACGAAATCTGGCCTTCTGCATCATGGATGCCGCTGACCCCCGATAACACCAGTTCCTCTCCATCCAGAAGCGCATACTGTACACTTGTTACACCGTACTGCTCTGTCAGCAGCGACGCTTTCTGGGATGCCAGAGTCTCCAGCTTCGAGGCAGCCTCCGTCTGCGAGACCTGCTTCTGATCTTCAGCCGCCATCGCGCCTGGCGACAGGAGCGGATTGAGTGTGAGTGTAACCGATAATGATAGCAGCCACAGCCATTTCTTCTTCAACCTAACAACCTCCTCAGCAAATTTTTCCTTACTTAGTACGGTTCAGTCATCCAATCGGTTCAAAAAAAATAAAAACCGGATTTTCTGCGAATAAAAGCAGAAAATCCGGCTCTTCTTGCCGGCACAAGCGTCCCCTTGATTGCCGGTCTTATCTTACGCGCTTAAATATACCTACGGCCAGCAGGATGCATGCCACGATAAATACATACGGTCCGCTGCCGGCAGCATTCACACTGCTGCCCAGGAAATCTACAGACTTTGAAGAAATATAAATGATGCTGAAAATAACACCTGCAGCTGCCAGTATATACCCCAGCAGCTTGTTCAGGCGCTGCTCGCGGATCACCACGATCAGCGGATACAAAAACAACAGAAAGAAAAACACGGCGCCCTGCCCGAACCCGTTCTGGGAAGCGAACCCGATATCCACCCAGTCAAAAAATAAAGATACAAATGCTGCACAGGCTGCAATAAAGATCAGTTTACCGCCTATATCCCACTTCTGAAAATTCACTACAATAGCCTCCTATGTACGTTCATGTCGTTTAGCCGGGGACTGGCCTTATTTCGACAAATATAGGTCTATTATACCAAAATTTTCAGCGATTTGGTAGGATTTTAGGCAGGGTTTCGACCGATTAGGACCCGTTAGGAAGGAACGATTAGGACTCCAGACGGCGTGTTGACTGGTCAATAAAGGTCGTCTTGGATGCAGCGCTCTCGCGGCGGCCTTCCTTCGGCGTCATGTCCGGCTCTCCGATGTAAAGGAAGCCGAGCATTTTATCCCGTTCTCCCAAGCCAAAGGCTTCGTTCACCTGTGGCTTGTAGCAGAAATCACCGGTTCTCCATACCGCGCCAAGACCCAGGCCATGGATTTCGAGCAGCATGTTCTGAATCGCAGCGAACGCAGCCCCGTATTCCTCCAGCTCAATCACTTTAGGATCATCGGCTGGCGCGACAGCAACACCAATCACCAGTGGAGCCCGGTAGGCTCGGCCGATCGCTGCTTCGCGGGCTGCAGCCAGCTCCTCTTCACTTTTGTCTTGAGCACTGGCTTCGGAAATATCAGCCATGACATGGCCCAGCAGGTCACGTCCACCGCCGGTCATGACGAAGAACCGCCAAGGCTCTGTATGTCTATGCGTCGGGGCCCAGGTTCCTGCCTCCAGAATCTGCTCGATCTTGTCCTGCGAAATCGGTGTATCCTGCACCTTGCCGATACTGCGGCGAGTTCGGATCGCTTCATGAATATTCATACGTTAGCCTCCTCGAAAATCGTTATACAATTAGCTTCTATTGTATCAAATAAAGGGCGCTCCTCATAGGGGAGCCGGACAAGGACACATACGAACACAAAAGCTTGTCTGATCAAAATGTTGTCGCCAAAATTTGCAGAAAAGCCCTTGCAATTACCCCGGAACCCTTTATAATAAAGATAAACATACCTGATAATGATTATCATTACCGAGTCAGTGAGCATCAAGAGCTTCCACGCTGATCGGTATGAATTCCAAACATAAAGGAGAACCGGATCCCCTATGAGAGAGCACCCTCGGCGTACAAACCTGCAGGTAGACGATTACCTGGATCTGTTGAATCTAGCCATTCAGCTCGGTGATCTGAAGTGGCAGAAGGAAATTACACGCAAGATGGAAATGAACCTGAAGCCTGTAACCCCGGCTTAATTGAAATATAGATGTGGTAGATAAGAACCGGATGCCTCGCGGCTTGAATGCGCGGCATCCGGTTTTTTTTGCAGGACAATTTAAAGACGGCCTGCACCGCAGGCCGATCCCTCGTTAACGCACCTGGTCCTGATTCTGATCCAGATTCGGCTTGTTCACATAGTGGTACATAAAGGCCATAAATACACTGCCGCCAATCAGGTTCCCGAGCGTCACCGGCACCAAATTGTAGACGGCTCCAGAGAGCGAGATGGTGTCCGGATGATCCACGACAAGCGCAATGGCGAAGGTACACATATTTGCGATGCTGTGCTCATAGCCGGAGATGAAGAAGCAGAATACGAACAGCATCATCGCAAACAGCTTGGGCCCGTCAGACTTCATCCCCATCGGGATGAAAAAGGCCAGGCAGACAAGCCAGTTACACAGGATTCCCCGGAAAAAGAGCTCTGTCCACGGCGTATGCATCTTTTTATCGACAACAGACAGCAGAAATCCATTCACCTCAGGAGCATGAAATAATCCTGTGAGATAGATCAGCAGTGCAAATACGGCCGCGCCGACAATATTGCCGAAGTAGCTGGCCACCCACAGCTTGATGGTATCGACCCAGCGGAGCTTTCGCCGCAGCGTACCGTAGGTGTAATAGAATGCATTTCCTGTAAACAGATCCCCGCCCCCGAAGGCGATGAGAATAATAGCGGCCCCAAACGTCAGCGCAGCCATAGGGTACATGGCCGGAGAGTCCACCGCGTAAAAATAACTGCCTGTTCGGAAGGCCACAATGACCCCGAAGCCGATAAACATACTGGCTAACGCCGAGCGCGCCAAATAACGAAGGGGACTTTGCTGAAACAGCCTCATTTTCTTGAGGGCCAGCTTCTCCACTTCATAAAGTGATTGAGTTTCCATGGTGCCACATCCTTTAGCTTCATTCCCATTATCTGATCTTCAACGACCGACTCCTAGTCACAGTATACCTAAATTCTCCCATCTAAACTGTGATATAGTTCACAATTCAGGAAGGATCAGGTTATGCCGCCGATCCAGGATTGCTGCATCAAAAAAAGGCGCGAACCGCAGACCTCCGTCTCCGGCTCACGCCTTTTATATGAAACAGTCATTACGCACCCGAAGCGGGCCCGCTTTAGCCAAGCCTACTTGTCGTTGTTTTCGTTCTCACTGTTTTCCAGCTTATTCTCATGCTCCATCTGATACTTCTCCCGCATCAGCTTCTGCATGATAAACTTCTCCTGCCCATTCAGGCCTTCCTGATTGTCCTGCAGAATCATGTTGTCGATGTTGCGTTTCAGCACCTCATTTTGCGTATTCAAAATACGGTTCCTCCTTTGGAATTTATGCGATTTTCCGCATGTTTTTATACATAACCCCTAAAATAGGGGATCATGTAATAACTAACCGCTGCCGTCTATTTTGTAACGGTCTTGCGTTCGTCAGACGATGCGGGAGTCGTACATTTTCGAAAAGATACCGACCGTATCTGCGCCGCTTTCGTGGCCCTAGCCGCTATTTCCGATCAATCAGAATCCCTTTGCCAAGTGATTTTTGCTTCTTATTCGTATTGACGAGTAAGGGCAGCATCCTGCTTTCCTTCTCCATCGGAGACTGGCAGAGCTGACATACCGGCTCTGTTGCAAAAGCAAAGTCATCCCGGATCCATCCCTTGCAATCATCCTTAGTACAGGACCACACCTCGGTCATTTCCTCCGGCACAGCTTCCATCGCATTCTTGCGCGAATACATGAGTACGCCTCCTTGTCCCGTCTTGCGAATATTGGCTTTCATCCTGGTTATACAGCTCACCAGAACCTGAAAACAAAGCTGCCCTTAATGTCACACATTAAGGGCAGGCGTTGTTACATTATTACAGCTTTACCACGTTTTCAGCTTGTGGTCCGCGGTTTCCTTCAACGATGTTGAATTCTACGCGTTGACCTTCGTCCAACGTTTTGAAGCCGTCGCCTTGAATCGCGCTGAAGTGAACGAATACATCGTTACCGCCTTCAACTTCGATAAAGCCGAAGCCTTTCTCTGCATTAAACCATTTAACAGTTCCTGTTTGCATAGTAGTGTACCTCCTTTAAAGATTTACATGACCTTTTTTACTTCGTTAACGAATAAAAAAATTCACATATTGTACAAGGTTATTCATCATATAACAACCCTCTACAATGTGTGATTTCAGGTCGCTCTAGTGATACCTATATTATCACACCTAACGTGTGTTGGCAAGGTGAAGCGTAATTCCGTGAGCAATTTATAAACTTATCTTATGCAAATATTGCCTGAAATATAACTTGTTCTCCTAAAAAAGGCGGCGTCTGCCGCCCCTTCCCTCATTGCCTTAGCTCCTCCAGCGTTTCTCTCCAGCGGGCCAGCACCTCCTCCGGCTGCTTAAGCCGGTAGGTTACGCCACATACAATATCGGCGTAAGGAGCCTGGTCCTCCCGGATGGCCTCTATCCTGGCCTCGAAGCGCTCTCGCGGATGCCGGGCGGAAGCCAGCGTAGCCAGATGCACAAGGACGAGGCGGATGTAATACATTTTTGCCCCGTGAACCAGTACGATCGTCGCTTTACCCGTCCGTATCACATTCCCGGTCGTCATCGTTCCCGGCCAAAGCGCCAGCCGCAGCACGTCCTCCTGCAGGGCGATTATCTCCCCGGCACCGATCATTGCACAATGCGGCCAGCCGTCCTCACACTGCGTGAGCAGCTGGATGCCTTCGCCCTGTTTCTCCTCCAGGTTCTCTCCATCCAGCAGACGGCACAGCTGCTCTGGAAGCTTGATTGAATGAGACATGACTCTCTCTCCCCGTGGTATTCATATTCGTTGACGTTATTTTACCAATTCAGATATGTCAATTTCAACAGACCCTGTCACGGGGTAATGACTTAGCAAAATCACATCCTGCGGGAGGTAGCTCTTATGAAAGCAATATGGCGCATTCCGGGCATCGTGCTGATCCTTTTGGTTTTGTCCGGTTGTTCTCTTTTGGAAGATGTAGATCAATCTTTGGATTACAGTGATGAGGCGACCCGGTTCGTGAATGAAACGGTGGCGTTTGCCAACCAGGTTCCACAGCTGGCAGAGGAGGCTGCGAACAACAGTGAGATTTTGCAGCAGCTGAAGGAGCGGCTTGGGGACATGAAGCAGAGCATCTCGGAGTTTAACGGACTGGAGGCTCCCTCTTTTGCACAGGATTTTCATGACCAGCTCACAAGCTATAACGACACACTTAGCGGCCAAATTGACGAGTACTCCACTCAGCTCGAGAACGGCGTGACAAATTTTGAGAACACCAAAATGGCCGATACGCTGGGGCAGATCGAAGGCGCCTTAAGTGAGCTGGGCAACTTCGGAGAAGGGGAATAATCTTGGAGTATTAATGGAGCGAAATCAAGAACAAGAGCAGGCTATCGATGCAGATAGCCTACTCTTGTGTTGCGCGCGAAAAGTCATTTGACAAGTAGTCTCAAATGCGTGGCGAAGCCTCTTGAAAAATGAGGAAATTACAGTATTAACCACCACAATTACGCCTCCGGATACATCTCCTGCAAATACGCTACAGAATGCTGGATCATCTTGCGCAGAACAGACTCGTCAATGTCTGCCAGCTTGTTTACATATACACAGGATTTGCCGGTGGTATGCTTGCCCAGCTGCTCCAGCAGCGCCTCTCGTTCCGGCTCACAGGCGGACAGGTACAGACTGATCTTCGCCTTGCGCGGAGAGAAGCCCACCAGGGGCGCATCTCCTTCGTGGCCGGTTGCATACTTGTAATGGTAAGAACCGAAGCCAATGATGCTCGGCCCCCACATGACAGGAGGATACCCGGTTGTCTCCGCAAAAATATCTAACAGCCGGTAGGCATCCTCTTTTTTCTTCGGATGGTCTACAGCCTCTATAAATTCAATAACATTCTCGTCACTGGGGAGGGTCTTTTGCTCGTACATGGGCACGGCTCCTCTCGATTATAATGGTTCCTGCCTCTTATGCCCGCTTCTGGTCAGCCGATGCTCTTCAAGGTCCCTATCAATTGACCCCTGTAGGCGGGATGGATCACGAACTGGGGCTGGGATCGGGATTGATTCTGGAATAGGGCGGGTAGCCGCAGATGAACCGGGATCAAGCCTGTCCGTTAACGCGCGGGACTGCTGCCCCCGCTGCCTGCAGCCGGATGCCGGACTGCTGCAGGGCGCTATGAATCTTCTTCGCAAAAGCGGCGGCATGCTCGCCGTCTCCATGAATACAGACCGTGTCTGCACGGATGGAGACGTCGATGCCCTGCTGTGACAGCACCTTGCCTTCGTCAATCATCCGAATGACCTGAAGCACCGCCTCATCATCGTTAGTAATCAGGGCATCCGGCAGGCGCCGGGACGTAAGCGAGCCGTCTACCTGGTAGGTACGGTCCGAGAATACCTCGCTCGCGGTTCGCAGACCTGCCCGCTCTCCTGCGGCAATCAGCTCACTGCCGGCCAGACCGAACAGCATGAGGCCGGGATCCACCGCATACACGGCTTCCGCTACCGCCTCCGCGAGCTTCGGCTGGTACGCTGCCATATTGTACAATTCGCCATGCGGCTTCACATGCTGCATGGCTCCGCCTTCAGCGCGGATAAAGCCCCACAGCGCGCCGATCTGGTATACGACCAGATCATAAGCCTCCTGCGGCGTAATATCCATTCGCCGGCGGCCAAAGCCGGCCAAGTCCTGCAGGCCGGGATGCGCGCCCAAGGCGGCTCCTTTGTCCAGCGCCATCGTCACCGTCCGGCGCATCGTTGCTGCATCCCCTGCATGAAAGCCGCAGGCGATATTGACCGAGGTTACGTACTCCATCAGCTCCTCATCAGAGCCCAGTGTATACGCACCGAAGCTCTCACCCATGTCACAGTTCAGATCTACTCTCTTCATCATGCCCCTCCTCTACCGCCTGAATTGCAGTACAATGCTCTGTTCTAATTGCCTCAGCCTCAGCTCTGCCTGAAGCAGGAGCTCCTGGGCCTCCTGCAGAGTGACCCGCTGAAACCGTACCCGGCAGCCCGGCTTTCCCTGCGCCAGCAGCGGCAGATCGGCAGTAATCACCTGACCGGCTCTGGGGTAGCCCCCGGTCGTCTGCCGATCAGCCATCAGCACGATGGGATGGCCGTCCGGGGGCAGCTGCACGGTGCCAAACGTGACCGGCACTGATGCCAGCTCCCTGGAAATGCCCAGCCGCAGCGGCTTGCCGGCCAGACGGCAGCCCATCCGGTCCGATTGCGGCTGCAGCGTGAACGTTCCAGAGAACAGCTCTCTTTGGCTCTCCTCCTCCAGCCAGTGCAGTTCAGGACCTTCCAGAAGGCGCAGCACGGGATACTCTTCATACTTCGGCAGCAGCGTCTCCGAGATCCGCCAGCTCACCGTCCCAAACTGCGCCTCCCGGTCCATTCCTTTCAGGATTGCGGTCAGCAGAGGCTCTATTGCTTCGTCCCTTGCCCCGACGGGCAAGACATCTCCGGCCCTAAGCGCTCTGCCCTTCAGGCCGCCGAGGCCGGCTCGGAGATAGGTCGAGCGGCTGTTCATGACGAGCGGCACATCCAGTCCGCCGGATATCGCCAGAACCCCCCGGCAGCCCCGCTTCGGGGCATCCACGGTAAGAGTACTGCCCGCCGGCACATATACCGGCCGCCACAGCGGCAGCGGGGAGCCGTTGATGTGCGCGCGGAAATCGCCGCCGCAAATCGCAATCAGCGCGGCATCCTGAAATTCAAGCACCGGGCCCAGCAGCGTCATCTCCAGCGCCGCGTACCCCGGGGGATTTCCTACCAGCAGGTTACCTGCCCGATGGGCAAAGGTGTCCATCGGGCCGCTGACCACGACGCCATACTGCTGAAAGCCATAACGCCCGCTGTCCTGAATCGTCGTCAGGAGTCCGGGCCTGTGTACATGAATGCTCATGGTGACGTTCCTTCCCATGTCTCGTATTCCCGTCGCGTGATAGGGTAGAACCGGAGCATGTCGCCTGCCTTCAGAAGCGCCGGAGGCTGCCGGTCGGGGAGGAACAGCGCTGCCGGCGTCCGGCCAATCAGCTGCCAGCCGCCCGGGGTGCTGATGGGGTACACTCCGGTCTGCTCTCCCGCTATGCCTACAGAGCCCGCAGGGACGAAGAGCCTAGGTGTCGCTTTACGCGGAGCGGCAATCCGCCGATCCATGCCTCCCAGATACGGAAAGCCCGGAGCGAAGCCCAGCATATGCACCTGATACGGCACCCCGTGATGAATAGAGATCACCTCCTCCACGCTCAGTCCACTCAGCGCTGCGACCTCTTCCAGATCAGGACCGAATTCCCCACCGTAGCATACAGGAATGTAGACCACGCTTTCAGGGGGCACCTGCTGCTCTTGCTGAGTCTGCACGAGAGCGTCAAGTTTCCCCACAACGATCTCATAGGGAAGAAGAGTCCCGCTCCCGAGTGCCTGACCTTCGGCCTCCTTATACACCAACACGGGATCATAGATCACGGTCACGGAGGTGAATGCCGGAATGTATTCCACCATGCCCTTTAAGGGCTGCTCCGCCAAAGCTCGTGCCAGCATGCGTACTCCGGCGCGGACGACGCTGTTGTTCTCCTTCCCGAAGGAAACGACGACCGCATGGTCGCCTTCAGGCTGAATCTGTATTTGCTGCAAGCGCCTGCCTCCTCTCCTGACCCTCCATAGATAGGTACAGCATAGCATAGCAGGGACGGAGACGTCAGCCGCATTAAAGGCTCTTTCAGCATCAGAAAAAGCCCCGGCTCCCACCCTTCCAGGGAACCGGGACTCCTATACAACACTGCTCTGCAGCTTCAACAATCACCATATTTGAAGACCGTCCCCATCACGGATGACGCCGAACCATAGGCGTGATACGCTTCCTCCGCCGCTTGTACAGGAACGATACGCGAGATGAGCGGCTTTATATCGATCCGCTTCTCGGCGAGAAGACGGATGAACTCCGCCGTATTGCGCCCTTCCGTCCAGCGTACGAAGCCGATGGGGTAGTCCTTGTTGTCCAATTCATAGCCAGTGTCATAGCGTCCGGGGCCTCCCGCACGCGAGATGAGCACCTGGGCTTCCTTCCGGAACATCTTGCCCCGGCTGAAATTCATCGTCAGATCACCGACCATGACGACCTTGCCCTTATCCATAATCCAGTCCAGCGAGGCGTTAATCAGCTCTTCGCCGGGACCGCCGGCGCAGAGCAGCACAGCGTCCGCCCCGTGACCACCTGTGAGCGTGTCCACGGCCTTCTCCAGCTCTTCCTGCGTGTCATAAGTATGGATTATGCGTTTCTTGAGGCTGTCTGCCCGCTCCGGATTGAGATCATAGCCAAGCACCTGATAGGCGGCTGCAGAAGATATCTGAGCGATGATTTGGCCCAAGATGCCCAGTCCGACGACGACGACCGATTCGCCGAAGCGCAGATCGGCCGTCCGCAGCGCATGAATGGCAATGGCGCCCAGGCCTGCAAAGGCAGCCTCCTCCAAGCTGACCTCATCCGGAACTGGAGCGACCAGATTGGCCGGAACTCCAAGCTCCTCTGCATGACGCACATACGGCGCCCCGTAACAGGCGACGCGCTGTCCAAGATGAAGACGACTTACCCCTTCTCCGAGCTCTGTCACGATGCCGGCGGCACTATAGCCGATCACAATCTGCTTCTCCGAAGCCCGGCGGATAAAGGTCATCTCCGTTCCCGGACTGATGGCCGAATACACGGTTTGTATCCGTACATGCCCTGCTGGCAGGGCTGGACGCTCTACCTCGGCCAGGCTCACCTTTCCATGCTGTGTAGCAACTGCTTTCATCGTATGGCTCTCCCTTCTCCACCCTGCTCCGCGGCTTTCTTCCGGTACTCGCTGGGAGATACACCGCAATATTTCTTAAACGTGGTTGTGAATGTCGATGAGTTCGTGTACCCCGTCTTCTCGCCGATCTCGGCAATACTGAGGTCAGAGTGCTTGAGATATTCCCTGGCATGAGACAGCCGGACCTTGTTCAGGTATTCCACAAAGTTCACGCCAAAGGTTTTCTTGAAATAGTTGGAAAAATACTTTGAGCTGGTCTCCAGCACCTCCGCCATATGATCCAGGTACAAATTCTCCATATAATGAAGCTCGATATATTGAGAAATAAACGCCGGATCCAGCTTGCTGCGGGAATCCACACTGCGCATCGCGCCGATGCGGCGCAGCCCTTCCTGCAGCGTCTCCCGGACAGACTGGGCATGTCCCGACTCCTGCAGCCGTCTCATCACCTCGGTTTCAAGCCGGAACAGCTCATAGCGACTCCCCTCCGTGACATCACCCTGCCGGAGCATCACATACATCATGCTCTTGGCCATATGCACCAGCTGATGATGCTGAATATGGCGCTCCGTGTATTCCTCAATGACGTCATCTACGAGCTCCGCGGCCTCATCCTGCTTGCCTGCCAGCAAGCAGTTCGACAGCTTCTCGATCTTGTGGAGCGGAAAATGGATTTCCGCGGCCTGAAAGCTCGCTTCCGCATCAATCAGCGTCTCCCGGCCTCCGGCATCCCGGTACTCAAAGCCCGCCTGGATTTCCTGGTAGGCATCCCGGCAGTTCACAATCTTGGACTCATACACCCGGCTGACACAGCCCTGAAGCCGGAAGCCCTGCAGCTCCTGCCGCTCCGCCTCCTTCAGGACCATCTCCAGAGTGCGCAGCAGCTGCCGCCGCCCTGCCGGCAGCTCTACAGAGAGCAGCAGCAGAAATTTCAGATGGTCCTCATGAAAGACGACAGCCTGCTCCAGCCCCTGCACCACCGCTTCCCGAAGGCGCGCTGTCACCTCTTCCATCGTAAGCTCCGGCGCGCCTCCCGGCGCTGCAGAGGTCAAGTGGACAGAAGCCATCATGAAATACCTGCGCTGAAACCAGTCCGCATAATGATTCTGGAGCTGGATTTCGTACTCCCTGGAGTGGGAGTAGCCCTCCAGCATCTGCAGAAAGACGCCCCGCTGAATTTCGGCGTCCACCAGCTGCATCTGATTTTTGAGAGATTCGTTCTCCCGCTGGATCTTCACAATGCCGCTCTGGATTTTCACAAAATCATTGCCCTTCAGATTGGAGCTGCCCAGCAGCTGCGCGATATTGCGGACCGGCCGGTACAGATAAATGCTCAGCAGAATTGACAGCAGTCCCGCAAGCACAATAGCTCCGTACATAATGAGCTGGTTCGCACTCGTGACCGAGCCGATATTCTGGAACTGATAGGGCAGCTTGTTAATGTAAATAAAGCCGTTATAGTCCGATTTGTAGAAGTTATACTCGAAATCCTCCCGCTTGAGCGAGCCCTCACTGGATGGATTGAAGTAGACATCGTTCAGGATATCCACCAGATCCAGATTTTTCTCCGTACTCAGAATGAGATTGCGGTCACCATCCATAACGATCAGCGAGGCCCCGGGAATCATTCCCTTGAGGTCGATGCTGTTCAGCAGCCGGTTCACATCAATGAGCACCATAAGCTTCTTGCTGGACATACTCAGCCGGCTGCTGTCTACCGCAACGATCAGCTCTCTCTTCGTGCTGGAGTCAATCTCCTTGTACGTCTCTGCGGGAAAGACCGTGAAATCATGCTCCGAGCGGATAAAGTTCTGCCAGAACACGGAATTGTACTTGAGGTTCGTATACTTCCGGTCGAACAAGGCTTCCATGCTGCTGGTGCCTTTGGGTGTAATGACGAGCTTGTAATCGTACGTAATCATGGCATTTTCCACAAAATCCATCGTCGATACCATCCGCGCCAGGCTGTCCTCCAGCGACAGCACCTTCTCCATATCCGTCTGCCCGCTGCTGTTCGTAATCTGATTGAACGGCAGCGCGTGGATGTTAAACATCAGGTTATTGATCGAGGTGAAGCTGGCGTCAAACGACTGGATAATGTTGCGGATGACCATCCGGTTGTTCTCCGTCACTTTTTCATAGATGCCGGAGATGGAGTTTTTGTAAACCATATAGTTGAAGATAAACATGATGCCGACGACCAGCTGCAGAGCGAAAAAAATCTGTAGCAATCCTCTGTTCGCGATCAATCGATTCAAATGGATCACCTCTCTTGATGCCATTCCTTATTAACACCATGTTATACTCCCGCGGGACTGGCGTCACCCTTTTTCGGAGCCGAGCATGACGCCCTTGGCGAAGTATTTTTGTGCAAAAGGGTAGATCAGCAGCACAGGCACCATCGCCAGCACGATCGTAGCGTTCTTCATCGCCTGCGGCGCCAGGGCCGAGGCATCTACCAGATTGGCGTTCACCCCGCCCTCCGAGAAGATGAGCATATCCCGCAGCACTACCTGCAGCGGATACATATTCGCATCGTTCAAATAAATCAGCGGCAGGAAGAAGCTGTTCCAGTGACCCATGAAATAAAACAGCCCGATCGAGGCCAGCGCCGGCTTGGAGAGCGGAATCATAATCTGGAACAGAATCCGGTACTCCGAGGCTCCGTCCATGACGGCGGCTTCGCGCAGGCCTTCCGACATATTTTCATAGAAGCTCTTCAGGATGATCAGCTCGAACGTCCAGATGGCATTGGGCAGCACGAGCGCCCATACCGTATCAATCATGCCCAGCTCCTGTACGATCAGATAGTTGGGAATAATGCCGGGATTCAGGAACATGGTCAGGATAATGGCCACCATGAAAAACTTGCGGCCGAAAAATCCGGCCCGGGACAGCGGATAGGCCGCGATGGCTGTAAAGAGCAGATTAATCGTCGTCCCCAGCACCGTATAGAAAATAGTATTCAAGTATGCACGCGGTATCCGGTCATCCTGCAGCACCTGGGCATAGGCATCCAGATTGAAGCCGACCGGGAACAGAGCGACTCTGCCCTGCAGCACGGCCGCCGTGTCACTGAACGACACCGCCGTAATATACAAAATCGGATAAATCGTAATAATCGCCAGGCAGATCAAGATGATGGCGTTAACGACAGAGAACAGTGAGAGGTGTTTGACGCTGAATTTTACCATAGTCCCTTCCCTCCCAGTCTTCGGCTCATGTAGTTGGACGACAGCAGCAGAACCATGGCCACGAGAGCCTCAAACAGACCCACAGCCGCCGCATAGCTGTAGTTCGCCTCCAGCAAGCCCTTCCGGTACACGAAGGTGGAGAAGACATCGGCCACATCGTACGTCATCGGATTGTAGAGCAGGAGCACCTTCTCATAGCCGATCCGCAGCAGCTGACCGGTCTTCAGGACAAACATGATAATGATGGTCGGCATCAGAGACGGAAGCGTAATATTAAAAATCATATGCCGCCGCTTGGCACCGTCCACCCTGGCCGCCTCATACAGTGAGGGGCTGATGCCCGCAATGGCCGCCATATAAATAATGGCCTCGTAGCCGGTATGGGTCCAGATATCGGATATGATATAAATCGGGCGGAACCAGTTCGGATCAATCAGGAAATACTTGCTCTCGAACCCGAACACCGAAAGAATCTGATTGATGATGCCGTTATTCGGTGACAGGAAATCAATGACCATACTGCTGATAATGACGACCGACAGAAAAGAAGGCATGTAGCTGATCGTCTGAACGGATTTCTTGAACCATTTCACCCGCACCTCGTTCAGCAAAATGGCCAAAATAATCGGAAACGGGAACGAGAACACCATGGAGGTGACGCCGAGAATGAGCGTATTCTTGAACAGCTTCCAGAAATCCTGGCCGCTGAAGAAGTTGATGAAATGCTTGAGGCCTACCCAGGGACTTTCGATAATGCCTGTAAATACACTGTAGTCCTTAAATGCAATGAGCAGCCCGTACAGCGGGCCATAACGGAAGATCAGATAGAACAGGAAGCAGGGAATGAACAGAATCAGCAGCTGCCTGTCGCGCTTCATGTGCTGAAAAGCTGTCAGCTTGCGGCGAGGCGCCGATTTTTTAGGTGGTGTGCTTGCTGCTTCCACGCCGGCCTGTGACATGAGGGTTCCTCCTTTAGATCATGAGCAGCATCCGGCAGAGCGGATGCTGCATTGATCTTTTTTTACAGGTTCAGTGGCTTACTGGGAAGCCGAATCCAGACGCTTCTGGGCATTGTTGAACACTTCTGCCAGTTTATCTGCACCCTGAGCGGTAGCCGTCTTCTGCCACTCTTCCCACTGTGCATCACCGTAGCTCTTGTTCAGAATGTACTTGGAGTTAAATTCATTGGAAGCCTTCTGCAGGTTCACCTGAAGCTCGGCAATGCTCGAAACCTCTTCATCGGTAAAATTCAGCACCGGCTCCAGCGGCTCAAAGCTGTTCGCTTCCAGGCGCTTGTCTTGAGCCTCCTGCTCCTTCTCCGTAAAGCTGTAGTAGACGCTGCGCTGATCGGAGTTCACGTACATGCCCTGTACCCACAGGCCATAATTGTCTTCCAGCACCTTAATATCTACGAGCGGCACATCCGTCAGCTCCGGATACACGGCTTTGCCGTCCTTCATCTCGAACGTTTCGCCTTCTACCCCCATCGTTACCAGTGTTGCACCGGACGGGCTTGCGAGGTAATCCAGCAGCTTGAGCGCGGCTTCCTTGTTCTTGCCGTTGCTGACCGCGATGCTGAAGTCCGGCGTGATCTTCGGCAGTGTCGCACCATTGCCTGTCGGACCTACCGGTGTTCCGTATCTCAGGTCATAATTCGGGTTGGTATCTTTGATCTGGTTGTAGAACATATCCAGGCGGCCAATCCAATCCCAGGTCACGAACGCTTTGTTGCTGGTCGTCATCTTGGCCGTCCAGTTGTCGGACGTATCGGTCAGGAATTCCGGATCCATCAGACCCTCGTTATACAGCTTCTTCATGAAATCCAGCATGTCCTTATGCTCCGGTTGAATGGAAGCATATTTCCATGTCTTGGAATCCTCATCATAGTAGATCGGATAGTTTGGTCCGCCGATGCCCCAGCCATAAGCCCAGTCCCGGAAGATGTATTCCTTCGTCTTGGAAGCATATGGATAGGAATCCGGGTAAGCTTCCTTCAGCTTCTTGAGAGCCTCATAGAACTCTTCAGTGTTGCTCCACTCTTCAATCCCCAGCTCGTCAAATACATCCTTCCGGTACAGGAAGCCATGGTTAACATCACGGGCAATGTTCGCGACCGGCCAGGTGTAGATATTGCCCTTCTCATCGCCGTAGGATGGAATCACCCAAGGGTTCTCCTCGACGAACAGACGCTTGAAGTTAGGCAGCATATCGAGATGCTCGTTAATAGCTACGACTGCATTTTGCTGGCCGATTTTTTTCAATTCACTGGATTTCAGGCCGTGGAAAATGTCCGGAAGCTTCCCGGAAGCTACTACCACTCTCAATTTATCGTTATACGTTGCAGGAGAATACGCCTGGAAGTCGATCGTGATGCCTGTACGCTTCTCGATTTCCTTCGCGATCAGAGAGTCATTCAGATCCGTCTTCTCACTCGCTACCATAAAGGTGACCGTGGTCGGTTCATCCACCAGTGGGAGCGCCAGACCTCCAGTATCGCCGTACTGATCCGGATCTGCCGGCTGCTCGGCCTGCTTATCCGGCTCCGCCGGCGTTGGTGCAGGCTCTGCGGCTTCCTTGTCTCCGCCGCAAGCCGCCAGCAGTGTCATCAATAAGGTAAAAACAAGTGCCATACTCAGCCATTTCTTGGACATGTTTATTCCTCCTGTCGTGCTTCATTAGAATAGGTGTTGCTCCTTGCCAAACTGCTTTGCAGAACCCCCGAGCTTTTGTTGTTCATACTCCTTGATGTTTCAACAGCCTCAAAAAACGCCTCCTTTCTGCCGCTTTCCTTTCCTCTTTCGCAAGAGGCAGATCCGGTGTATGCCCGGCAGCCGCTGCGGTTGAAAGCGTCGGTTTTTTCTACCCACCCCCATCTTAAAAACGCTTCCACTTATCGTAAAGCGCCGTATTTCATCCAGCTGTCGATCCGGAAGGGCAAACCTGCCAAGTTAACGAAAAACGTTGATATATCAACGTTTTTGGCGTGTAGAAAATGCTAAAGTGGTAGAAATAGAGCAAATACAGATTGTATTTTTGTTCAAATTCCATATTTCACAAGCCGGCTGCAGATCCCCATCCCTGACACCTATCTGTCCTGACCGTGAAAGGTCTTGCAGGCAGGGCAGCTATACTGTTACCCTGATTCCTTGCTTCCGGCTGATCTCGGCTGCCTCCAGAAATGCAATCACCTCGATCGAGTGCGAGAAGGGAAGCGGAGACTGCCCGGTCTTGAACAGGTTCATGACCTGCTCCAGCAAATCTGCATAGATTGGCTTGCCCGACGCCTGGGCATCAACATAGGTATGGCTTCCGAAGCGGTGAAGAAGCGCGCCAAAGCGATAATTCCCTTTCCGGTTCCCTCGTATCGTACCGATCCGTCCATCCTGCCATATGCCGGTTAACAGATCATGCTGCGGTGAAGAAGCGGCATACACCTCCCGGCAGCCCGGTCCCATGATGGAAAACAGCATCTCTGCCGCATGAATGCCGTACCAGAAATAATGGGACTGTGTCGGCTCCACCTCCATCGGTCCATGCACCTCAGCGCCGAGTATGGACTCCCGGCCGTCAGCGAGTGCTTGGGCCAGGCTGTCAGCATAACGCAGGGCAGATGCGCTCATCACTGGCACTCCGTACTGCTGCGCCGCTGCCTGGATCTGTGCGGCGTCCCAAGCGCTCAAGGCGAGCGGCTTGTCGATGAACACCGGCTTGCCGTAAGGGGCCAGCCGGCGAAACAGCTTCGCATGGACCCGCCCGTCCCCTGACAGCAGCATCAGGGCATCACAGGCTTCGGCCGCCTCCTCCGGCGTCTGCGTTATGAAGACACCATAATGATCCCGGAGGGTGGCCGTATAGCCACCGACCCGGGAAATGCTCCGCTCTATATCCGGAGAGCCGCCGGGGTATGCGGCAGTTACCACACCCCCCGGAACATGCCAGGCTCCCTCTTCTTCATGCAGCAGCTTCGTAAAGGCGACGCAATGCGAGGTATCAAGGCCGATCAGGCCAATCCGCACGGCACTCATTTCCGATCTCCCGGGTCCTCAGAGGTTTCAGAGGAGGTATTGCAGGAGGTGCCGGGGGAAGAGCCGTACAGATCCTTTAGAATTTTTTTGCCGGTCGGTGTCTGAGCCAGTCCCCCCTTGGCCGTCTCCCGGTGTTTGGACGGCATTGCTGTGCCCACCTCCAGCATGACCTCCACAACTTCGTCGGAGGGAATGACGCTGCGCACGCCGGCGAGCGCCATATCGGCCGCTGCCAGCGCCGTTACAGCCCCGAATCCGTTGCGGACGATGCATGGAATTTCGACCAGCCCCCCGACGGGATCACAGATGAGGCCCAGGGAATTCTTGAGCGCCAATCCTACAGCGTGTACCGCCTGCTCCGGGCTTCCGCCCCGCAGCTCCGTCAGCGCTCCGGCCGCCATCCCGATCGCGGACCCCACCTCGGCCTGACAGCCGCCCTCGGCACCAGAGATGAAGGAGTTGTTCGCAATGACATAGCCGATCGCTCCCGCTGCGAACAGCCCCATCACCAGCTGCTCATCCTCCCATCCCAGCCGCTGCTGCGAGCTGACAAACACGCCGGGGATAATGCCGCAGGAGCCAGCCGTCGGCGTCGCTATAATCCGGCCCATGGAGGCGTTCACCTCCGAGACGGAGAGCGCATAAGCAAGAGCCGTACATGCCTCGGCTCCCAGGGAAGGCATGCTGCTTCCCAGGTAGTCCATGACCCGTACGGCATCTCCTCCCGTAAGTCCGCTGCGGGAGGGCACCGGTTCATGAATACCGCGGTGGACGGCCTCCTTCATCACTTCATAATACTCTGCCATCTGTCTGAAGATCTGTTCCACCGGCTGGCCGGTTTCCTTACCCTGCTCCGACAGCATCAGCTGCCCGATCGTGCTGCCTTCCTCGCGGCAGCACTCTACCAGCTGCGATAACGTTGCAAATTTCATCCTTCCTGCCTCCTCTGATTGAGATCGGCCAAGATCACGCGGTGGACGTGGTCCAGGCTGCGGATGACAGCCATCAGCTCCGGCGATACCGCCTCGTCGGTCTCCACTACGGTTACGGCCTCGCGGCCGCGACCCTTACGGTCCACATCCATATAGCCGATGTTGACGCCGGAATGACCGAGGATGGTTGAAATCCGGGCCACCATGCCCGGCGTATCCTGATGAAACACGATTAACACGGGATAATTCATGGTGCATTTCACGTCAAAGCCATTAATACCGAGCAGCTCCACATTGCCTCCGCCGATGGAAGCCCCGAGAATCGTATCCTCCCGTCCGCTTGCCTCCTTCAGCTTCAGCAGCACGGTGTTAGGATGGTAGGCTGCATGGCTGGCGGTCTTGAAGCTCAGCTTCATACCCGCCTCCTCAGCCAGCGTCAGAGAATGGCGAATCCGGATATCATCGGCCGGGAAGTCCATCAGCCCGCCGACCACGGCCAGATCCGTGCCGTGCCCGCGGTAGGTATCGGCGAAGGAGCCGTAGAATACGATCTCCGCCTCCGCAGGAAATGCGCCGAATATGCGCCGCGCTGTCCTGCCAATCACCACCGCACCCGCGGTGTGAGAGCTGGAGGGCCCCACCATGCTGGGCCCAATAATTGAGAAAACATCTTTAAATCGCACGGCATTCCCTCCTCTTCTGCTGCAGCCAGCCTTCACGGTTGGATGAATGATTCTAAGCTAATCCGCGAGCCATTGTGCCAAATGCTCCCGCACAAATGCATCATCATTCAGATGCGGATAATCCCGGTATACGCGGTCAATCTCCTCCATTTGTCCCGGTGACAGCTGCTCTGCAGGATTCAGGCACCATGTGCCCTCCAGCAGGCCTTGACGGCGAAGCACCTCATGAATGCCCGGTATACAGCCATGGAATTGATTCCCCGGATCGAAAAAGGCAGCGTTACTGTCGGTCACTTCAATGTTGCGGGTCAGCCATTCCGGGGAGATGGGCCCGCCCTGGGCGCGTAATTCCTTGATCTCCTCCAGCAGCTGAACGGCTTGGTGCGTCCATACGGCCCAGTGACCGAGCAGGCCGCCAATGACGGGCTTCTCCACGATCTCTTCCCCTACCTTGAACCGGTATGTCGTCAGCAGGTCATTGATAATGTTGTCATCATTGCCCGTGTACAGGGAAATCTCATCCCGCCGGCTGGAGCCGCATACTGCACGGGCTACGTCGATCGTCTGGTAGCGGTTGAACGGAGCCATTTTGATCGCCACGACATTCGGAATCTCGGCAAATCGCTGCCAGAACGGGAAGCTGAAGCTTCGACCGCCCACTGACGGCTGCAGGTAGAACCCGATGACCGGCATTCGCTGTGCAATATCTTCGGTTCTGGCCAGCAGATCGTCCTCTCCCAGGTCCTGGAGCCCGCCCATCGACAGCAGCGCCGCATCATAGCCGAGCTCTAGCGCGGTTTCTGCTTCTTGTATCGCCTGTTCTGTCGGTCCGCATACCCCGGCTACCATCAGAAAAGGCCGCTCCAGCTCTGCCTTGCGGATCTCCTCTGCAGCCAGGCGCAGCACCGGCTCATAGAGCTCTACGCCCGGGTCACGGATTTCGAACTGGGTTGAATGAACGCCAACAGCGATGCCGCCGGCACCAGAAGCCGCATAGTAACGGGTCAATGCCCGCTGCCGCTTCTCATCCAGCTTGCGGTCTGCATTCAGCGCGAGCGGATGCGCCGGAATGACCAGGCCCTCAGCCAGCGCCCGCGCTTTGTCGGGAGAGAGTCTGCTTGCGTCCATATCAGAATTTCCCCTTTCTTTCCTGAAAATGTGTCGGCTTGTTCCAGGTATGTCCGCCCGCCTGCACCCATTCCGCCGTCCAGTCGATCAGCTGCAGCAGCGATACACGGGGATAGCCGAACAGCTGATGGGACCGCGATGCATTATTCAGCAGCGCCGTGTCCGATTCGGTACCGGTCAGCAGCGCTTCCTTCCCGAGCCGCTTCGCCAGCTCTCCCGCTGCCCAGCGGATCGACATCGTCTCGGGTCCTGTTACATTCAGAATCGCCGGAGGTGTGCCGCAATGATTCAGACAGCGCAGTGCCATTTCATTGGCATCCCCCTGCCAGATGACATTCGCGTAGCCCATGGTAACGTCAATCTCCCGTCCCTCCTGAATCGCCTTCGCCAGCTCCAACAGCACTCCATACCGCATATCGATGGCATAGTTCAGGCGATAGATCGTCATCGGGGTTTGATTCTGATGGGCAAAATATTCAAACACACGCTCTCTGCCCAGACAGGATTGCGCATATTCGCCAATCGGCTCGGGGGCTACGGATTCATTCACCCCGCCGCTGCCGACCGGAGAGAACGGATAGACGTTGCCGGAAGAGAACACAACGATGCGCGAATGCTTGTATTTCTCGGCCACGCGTCCGGGAAGATAGGCATTCATCGCCCATGTGAAATACTCCCGCCCTGTCGTGCCGAATTTATTGCCCGCCATATAGATGACATTTCGAGCGTCGGGGAGACGCTGCAGCTCCTCATCATTCAGCAGATCGCATGCGATCGTCTTCACGCCCGCCGCTTCCAGCTCCTGTCTCGCCTGGGCATTGGAGAAGCGGGACACCCCGATAATTTGCTTGCTGAGCCCTCCCTGCCGCACCGCATTTGCTGCTAACCGCGCCAGGCTGGGTCCCATTTTGCCGCCTACACCCAGGATCAGGATATCGCCTTCCATGGCAGCCAGATCATCTATCAGCGCCTGTGATGGCTCCGCGAGCCGCGCTTCAAGCTCCTCTACCGTCTTCATATTTTTCAGCTCCTTTATGCTTCTTCTCCCCTTCATCATAACGAGCCGTTAAATATAAAGACAAATCTTTTAATCGTCTTTAAATGAAGCTGCTCACGCTGGAATGAGCCTTATTTCTCCCGGTTACAGAAAAGCTTTCTCCAGAAAAACAAACCGGAAAATCTGCCGCGGCCGTCCGCGCGGCACCTTCTCCATACCGGATATTTCAACAAGTCCGTTGTCGATCCACAGCAGGAGCAGCCGGTGTGCGCTGCGCACGGTAATGTCCAGCAGATAAGCCAGCTCGTGCACCTTGTACTCGTATTTGCCAAACCGGGCGCGCTGATGCAGCAGCTTGCTGAGATAAGCGCTCGTCATGCCTGCATCCTCTGCCTGCTTGATCAGGGCAGCATCGGTGAAGGACAGCACATCCCGTACAGGGTCGGCCATCTCCAGCGGCCCGATCAGGGTGCCGTTCTCCCGGACGATAAAGCAGGTATTGCCGCCAGCCTCCTTCGCCTTGCGCATCGCTGCGCGGGCGCTCGTGCCTGCCGCGCTGGCCGTACGTCCAAAGCCCATCCCGATGCTCAGGGAAATGCCATGTGTCTTGTTCAGCTCCTTCGCGAGCGGAATGCTCTTGTATCCTCCGCTTTCTCTCTCAAAAATACCGCGGGTCGTAAAGAACAAATACTCATCGCCGCCCATAGGAGTCAAATAGCCGTCAAGCGCCTCTACATAATCGAGCACCATCCGGTGAATGTCCAGCTTCAGCTTCTGCACCTCATGCTCCGTGCTGCGCTTCAGCGCCTCACTGCTGAAGTCATCCACATTGATCATGCCGACCACGATCTGGCTCTCCCGGTTCCGCCGGGAGCTTGTGGACAGCAGGGCCCGCTCCAGAGAGACCACAATGTCCTGACTGGACGGCCGCAGCCATACACTTGGTACGCCGCGGTTCGCAAGCTCCACGGCGGCCGACTCCAGGCCGGTAAAGGCGATGGCGGATGCCCCCGACCGATAATGCGCTTCATGGAAGTCTGCCAGCTGCGCTGGCGCCGCATAAGCCGGACCGTCATAGATCTGGACATCGCTATGCTGCATACCCATCTCCTTCAGACTGCGCCGTACCATGGCTTCGGTCAGGCTGTCTACCGAGAAGCCGCCGGTAAGCCTGCCTGTGCGGAGCGCATAAAAGAGTCCCCGGTACAGCCCGGCTTCCGTCACCGGCACATAGCTGACCGGAATAGGCAGGGTCAGTTGCTCCTTCACCTTACGCCGCGACAACGGATCGGCAAGAAGCAGCACCTCGACATCTGGAGCCAGGTCTGCAGCAAGCGTCACAGCCTCGTCCTCCCCGGTACAGCTTCTTGCGATCGGCGCAAAGGAAGGAAACGATTCCAAAACACGGAGAATCTGCTCCACCACTTGCTTCGGACCTATAATTCCAATTGAAATTTGCGGTTCTGGCCGTTGCTGCTGGTCTGTCATCATATCACTCTCCTCACAGGGCACAGACCCTCCACCTCGCAGTGCCTATACCCGGGTCTTTATGTCCCATCATAAGGCGCCGGGCTGAGTCTGCGCAATGCCCCATACGCTTTGCTGCTCTTCCTGGTGCCTTGTACCGGTCCTTCCCCGGCAGCATTCAGGGGGTCAACAAGCGGGAGCTTTTGTATTAGAATAAGAGATATCTACATTCAAGAAATCACATGAAAGGCGTGTCCCTATGTCCCGATTAATGGTCGATATGTTTCATTCTCCGTCGGATAATCCACTGGATCTCCGTCTGCGTTTTTTTGGCAGGGAGGAATGCCAGCCTGGACACGCCTGGGGGCCCGGTCTGCGGGACTCCTATATCATTCACTTTATTCATAGCGGCCAAGGCCGTTTTCATATTGGAGAGCACAGTTATGATCTGCAGGCAGGCCAGGGATTCATGATTCCGCCCGCCACGCTGGTCCATTATGAGGCAGACCTGGAGGACCCATGGATCTACTCCTGGTACGGCTTCTCCGGCGTTCAGGCGAAGCCGCTGATGCAGCAGGCCGGGATGACGGTCACTCAGCCGATCTTCGATACCCGCGGCGGCGAGCCTTCGGAAGACGGAGGATTTCACACCTTTCACCAGGAGCTTGTCGCGGCCCGCGACAAGCGCAGCCGGGATGTACTCAGCCTCAGCATTTTGTACCGCCTGATGGCTGAGCTGATTCAGTGCTCCCCGGAGCAGACTCCCTCCTCTGCCGCGCAGCCGGCCTCTCCGAAGGAGGCCTACATCCGCCAGGCTGTCGCCTACATCGAGAATCATTACAGCCAGCGGGTGACCGTCCAGGACATCGCCGATGAGGTGGGCCTCGACCGCACCTACCTGTCCGGTCTGTTCAAGACCAGGTACGGTCTTCCGCTGCAGGCCTTTTTACTGGAGTACCGAATGAGCCGGGCCGCCGAGCTCCTGCGGAATCACGCCCTGTCTGTCAGCGACGTCTCCCGCTCGGTCGGCTACACCGACCCGTTTCTGTTCTCCAAAATGTTCAAAAAAGCGACCGGCCTCTCCCCCACCTCCATGCGCGATAAGCAGTAGCAGGTGGCAGGGGGCTGGTGGATACGAATGCGAGGAATTATCATGAAACGAGGGTCAGCTCATTTCCGGAATCTGCCCTTACAGCTTCAATAGCCATTGATTCTGTTAATGAAGACCAAGTATTTCGGGCAGAGCAGCAAACCGGTCAGGGAACACTTTTCATGATTTCAAAGGGCCGGGAAGAACGAGGACATCTGCTTGTATCGAGCACATTAGGACAAGAAGGAGATCAAACTTTTCAGAGCGATTATGCCGAAGTCTATAGGCAAGATAATCATGACAAGGTGTTATTAGAGCTGCCTGCCTTTCTATTTATTCAGACCACTGATGAAAAGCTCCCCTTTCAGCATGTGAGCTTTACAAATGCCGATGTTTACATCCTTACTCCTCAACACAAGACGGGATATGGTGTAGAAGGATACGTATTTGCCGTGGATAAGCATCATGGCGATGCATTTCCATTAGAAATGCATCGCCATGGCAAAACTGATCAATCTCTTCTCTACTCCCTTTTTGTTCGCTTGGCAGCGCAACCGACTTAGGAGTGAAAGTCTCCAGCACACCGTGAGGTGGCGAAAGTGCAGAGCTGACAGTGCGCAGTTCGTGAGGATGCTTACGGAGGGTCTAAGGGCAAATCCCGGGGCGTAGGATTTTATATTTTACTCATATGTTTATATTTTCCTCTCGACCGTTAGCGGCTCCATCAATGAACTTTACAGAAGAAAGTCTGGTGATGTAATATTATTCCATGACAAATTGTAATATGAGGTCCGACACCTAGAAAAACAAAAGGCCCACGCTGGTTTCGTGTACAATGGAAGTCACCACAACATCCCATTTAGACACAGGAGAAACCAAACATGAGCTACTCTCATCTTAGCATAATTGAACGAGGACAACTACAAACATTACAGCTTGGTTGATCCACAGGAAAGATAGCCCGCCAACCAGGCCGTCATCACGCTACAATTGCGAGAGAGATCCGTCGTGGCTGTACCCCAAACGGCTATGAAGCGGAGCCGGTTCAGCTCGCTTACCACGAGCGTAGAGTCTCGAGTACGCCTGTAGGTAAGTTCACCAACCGAAACGCTTGCTGAAGAGTTGAATCTCAAACTGCAGGAGACCTGGTCGCCTGAGCAGATCGTAGCGAAACGTCGAATCGAAGGCAAGACGTTCGTTTCTTTTAAGACGATCTATCGATGGCTATACCAGGGCCGTTTGGCAGTTGGAGAAATTAAAGTGCTGAGACATAAGGGCAACGTCGGAAGCCTCTTGAAAAGCGCGGCCGTTTTCTCATCGGTACTCCCATTAGCAAAAGGCCGAGAAAGGTTCGTAAGGGGTCGACATTTGGCCATTGGGAACTCGATACCGTCGTCACCAGCCGTGGCAAAAGCAAGGCATGCGCCGCCACGTTTGTCGAACGAAAAACGCGTTTGTATGTCGCCTTATACTTACCCGATCGAACCGTTCACTCTATGGAAGTTGTTTTCGGAGTCGTAGCAAGCCAATATCCGCAAGGCACGATGAAGACGGCCACAACCGATCAAGGGAAGGAATTTGCTTGCTATGCGAACCTGGAAGCTGTTTATGGAGTCAAGGTTTATTTTGCAAATCCTTACTCTTCCTGGCAGCGAGGCTCAAACGCTAACGGCCTCCTCCGTGAGTGGGTTCTTCCCGAAAAGGCACAATTTCTCTTTGGTTTCCGACGAAGAATTGGCTAGCGCCGTCCGATTGATTAACAACCGGCCTCACAAATGCCTAGGATGGCGCTCAGCTCACGAAGCTTTCATGGAAGAAGTGTCGCACTTAGCTTGACAATCTGCCCTATAAAAAAACAACTGAACTTAATAATCAAGGGGGGGGGAATACAATCATTATATACAAGCTTTCATTGCCACACACCGACTTATTGATTGATGTAGCAGAGGAGACAGAGGATGAACCTCATGAGCATTCAGATAAATATCAATTGCTCATCCCTTTAAGCGGCAAAGTAGATTCACACTTTTCTGCTCATTGCTACTCATTAAAGAATGGAACTGCTTCCATTAAGAATCCCTCTGTAATCCATTGGCATACGATTAAGGAAAAAGCTAAATCTGTCATTATCTCTTGGAATCGCGAAGAGTTTCACAATTGGTGTATTTGCTCAGGGTACATGGATGAAATTGAATTCTACGAGATCCAGTCAATCAATACCACTGAGTTTATGAAGTATATCAACAAGTGGACGGTTAATTACCTTAATGACAACAATAATGCTGAACCAGAGACTATTCAATCTGAGGTTTTTGAAGTCCTCAGCAAACTCACAACTGGCAGCCATGAACACAAGAGCTGCTCGCTCTTCTCCCATGTGGTGTTGGATCATTATATTAAACAGTCCGTGGAGTATATCCACGAACATTATACAGATAACATTTCACTTGAGATGCTTATGGCTGTTTCGAAACAGAGTAAGTACCACTTTATACGCTCCTTCAAAAAACATACTGGCTATTCACCATATAATTATTTGCTGCAAGTTCGAATCCGTAAAGCTCAAGAGCTGTTAAAACAGAAAAAATTAAGTATCCAGGAGATTAGCGAACAACTTAGCTTCTCAAGCCAAAGCCATTTCCATCGGACATTCGTAAACATTATTGGTATAACCCCTAGTGAATACCGCAAAAACTACGGTCCCTGATGCCACAGCTACACGAATGAAAGGCCTGGCTGAAATGATTCAGCCAGGCTTTATTAAGCTGGTCTGTATACCGCCAACTTATGCTCAATCTCCTGCATAATAGCATATTCCTGCCGATGAATATGCTGCAAAGCGACTACAATCCGGTCAATGACTTTGTTATCCTTGACTCTCTTGTATTTTAGTAAGTAGTTCCGCAATAAGACTGTTTGCTCAACAAGCGGTCCATACTTCTCTAGTACGGAAGCGTCTAGCACTTTTTTATGTACCAGCCGGTTAAGCCTCTTCAGCATGACATGCTTATGCTCCCACATCAGATGGGAGGGCCGGATATCAAAGGTCGTATCTCCTTTTTGCAAAGCGTGCAAATATTGGATGATATACGTATACGTCTCAAGACCAAAGCAATCCGTTTTTTTCCATTCCTCCTTGTATAAGTTTCGTTGAGTTGAATACGTGTAGTCGTGGATCAGCTGGCTGATACGAGTTAGATCCAACCCATAGCGTGCTTCTTCATAGTGTCCCAGGTGTAGATGGGATTGCCAGTCCTGCTCATTCTTATTCGCATAAAATGCTTGCTCAACTAAGGCATACGGAATCTCCGACGGCAAATACTGACCGTCACGATAGCCGAGCAAGTTGAAGGTTTGTTTACGGTCATCGTAACCGTAGATTTGTTTGCCGGCAATATAGTGCGTAACACCATAATCGCTCGAATCAGGTAAATAATAAACATCAAGAAACGGCCGAACATAGTACTGGTCCTGCAGGGCGCGCTTAAAAAATTGGACGACGTCCCCTTCGCTTCCAACGTATTGATTTGGAATAGCGTAGGTCCACATGAATGGGCAAGAGTTATAGTTGCTGTGATAATCATCGCCGTTATCGCAATAATTAATAGAAACGTTTCGATTTGTTTCAAAGTCACGACTGCACCAAATTTGAATATAATTGCTGTACAACCAATCCAAATAATCATCTTTAAACGAAATACCAGCAAATACTGTTGCATGATGCTCATAGGTCGAAATCATCGGTTTCAAGTTAACCGGCAGCACGATTTGATCTATTATTTTCAAATGACTAACCCCTTATCGAACAGCTTGTAATTTGACATGCAGGCTCTAATTGTATAAAAACCTCCTGCGGGCAGCGAAAGCTCCTTCCTCTGATTTCAGGAAGCGCTAAGCCTTGCCTCGGTGCTATGACATAGCGCTTGAAAAACTCCTTGAATATCAGTTCAAGTTCTTTCTGGGCAAGCAGTGTTCCAATGCAATGGTGACTGCCGGCTCCAAACGCCATCGTATGCTTTTCCCTGCGGTAAATATCCCAGCGATCGGCATGATCGTAGATCTCCTCATCCCGATTTGCACTTGCTAGCAGAAGCTGAACCGCCGACCCCTTTGGGATAGTAACATCTTGGATGACCACCTTCTCCTTCGCTATTCTTAACGTAGAGTGAAGCGGCGGCTCCAATCTTAGCGTCTCCTTAATTACGCGCGGCAGAAGCTCAGTATCTTGCTGCAACTCCTTCAACGTCTCAGGGTTGCGGAGCAGACAGGTAATTACGTTGGCGATCGTACCCATCGTCGTGTCTGTCCCTGCTGAAAGTAGGAGCATGACATGACGTACTAGCTCAGCCTCCGTCAGCAGCTCGCTCCCCGGATTGGGCAGAAGCTCGGCAAGCAGTGAACCAGGCTCGAAGGAAGGCGTAAGACGAATAGTTTCCAGAATATACGCCTGAAGTTGATCCGCGGAAGTTAACGCTTGCGTCATACTTTCCTTAGAGTTATCCAGGTAGCGCATGATGGGACGCATCACAGTGAATACCCAATCCGAATGCTCGACAGGAAGGCCTAATATCCGCATAATGACACCGATTGGGATCGCTGCAGCAAAGCCGCTGATTACTTCTAATTCCGTACAGGCGCCTAATCTGTCGAAACGCTTCTGCACGACTTCGTTAATGATTCCCTCCAGCACGGTGTTAACTTCGCCTGATTTGAACTTCTTTCCCAGTGCAGCGCGAATCCGCTGATGATGCTCGCCCTCCATATCGATAATGGTAGGGCCGAACAGATGTCTGGTAGTTCGAAAGACATGTTCCGCCGTAAAGTGATCCCGATCCATCAGTATATCGCGAATTAAAGAATCCTTTGATATATAAAAGCTGCGGTTAGCCTCCGACCAAAAAACCGGCTTGTTATTCCGTAAATAGGCATAAACATCCCAAGGGTTCCGCTGATATTCGTGACTTTCCAGCTCGATGTCGATCACTCTCATTGTCCTGACACCTTCCTTTAATTTGTTTAAGCTTCAAATTTCAGCTCCGCTTTACCTGCAACAAAGTCATGAAGTCCGCACAAATCCGAAAGCCTTTCCCCGCCTGCTATCCGCTGCCGCAAATCTTCTTCCCGGTTCCGGAGCATCATGGCTGCTTTGTAGACCGTCTTCATATACTTCTTCTTTATGAGAAGAACGCCGTCGCTGTCAGCGAAAATCCAGTCCATTGGCTCGAGCTCTATTCCATCCAGTACAACAGTTGCGGGTATGGCAGCGGATGCCGCTTTTGCTGTTTTCGCCGATACGAAAGTTACGCTGTTTGAAAACACCGGGAAGCCCATATTCTCGATCACATCGATATCTCTGACTGCACCGTTAACAATCAGCCCTTCGAGCCCTTGCTGCTTGGCAGCTGTTACAAAGATATCACCCGCCAATGCTTCCGATTTACCGCTTTGGTTTTGCACGAACAAAACCGAACCGGCCGGAGCCGCGTCAAGCGCTTGCAAGCAAGGAAGCATGTCGTTGTCGGTTATGACCGGAAATACGGGACCTGCCAGCTTCTTTATTGATGTACGGGTAGTTAGGGAAATCTTTAAGTAAGTACTATACTGCATAGCTGCATCATGCAACTGCGCACACCCCAAGAGCTGAAAACTCTGCTTCATCTCGGTCTCAAAATCTTTCATCGTGATAGCCATCGCTTATGCCCCCAACCGTTACTTTATTCGCAATAAAGATATGATAAATGCCCTCAATCGTATAGAAATTGCGAAGTTGATAGTTTTCAATAGCAATCTCTTCTCCCGTCATTTCTTCCAAGTAAATGATCATCTCGACCATATTGAGGGAATCGATATATCCGGCCTCCAGCAGGTTAGTGGTATCGTCAATCTCCCTTACCTCCTGATCCAAATTGATCGATTGGAGAAATGTTAGAAATTGTTGTTTGAACTCTTCTTTTTGCATTGTTTTAGCCATCCTTTCCCAAATGAAATATTGAATAGCGTTACGAAGTTGCTTGTCGACTGTATGCCAAGAGCGCTTTTGTGTCGATCTTTCCGTTAATGGTTACCGGCATTACATCGATAAAGAAAAATCGGGATGGCAGCATGTAAGCAGGCAGAGCCAGCGCACAATACTTTCGCAGTTCCTCCTTGACCGGAGTTGTCCTCGGAGCAGGCACAAGGAACGCCCAGATCGCCGCTCCTGCCTCCGTACTCTGCAGAATGATCTCCGCCTCATGAACATCTGGGTGAGTCAGCAGACGGTTCTGGATCTCCCCGAGTTCCACCCTGTTGCCTTGTACTTTGACCTGATGGTCCTTGCGTCCCTTGTAGAAAAAGTGTCCGTTCGTCCCCATGTAAGCTAGGTCCCCCGTCCTGAAGACCTTTTCTTTGCCTTCTGGCCGGAGAGGATGCGGCACAAGCGCCCTTTGTGTAAGCTCCTCATCCTTCCAATAGCCCGAGAATAGGATCGGTCCTCCAAGATATAGCTCGCCAATCACTCCTACCTCCTTAATAGGCCGCCCCTCTTCATCGATTAAGAGCATTTCGGCTCCCGGTATGCCTCGCCCTATGCTGAGGCAGGATGGTTTCGACTCCAGCTCCGGCTTAACATCGTGAAAAGTGCAGGCTACTGATTCCGATTGGCCAAAGCAGTTAATAATACGGCTCAATCCTGGTAGGATGGATTTAAGCTTAACAAGCTCTATTACCGGAAAGCTTTCACCGGCGAACAGGACTGCTTCTAGGCTCAGCAGGTCGTAGATGGGCTCGCTTACCTTCTGTAGCAAATGGCGCCAAATCGAGGGCACACCGTTCATTTGGGTAACCTGATGGTCGCATAAATACCGAACCATGCGCTTAGGCTGGTGCACGAGAATATTGGGAACCTGGACCAGTGCAGCACCGCTTCCAAGTGCTAAACCCAAATCTAACAGGGATAAATCAAACTGCAGGGGTGAGATCGTGCCGATACGAGCATGAGCTGAAACACCACATGTCTCTATCATTCCTTTGTAAAAGGCTACCACCGCCTGATGGCTCATCATAATCCCTTTCGGAAGTCCCGTCGTACCCGAAGTAAAGATCATGTAGCATAAATCTACCTCGCTGCTTACTCTTGTTACTTGCGTCTCATTTGGCTGAAGCCGCAGTGAAGTTCGATGGATGAGCCACTCCGCCTCTACATGAATCTGACAGATCCCTTGCGTTTCAAGCACCCTTTCGCCCTCTTTATCCTGAATGTGAAGTACCGCACCGGTTAATACAGCGATATCTTCCAACCGAGCTTGGGGAGAATCCGGACTCACCGGGACAAAGACAGCCCCCAGTTTTGAAATTGCAATCAGCAGCGCCACTGCGGTCGGAGTAGGATGCATCTCGAGTAGTATACGCTCCCCAGCTTTTATTCCTATTTTTTTCAACTGAACTGCAAATTGCAGAACTCGTTCATTCAGCTGCCGATAGGTCCATGGTTTGCCCCGATGGATAATTGCTTCTACTTCCGAACGGGTTTGCACATGCTGTAATAGGAACTCATGAAATAGAACAGGCCTTTCGTTCGTCAATTAACTTCACTCCTTAACAAATTCCAGCACGTCAACCTGTGATTTGTGCATGGATTCATACTCATAGAGAGAAAAGTAATGCCCCTTACTGCTCATTAACTCCGCATGAGTGCCGGACTCTACGATCTCTCCGTCCTTAAGAACGAGGATCGTGTCTGCGTTCAAGATGGTTGACAAGCGGTGTGCGATAATTAAGGTGGCAAAGCTCTCCTTACGCTTATAGATGGCGCTCATGAGCTGCTTTTCGGATAAGTAATCCAGTGCAGAAGTTGGCTCATCCAGAATTAATAGCTGGGGGCCAGACTTAAGCAGAGTCCTCATTAGTGACATTCTCTGCTTTTGGCCTCCAGAGAATCCAGAAAGGTCGTTGGAAACAGGGGTGTCATACCCTTTTTCCCGCTGTTCAATAAAACGGTGAATGCCAAGCTGCTTTGCCAGCTCGACCACCTGTTGAAACGGAGCCTGAGAACTTCCATAGGTCAGGTTATAACGCAGCGTTTCTGTAAAAAGAAACATCTGCTGCTCAGCGTAGGCAACTTTTTGTCTCCAGGACGTCCCCTCCATGTCAGCCAGCTTATGGTTTGCGTTTACAGTGATGCTTCCGCTATTAGGAGCATGGAGCTTCAGCAATAACTCGCAGATTGTTGACTTCCCTCCACCACTCAGCCCGACTATGGCGATCACCTTGCCACGCTCCAACGTGAAGCTGACATTCTTTAATATGGGCTCTCTGCCCGGGTAACTGAATGCCACCTGGTTAAAGTCGATGCGCTCAATTTTCTCTGGCGGTACAGTTCCCTGCTGGTAAGTATCCGGGGAGAGCTCCAGTACTTCCGCAATACGCAACGAAGAAATTCGATACTTTTTGTACCGATGAACCCACTGAGACGCAACCCCGAAGGTTTGAATAAGCGGAAAATATAATGAGATCGCAGTCACCAAATAACCGATTGTAATCTGCTGCTTTAGGAGCAGATAAGCCGCTGAGCCATAGATCAAACCCGTAATGATCGCCTCAATGGTTTTGAGAACAGCTTCATTCATCCACGATAGCCTTGAAGTATGCTCTTCAACTGCCCTTGACTGCTGGACGACTTGCGATAGTTTCCTTCGCTCCCACTCGGTTTTACCCGAGATGATGGTCAGAGGAAGAATCTGAATGCCTTCCCGGACATATTCGTTATACAGGTCCCGAGTCCCCATGTTCCTTGCATAGACCTGTGACAGCCGAGGGGCTATAAACTTTGTCTGAAGCATATACAAAAGTCCTCCGAGCAGGACAATCACCATCAGGACCGGATTCAACCGCCAAAGCACTACAGAAATCAAAAGGAATACAGCACAGTGTTCCACCATTTCAAGCTTCATCTTTTCATGATCAGCCGCCTGTTGAACGTCATCTGTGCTTCTCGTTACCACTTCGCCTGTTTTGGAGGTTGAAAAAAACTGAATAGGTACCTGGAGTGCTCGTGACAGCAAACGGCTTCGTAGTCTGGCCGCCCGATGCTCGCTCCAGTTCGTTAAACTAAAGGCTCTTCCCCACTCCAATAAGCCTTGGGCGATCGGTATCACGCAAATTCCGATCAATAGGACGACATACCCTTCCCAATTACTTGCTGTTAGCAAATCAATAAGCTGCCCTGTAATGACAGGGAAAGAAAGTATCGTGAGTTGAAGTAGCAGCGAGAACAGAATGGTGAAGACAACATATTTTCTTTTCACGCAGACCCCTCCACACTTTCTTCCAGATTAAATCGATACTGTTCACGATAAAGCTGGAAATACAGCCCTTTTTCCTGGAGCAGTTCCATGTGTGAGCCCGATTCGGCAATTCGCCCATCCTCTATGACAATGATCTGATCCGTGTGGTGAAGAGTAGCAAGGCGGTGAGCTATGATTAAGGTTGTCTTATTCTTGCACAGACGCTCCAATGCAAGCTGAACCAAATGCTCGGATTCAAGATCCAGCGATGCCGTGGCTTCATCAAGCACGATAATTTCTGGATTCTGCAAGAAAGCTCTTGCAATTGAAAGTCGCTGCTTCTGCCCCCCAGACAACTGGATTCCTCTTTCCCCGATTAATGTATCTAATCCGTTCTCAAGGCTCTCGACGAACTCCTTTAAATAGGCAGAATCAAGCGCCTGATAAATTTCCGTATCGCTTTTGCCATCCAGGCCGTAAGTGGTATTGGCTCTTATGGTGCCATTAAGCAGATACGGCTGCTGGGTAATGAAGCAGATACGGCTTCGCACATGGCTTATGCTCCAATCCGCAAGTGGCCTTCCGTCCAGTCTTATCACCCCCTCCGAGGGAGCCTCAAGTCCAATAAAGAGATTGGCAAGTGTCGTTTTTCCCACCCCAGAAATACCAACTATCCCAATAGATACACCTGGATTAATGTCAAAATTAAATCGGTCCAACACCTTCATCTGGTCGTATTGGAAAGTGACATTTTCAAACGAGATACCTCCACGAATTGAATCGACATGAGTCCATTCACTCCCTTTTCCGTACGGCTCATCGGGCAGTTGCTCAATTTCATATAAACGCTGCACATGGACCTTGAACTCCTGCATCATCATGCCATAGCGAGATACCTGCCAGACAAAGGCGCGAATTTGTCCCAATAGCCCTGCAGCAACCAGAATATTTCCAATTGTGGTCTGTCCCGTATACACCTTATAGCCTAGGTAACCGTAGACGATGATTTCCGGTAGCAGAATCATCAATATGTTCAGGAGAAGTAAAGAGCTGAAAACGTGAATATGGTGAAGCTGAATCCCGATATGCTTTTTCTGGACTAGTTCAAACCGCTCTTTCTCCTGCAATTCCGTTCCGTTCAGCTTAATGCTTCTGATCCCCTGGATTAGCTCCCGAACAGTACGAATGATTTGGCCGTTAGATTCCGCCTGCTCGTTAAACGTGTACCCTTTCTTTCTAAATATTAAGACTCGAAAATAGATATAGGGTATGAAAACAAGCGCAAACAGCAGCGGAATCATAGGATCAATATTGGCAATCACCACGAAGCTGATAACGGCTGATAAGGTTACGGCACAAACATCCCGCATAATGAGCAAAATCTTTTCCTGAATTACCTGGACGGTATTGGTCGCTCGCTGATATAAGGAATCTGTCCCTATCGCCATAAGGTCGCGTAGACGTTTTTGGTGGAATAGTGTAAAGAGTCTGACTTTGATTGAACTGATGACTTGATGAATCATCATGTCGAGTAAATATTTGGACGTCGATTGCAACAACGAGCTTAATACGAAAGAACCAGCGATTAAAACCGCGTATAAAGCGACCAGCTGAACTTCCATGGAAGGTATGGCGACATCAACCATTCTTCCCACCATTACATGCGGTACAACGATAAAAGCGCTCGATACCGCCATGACCACAAACCAGGTCCAAAGCCGTTTTTGCGTGCCGGCAAATAAACGCCATGTATACCGGAGAAGCTCCATATGAACCCTTCTTTCAGACCAAAGAATGCCCAGTCTTTAATACAAGTGATTGAATGCTATCAAGGATTTCGCTGAGGGAATGTTCCAACATTTCCGGAGTTATTGTGACTGGCGGAGCAATTCTCACCCGCTCACCTTTTGCCCCACCGGTAAAAATAAGAATCCCCTTCTCCATACAGGCCTGCACCAGTTGTTTTCCTCGAATGCCTTCCATCTCAAAGGATAAAGTAGGACCTGTTACGTACAGCTTCTTTACCTGCTCAAATCTGGACACTTGTCGACCGAAGTTCAATAGAAATTCCTCTACGATGCGGCATCGTTCCTCGATATTGTTCGCATCGATAAATCGAGCCACTGACATTGAAGCGTAGCATCCAAGCGCCGAGGTCTGGAATGTATGCGCCAGAAACAAATCCTCTTGAATCTGCTCCGCATAGGCCTTCGGATACACCACTGCCGAGAATGGATACAGCCCATTGGTCATTGATTTGCTAAATAAGTGTATATCCGGTTGGAGTTCGAGCTGCTGTGCCATGCTCAGGCTACCATGCCGATAATACCCGCATTGAATTTCGTCTGCTATAACAACAACACCATGTTCTTGAGCTGCATCGATCAGCCGGTTCAGCCACTGCCGGTCAAGCGGAATATAACCGTTAGCTCCCTGAATGGGTTCAAAAACAAAGCAGGAAATGTCCGACCAATTAATATAAACCTCATGCCCGAATGGAATTTCTACACCGTACGGAGCTAATGCGTTAAGCAGACCGGTATATTGCAGGGCATGCGTTTTATGCGTGTTGGTAATGCTCAATGCGTCCAATCCCAGTCCATGGAAGGAGCCGCTCAGGTATGCCACCTTTCCCTGTTTTATTCGCTGCGCAATCGAAATTGCTGCAGATACAGCTGCACTGCCTCCCACCTGGTAGAGCACCTCATGCTCAGGCAACTTTAATTTGCCAGTCAACCACTCGCTGAAGTCCTTTGCTTCCTCCGGATAGAAGCAAGCCGCAATATCTGCGGGATAGGCTTCAAACGGAACAATTTGGCTGTTGCAATGACCAAAGTTGCAAGAGCCATAAGCGCTCATCATATCCACGTAAGTCCTCAAATCCCCATGCTCATCGCGAAGCACTAGCGTTTCGTTATGAGCCGTAACCAGCGTCAGGTTTTTACCATATATCGACTTCTCGTCAAAATTACTTAGTGACACGTTCATCATTCCTCTTAATATCGATTTTGAATAAGCTGGTTCAGTACCTTTAAATCCTCGCTAGACGAATGTTCTCTCGTCGGCTTGGTCAGCTTCCACTGCTGATAGCGAATCAGCTGCCTGGCTTTAGCCACTGGAACCGCATCGTTTATTCTTACATCCAGTAGTAAAGGACGTTCATGGTGCCGAAAAGATTCACATGCCTCTTCCAGGGCCTCGGGACTTTCAATTAGCATAGCTTCTACACCCAGGGATTCACCGAACTTGACAAAATCTATGGGGGCATAGGTTGTTCCGACAATGTTTCCATCGTAATAAGATTTCTGAGCAGCATAAATCGATCCATACTTCTCATTGTTTAAATTCACCCATAGAACCGGAATGTTGTAGCTGACTGCCGTGGCCAGTTCCATTGCAGTTTGCCTGAATCCTCCGTCTCCGAAGACAGCGACCACATAGCGGTCGGGCAATCCTACCTTCACACCGATTGCGGCAGCTGGTGTATATCCAATCGAGGCTTGGTTCACCGCTTCAATATGACGGTTGGCACCGGAAAGCTTCAGATGGGTTTCCGTCCATGTCACTGAGTCCGAGACCCAAACCGTTTGCTCAGCCGGTATAGCTTTTTGGATCAGCTCAACTACTTCCACAGGGTGAAGCTTCCCTTCTTCTTCCGAATGGACGACTCTCTGTGCTCTGGCAGCATCAAACTTTGATTTGGTTGCTCGCACCGCCTCCTCCGCAAACTTCAGGCCCTTTTTATGCTCACCGGCCGCCTGAAGCAGAACCGTCAGAAACGCCTGCGCATCCGCATGGACAGCCAGATCCGGTTCATAATTCTTACCGATTTGCGTCTGATCAATATCGACGTGAACAAGCCGCGGCTTGGAGAATGACGGGTCCCAACACTGCGTAGTAAATTCGCTCATCGAAACCCCTACCGCTATCAGCAGATCTGCATGGCGATCCAAATAATAGTTCGCGCTTGAATCGCCGTACATCCCCACACAGCCTAAAGCTAAGGGATGCGCCTCGTCCACGATCCCCTTTCCCCGGAGAGTTGTTGCAACTGGTATGCCTTTATCAGCTAGACGCTTGGCTATCGAGGCCACTTCGTCCGTTTGGCAGCCCGCTCCAAGCAGCAAGAGAGGCTTCTCTGATCCCTCTGTTAATCTATGAATTTCCCTTATAGTGTTTTCAGGCATAACCGGCAATGAACGGGTGAGTGACGGCTTGAGCCCGAAGAATGGTATACGTGTTTGTAGCACATCGATAGGTATGCAAAGATGAACCGGCCCCTTTCTCCCTTCCAGTAGGGCATGCTCAGCAACTTGTAGCGAATCCAGCACCTCTTCTGCGCTAGTCACCATTTTGGAAAGCTTCGTCACTTTGGCGAAAAACTCTTCCATATGAATCGAACGTCCGATTCCAGCCGATTCCTGCAGAGCTCCTTTCCCAAATTGGCTGGTCGGAACCTGCCCTGTTATGAAAAGCACGGGCTGGGAGTCCGAATAGGAATTGTATATTCCGCTTAATGCATTCGTTGCCCCTATACCTGTTGTTGTAATGACACACCCCACTTTCCCCGTAGCTTTGGCATAACCGTCCGCCATTAGCGCCGCACCATATTCATGCTGGGACAAAATAAACGGGATCTCATGGCGAGCTGCCGAGTCAATAAGGGGCAGCACATAGCTTCCAGGAATTCCAAATAAGCGGTCTACCTTCAACTTTTTCAACCAAATCGATATAATATCTTTTACGAATTCGTTATCCATTACAGCCCCCTAAAAAGTCATCCAGATGAGCGGCACAACACATAATCATTTCGTCTGGCTTAGACAGGGTCAGCCTGCACCATCTGCCGGTTTCCTCCTCAAACTCACTGCCCGGTACGAGCAGAACACCTGTTCGTTCGAAAAGATCAGAGCAAAAGCTGTGATCATCCTTAAAAAGCGACGGAATCTCAAACCAGACAAAGAAGGTGCCCGTTCCCTGAAAGTACTTGATACGATGCGTGTCGAGAATCTCACTTATAATTCTGAACCTGCGCGAATAGCAACTGTTGTTCGCTTCGAAGTACGATTCCAGCTCGCCATTCCGATCTGCTTGAAGCAGGCGCGCTCCAGCATACTGAACAGGCTTGAAGACGGAAACATCAGTAAGCGTCTTCACCTGCTTCAGCTTTTGAATAAGATGCGAATTGCCTGCAGCAAAGCCGAGCCGTATCCCAGGAAGATTATAGTCCTTGGAGAACGAATGCATTTCTATACAGCAGTCCATTGCCCCCGGAACGCTAAGGATAGAGTAATCCTCAAATATCTCGCTTTTTGAAATCCTCCCGTAAACGCGGTCTAGGCATAAATATATGTTATGGCTACGTACCCATTGAACAAGCTGCTCTGCCGACTCCTTTGTCAGGACCGTTCCAGTAGGATTATTCGGGTAATTCATATACAATAGCCGAACGGGTCGAGAGCCAATCTTCTTTAAATCAGGAAAATAATTTTCATCGAACATCGTATGCAATGCAATTGGGATTCCTCCAGCCATACGGATCGCTTGCTTGTAAATAGGATAACCGGGCGTTACGTATGCGCCGTACTCTCCTTTTTCTAGTATACCGAGAGCTAGGTGAGCAATCCCCTCTTTCACCCCCAGAAGAGGCAGTACATGCTCATGGCGATCTAAGGTTGTGCTATATTTAACTCGATACCAGTCTTGAATACTGTTCAGTAAATAATCCTCACCATAGAGTGCAGGATAAGCACAAGCTCCATCTTGATTCAATCCAAGAGCAAGTTCTTCCCAGAATTGAGACGGAGGAGGGAGATCTGGCTCGCCGATACTCAAATCAAAAACAGCCTTGCCTGCGCGTTTGGCCGCTTTGATCTGCTCATCAATTTTGTCGAAATAGTTTTTCTCCGATTCGGATCGTGTGACTTGGTCAAACACTGCGCTCATATAACTCTAACCCCTTCAACAGCGAGTAAATACATTTCATGCTCCATCGCCAGCTCGCGAACCCATTCCCGATAATCTTGCTCCGCTGCCGAGCGGTCTGCCTCTGTTAAATATTGATCCTCTACTAGCTGATGCCCCCGGCTCGCAGCAACCTCCGCCCAAATTCCCGCTGCGGTTTCAAAACCTTCCCATCCTCTGACGCTTATTTCCGATTGATTCGTTACGCTCACCTGAGTTAATGCATTTTGCTTAAAATAAACTTCCAGCTGATCCGCAATGGCATTGTCCATTCCAACATCGCTCCGCCAATCTAAAAACCTGCGATAGAAATGCACCATGGATGCAGGAAACTCCGGTTCTGTGCGGAGCTTTTCATGATTATAATCAAGCACCAACACCTTTCCTCCCAGCTTTACTGCCCGAATCATTCGCTGTAGCGCTAACTCGGGCTGATCCAGCCATTGAAGTACACGGGAGGCATTGACAATATCGAAGGCTGCCTCATAACCCATCTGATAAATATCCATCACTTCAAACGACAGCTGCGGAATATGCCGGTACCGTTCCTTTGCTTCTATAATTAATGCTTCGCTGCTGTCTATACCAACGACTTTGCCGCCAGGGCCAACCAGTTCTGCAATGCCGTAGGTTATCGCTCCGCTTCCGCAACCAACGTCCAGTATGTGCATGCCTGGCTTGACTAATTCGCTCAACCGTTTGTTTGAGTGGTGTATGGACCTGCTGTTCAAGATCCGGTTAGTACTTTGCGGCATCTTTGCTCTGTTTAATGCTTGTTGGCTCATCATTAGCCGCCTCCTTTTATCCTCCCTTGGTTAATTTCATATTATTGAAATGGTGACTTGTATACTATTGTTAAAGTTGCTGAAGCTGGGAGCAACTTTTAACAATTTAGCAAAAGGGAATATATTCTTGTCCCTCTACATGTACCGCTAAAGAACAAGAACTGTACCCATTGCTGAGACTTGCACCCTTTCACCTTGCTGCAATAAAATAAAACCCCGTTAGTTTTAAATCTTCAACGGAGAAATGTTAAAATTGTCCTGCATTAGGCTGTTTATCGAGGTTTTAAATACACCGACTATTATTTAATAACTGCACTTGCCAATAACAACTTCAATAATTTGTAAGTTTAAAAATCCGACAGGATCCCTGTGCAGCTTTGAGCTCCGTTTTAATTTCAACTAGGGTAGCTCCGGCTTGAGTTTGGTAGTAAATATACTCAATTATGCTCTGCCTTTTTTGTGAGCGATAGCGTTGTATGCCATAGATTAAATTCGTCTGCCCAGCATAGATGCAGCACATCGAAGCGAACATGAGTAACGTCAGATAACGATCAATCGCTTCGGTGGAACAAACTTGGTAGCGATCCATCGACAGTTGAACCTTGGCGGTTCGGAAATAGGTTTCATTGGCCCAGCGCTTGCTGTAATAGCCTAGAATTTCTTCGTTTGTCAGTGCGACATCCGTGCTTAAAAATGCCTTCATTCGTTTAGGATCCAGTTCGTCACTTTCTTCCCAACACAGTAGCAGCACAGAATTCTCTATCCAATTTAACTTCCTTTCATAGCGATACACCTAATAAGCGGAGGAGCCGATGGTCACTAGATCAGTATCCGATTTCGAGCTTATAGGAAGCAAAATTTTTGAGCGACTGCCGAATACCTTGAGGATAGAAGATGCGATTGGTTTTTAAACCACTAATGACATGAAAGCCCTGTTTTACACTGCATTGAAGCACCGTAGACGACGGATACCAAGAATCCATCAGCACGTAGGTCGGCTGATTGGACGTCCGAACAGATTGAATGATGTCGCAGGCCAGATCAATTTTGCTCTTTCCTTCAGGATCGTAACGTTCCAAAGCAAATGGATATACCTCATCGCCTGTACGAAGTAGCGTTTGAACCACCGTGTGGCCATAGACATTTCCGCCTTTAAGATGAGAATACTGGAACGAAGCTCCTTGTATGGTGTCCACAGCCTGTGACGAAGCGCTGGTTTAGTGAAAAAAAGGGCGAGCTTCCAGTGTTTAAAGTAGTTGTTCCAATGGCCATGCTGTGATAACGTATTCGTATGAGACATATCTTCTCTCTCCTGCGTAGGTAGTTGGTGGTACTTCTATTTTACGCTTGAGAGTTAAGTATGTCTCTATTTACATTTCATGGAACTGGTTTTGAGCAAGTACAGTTTAAAGATGAAATTAAAGGTACTACTCGTATTAATGTATTTGCAACCGATTCGGAAGGAAACAACTATGTAAACGGAGAACTTGTCAACGTCGAAGAAGTTGAGGAACCTAAAATAACTACTATGAACAAAGAGGGTCACTGGAAGTATACGAATTATAACTGCGACTATCATACACAATGTTACTTATATACCGGTTCAGGAGCTTCTTTTAATCTTCAAGAAGTAGAAAATGTTTATAAAGAAGCCTGGATATTTAAAAACAGCACTAATAATTCAACACTCTCTGACTTTAAACTTTATGCAACTCAGATTGCCAATGCTGTTGATGATTACCATTTTTCCGGTGCAGTATACACTCTAGCCATAGCTGGAATGGTTGCAGCAATGCCTGCTTGGGAAAGCATAAACGACGCTATGAGCAACTCGTTTTTCAAGGGGCTTCGCCGCACACTTCCAACTGCTTATCAAGTTTTTTTGTTTTTCGCACGAAAAAGAGCGGGCTATCTTCCGATAACCTGCTCTTTTTCGTGATATTGGTCCAAGACCTTAACTAAATGTCATTGTCCCTCCGGATGCCCTTCCTTCTCACCGCGCTAGCGGCGCTTCTTACTTATGATTGTTCAGAAAGCTGACGACCTCAGCCGGGTTCAGACGCTCGGTGTAGTTGGCGTTGGAGCTGGCCAGCACGACTTTGCGGTCGGTGTTGATGACGAAGGTACCCGGTACCGGCAGGCTCCATGGCTCGTCAGTGCCGTTGTACTCGGACAGCTGGATGTTGAACTTGTCAGAGTACGTGCGGATCAGCTGATCCGGCAGGGTAAAGTACAGATTGTACGCCTTGATTACCTCATAGGTATCATCACTGAGCACTTCAAAGGACAGCTCGTTCTTCTCCTTTGTGGAGAGAGACGCGTCCGGCTTCTGCGGGCTGATCGCCATCAGGGACGCTCCGGCCGCTTGAAGCTCAGGCAGCACGTTCTGGTATGCTTTCAGCTCCAGATTGCAATACGGGCACCAGCCGCCGCGGTAAAACGTCAGCACGACAGGGCCTTTCTCCAGCTGTTTATATAAAGAAACCTGGTTTCCGGCTGCGTTCGGCAGCACAAAATCCGGGGCCTCCTCGCCGACTTGAAGACCGGTGGCCACGCCAGATTCAATTAACTCCTTCGTTGCCGCCTCTACGCTGTCCAGCACCTCCTGCGGTGCGTTAGCCATAAAGCCTTCTCTTGCCTTGGTCAATTCTGCTGTTAAATCCATGAATGCGGGGCCTCCTTTAAGGTTTTATAATTCGATAACTATCGAACATAGATACCATAGCATGTTTTACGCCAGGATTCAAATTCGGCAGCAGTCTGCCGCAGATAGGTTGCCCCAACACCCATTTAAATATCTTCGTCTTTAACCGAGACCAGCGATTCCAGCAGCCCAGGGAATTTTCCGTTCATCTCCTCCTTGCGAAGAGAATAAATATGCTCCTTCCCCTCAATTCGGCCTTGAATAAGGCCGGCCTCGCGAAGAATCTTGATATGGTGGGACACGGTAGATTTGTTCAGCATAAGAGAATTGGAATACGCCGTGCAGTTGTTCTCTCCACTGTGGTAGAGGCAGCGTACCATTCGTATGCGGTTGGGCTCACTTAGCGCCTGAAGCACCTTGGAATAGGGGATGGTCTCCAGCGGCGGGTGATATAAATTTTTCATAAATGGCATTGCACCTCCAATCTAAAGCGAAGCTTTCTGTCGCCACATGCCGCAGATCAGCCTGGATCCTTGGCCAAGCGCTGAAACAGCACCTCGTAGTATTCTGGCGTTTGAGGAGTGATGTCCTCGGCGCTTACTCTGCGGCTGACAGAGCGCAGCTCCCCGGTAGTCTCATCGTAGAGAACGCCCTTCATCACCACACTGTCGCGGCGGCCGGAGATCAGCTCCATGAATTCCTGAATCGTGGGGCGGAACAGCCCGGAAATTTCGCTTTTTTGAAAATCATACTCCTCTAGCTGCCGACCGCATTCGTAGATATAAATATGTGTCATTTCCCGGTCCTTCAGCTTCCCGTCGACGTAATCCTGCCGTACCTGACCACAGTATTCGAGATCCTGTACTTCCGCGGTCACGCCCAGCTCCTCCGCCAGCTCTCTCACGCCATCCTCGATCTTCTCTCCGGCGAGCAAATGTCCAGCGCAGGAAATGTCCAGATACCCCGGAAAGGTATCCTTATCCTGATGGCGCAGCTGCAGAAGCAGGCCGTCTTCCTCATCACCGGACGAACCGTAAACCCAGCAGTGAAAGGTCTGATGCCAGTACCCTTCCCGGTGTACCTTCTCCCGTGTCTCGGTGCCCAGCCAGTTCATGCTGCGATCGTAGATATCCAGCAGCTCATGCTCCGACATCGTCTGCTGCACCGCCTTTCTGTCCGCCAAGTCCCAGCTTCAGCACCAGCGGCTTGATGGATAAGCCCTGCACGAGCAGCGAGAAGAGCACAACACTGAACGTCAGGACGAGCACATCCTCCCGGCCCTCAAAGCTTGAGGGAAGGCTCAATGCGAGCGCAATAGACAGACTGCCCTTCAGGCCGCCCCAGTTGAGGATAATTTTCCATGCGCCGGAGAAATCCTTTAGCCAGGAGAGGCTTACATAAAGCGCAAAGGTACGGGCAGCCACCACGGTAACCACAGCAGCTGCGATGAGGCCCCATTTGTCGGTGAAATCAATGTTTTTGATCTCCAGGCCGACCATGAGAAAAATCAGCGAGTTCGCCACCAGTGTCACCACATCCCAAAACGAGTTAATATTCGTCTCCGTCGTCTGCGACATTCCGATGCGAGAGCCGTAGCTGCCAAAGATCAGACCGCCCACGACCACGGCAATGACGCCGGATACATGAAAATGCTCCGCAATAAAGTAGCTGCCGAAGAACAGCAGCATGGAAAATGCAATCTCCAGCGGATAGTCATCATACAGACGGATCAGCTGCGAGAACAGGAAACCCAGCACCGCACCTACCGCAATCCCGCCCAGACTGAACTTCAGGAACAGCAGCAGGCCGCTGCCAAGCCCGGCCCATCCCATCTCCAGATAGGTCAGAAGATACACGGACGAGATCTGAAACAGCACGACGGCAATGCCGTCATTAAACAGCGACTCGCCTTCGATGATGGTGACGATCTTTTTGGGAACACCCAGTGATTTAAAAATAGAGATGACACTGATCGGGTCGGTAGCGCTCATGAGCGCCCCGAAGGTAAACGCGACCGCGAGCGGAAGGCCCAGCACATAGTGACCGGTCAGTGCCACGATCAGGAAGGATAACAGCGTCCCGCAAAGCGCGAGTGCCAGGACCGGCTTGCTCTGCTCGCGCAAATGCGAGAAGGGCAGCTTCAGCGTAGCATCTCCGAGCAATATCGGCAGAAACAAGGAAATGACAATGGCCTGAAACACGTCCGATTGGGTAATAAACGCCTCCGCTTCCTCCAGGAAAGGAACATTCGTGACGCCCAGCAGCAAGCCGACGATGACGAGAGCGATAGAGTAGGTCAAGTTGATTTTTTTGGCAATCGCAATGACTCCGACCGATACCGCCAGCAGCACGAGCAGCTGGATAAAAATATCATGAAACATGCCGTGACCTCCTGTTGCTTGATATGTATATATAAACATTGTACCACCTTCTTGCAGCCCCTGTTGAGGAAACCGGTGCAGAGTTTATACATGAAATGGTGAACATCCAGAATCCAGAACGGGTATTTGCACAACTCGCGAAGGCCAACGTATTCTCTAAACTACTCACTGTTCCTTCTCATGGCACGATCTGGGCTGGCGTTAATATCGCGAAGGTAAATGGGTTTTAATTTACTCGTCGAATCGTCGCTTTCTTTTCCTCCATGGTGGACCTCACCACCAAATTATTGCCCATGCCAGGCGCACATAAAAGATCCAGGCCCCCGGCTAGCGCCGAAAAGCCTGGATCTTTCGCTGTCTATTGGTTCAGCAAAAATTGCTCACCTGCAATGCCTGGAGAGGTCATATGATACGGATCCAGAATGACAGCAATCTGCTCCTCGGTAAGCAGCCCCTTCTCCAGAATGATTTCCTTCACGCTCTGCCCGGTCTGCTGTGCCTCCTTCACAAGCCGGGATGCCACATCGTACCCCAGATGCGGATTCAACGCCGTAATAATACCGTAGCTCGTATCGACATAATGGCGGCAGCGCTCGATATTAGCTTCCAGCTCCTGGATCAGGTTCTGATGGAAGACCTCCATGCCGTTCTTCATTATTTTGATGGAATGCATCAGATTGTTTGCCGCCACCGGCACCATCACGTTCAGCTCGAACTGTCCCGCCTCGCAGGCCAGACAAATGGTGTGGTCATTGCCCATAACCTGGAACGCAATCTGGTTCATAACCTCCGCCATGACCGGGTTCACCTTGCCCGGCATGATCGACGACCCCGGCTGACGGGCGGGCAGAAGCAGCTCGTTGAAGCCGGCTTTCGGGCCGGAGGCCATCATCCGGATGTCATTGCACATTTTGGAGATATTTACGGCGCACACCTTCAAGGCTGCGGAAAGCTCCAGATAGGCATCCGTATTCTGCGTCGCATCTACCAGGTCATCCGCCAGCGCCAGCGGAATTCCGGTCTGCTCCTGCAGCCGGGAAACGACGCTGTCCATATACTCTACCGGTGCATTCAGCCCGGTACCGACCGCCGTTGCGCCCATATTAATCTTCAGCAGCCCCTCTGTGGCCCGCTCGATCCGCACAATGTCGCGGTTCAGCACTCTAGCATAGGCACCGAATTCCTGTCCCAGGCGGATGGGAACCGCGTCCTGCAGATGGGTGCGCCCCATCTTGATCACATGATCGAACTGCTTTGCCTTCTTCTCAATGCCCTCCACCAGGCTGCGGAATGACGCCAGCAGCTCATGTGCCAGCCGGTAAGCCGCAATCCGGATGGCCGTCGGGATCGCATCATTGGTGGATTGGGACATATTGACATGGTTGTTCGGGCTGCAGTGAAAATAATCTCCTTTGCTCTTGCCCAGATGCTCCAGCGCCCGATTCGCCAGAACCTCATTCATATTCATATTTATGGAGGTGCCTGCACCCCCCTGTATAGAATCGACGATAAATTCCGAACGGTATTGACCGGCCATGATCTCGTCAGCAGCCGTGATGACCGCTTCTCCGATCTTCTTCGGCAGCAGCCCCAGCTGCATATTTGAAAGTGCTGCAGCCTTCTTCACTTCTGCCAGAGCGGAGATCAGCTCCGCATGGACGGGCACCCCGCTGATCGGGAAATTCTCTACCGCGCGAACGGTATTGATCCCGTAGTACGCCTCGGACGGAAGCTTCTTTTCCCCCAGAAAATCCTTCTCTAACCGGTAATTTACGTCTGTCATTGACATCACCATAACCTTTTTTATTTCATTTCCGGACCAAAAGCTGACACGGCCGGTTACATATACATTCGATCCCTACAGACAGATTCCTTTATTGCTCCCGCCGCAATTTCAAGTCCAGCTATTACTGTTCTTCTATACTATGCGCAAGAGATCCATCTTGTCGGTCTGCAACCTCAGCCAGCACGCCAAAATGATCCGACACCACCGTTCCCCGCTCCCCGTTCATCACCACGTAATGGCTCTTCACCTCTACCGGAAGATGGGAAATGATGTAGTCGATGCGGAGTGGAGACTTGTTGTTCTCCCAGCCGGCAATGTTCTTGAGCACGGTAAATCCCTCGTCCCGCTCCCTGGCCAAGGTGTACAGGTCATGCCAGCCATGCTGCAAAATATAGTCATAGCCTTCTTGACGTATCTGCGCGACATTATTGAAGTCCCCCATCACGTACAGCGGTCCATCCCGGTACGGCTTTAATCGCTCTTCTGTCTGATCCCATTGCCCGCGAAACGGCTCCTCATCCTCCCACCAGCCATAGTGTCCGTTCACGAACCAGGTGTCCTCCCCTTGTGGACAGGTTCTTACGCCAAGGATTTTGCGGGTACGGTAGCTCTCGTAATCACGGAGCTGCGATACATGATGGGACCAGGCTTCCTTAATGGGACTCCTGGACAGTACGGCCAATCCCTCATCATATACAGCAAAGCCGACATGCACCGGCACCCAGGTCCAGTAATAAGAGAGGCCCAGACCCTGCAGCTCCTGCTGCAGCACATAGGCATAATTATCCTCCGTGATCGGTACCCCTTCTTCGACTGGAGCATAAAGCTCCAGCTCGCAAGTTTTTACCAAAGGCGTGTTCATACCCTGGTTGACCTCCTGCAGCGCCACAAGCTCTACCGACTGCTCCTTGATAAAATGGGCCAGCTGCCTGATCTTGTCCCGCTGCGCCTCCTCCTGCCATGCATGAGTATTCAGTGTCATTAGCTTCAAAATATCACCTGCTGTCGTTTAGATTGAAATGTTTTATTTATGCCCTTACGAGACAGAGTTCAGACTATAGAAGGATCTGCTGTCCCTCCTGAAGGCTTCCCTGCACATGCCGCCCTTTCCTGCTGAAACAGGATCGTTTACACTTTGGATACGAGAGCATGACCCGTTAAAGAATCCGAAGCCGCCTGCGCCCAGGCGAGTGATCCCTAAAGGAGAGGTTCGCCCGTGACAAGCCCCCCCATTGCCCTCATTCAAGGGTTCAAAAAAGCAAACGCCCTGCTGAACGTGACCCTGCAGCAGATCATCCATCCCGAAGCTGCGCTTCATGTGCATTACTGGGGATTTATGCCGCAGCATTTCGATAATACGGAGCATAAGCACTCCTTCTTCGAAGCGTGCTATGTGCTGGACGGCACCGGCTCCTATATTGAAGGAGATACCGAGCACCCGCTGGAGGCCGGAGCCCTGTTTCTCTCCCGCCCCGGCATCCCGCACCAGATCCGCAGCCGGGACGGTCTTGCCTTGTGCTATGTCGCCTTCGAGCTGCTCTCTCCCCCGAGAGAGCGTTCTGGAGCGACAGCTGTGAAGGGCCCGGCAGACGTCGCCTCAGGGTCCGGCGGCTCAGACGCCTTTCGCGGTGCCCTCAGCAGGCTCGCAGCGGAAGGCATCTGCGTGCTTCCCGGCGGAAGCCTGGCCGCCCAGCCGGCGGTCATGCTATGGCATTCCTTGCTGTCCTGGTTTCAGCCGGGGCGTTCCGAGGCGGGGGTGCCGCCCCTGCTGCTGCAGAGCACGGCTCTCTCGCTCCTCCTCGCTCTGATTCAGGGGCATAGTCCGCCCAAGCCGCAGCAGGCCTCACCACCCGGCCCCGCCGAGGAAGGCGGAATGCTGATGCGCCAAGCCGAGCTGTTCATTAAAGATAATCTGGGCGAGGCGCTGTCTCTGGAACGGGTCGCCGGCTATTTACATATTACCCCGCGGCATTTGACCCGCAGCTTCCGGAAATTCAGGCAGCAATCCTTCGTCCATTATGTACAGGAGCAGCGGGTACAACGAGCCAAGCAGCTTCTCCTCCACACCGAGCTTCAGATCAAGGAGATTTCTGCGCTGTGCGGGTTTGAGTCTGTACATTATTTTACCCGGATCTTTACGATTAAGCTCGGTGTCAGCCCCGCCCGCTTTCGGCGTTCCCAATTCACGGAAGGACGCTTCGATTCCCGGGACCGGGCGAGCGCGCCCTTCTCTCCTAAGGCGGAGGACAGTAATCTCCCTTCTTCCGGCAACGACAGTCCATAGCCTCTCTCCCCTTCTCCAGAGAAAGGCTGCGGATTCAGACTCTGCACTCTCCATGTCCTGATATTACAAAAACAGATCCTCTTTTTGCAAAGACGCTCTGCTGCTCTCCTTCTACAATGAACCTATACGCGATTGTTGCAGAAGGAGGGAGTTATTGTGGAGCAGCATTCCCACACATCATTTAACCGTTACCCCATTAATCGGCTAAAATCACCGGAGTTCGTTAACGAGCTGCAAAGCGGCATCGACGCTTTCACAGCGCATATTCTAACGGGCGCGGATCATCCGGAGCCTGCCGGCCCTCTTCGGGTCTGCCTCGACGGGACCCATGGCGCGCATTTCAAGAGTCTGACCTCTGCGCTGGAGCAGGTCTGTATAGAGCAAAAAAAATCACTGCACATCCTTCACACCGCTGCCTATCTGAAGCCGGAGGCTCAGCTGCGGGAGGAGATGGCCCGTTATCTGACAGATAACCGGGCTTTCGGCTATACCGCGCAGGAGGTGCGCCCGATGAATTATTTCCGGGAAGACGCCTTGGCTCAGGTCCAGCAGGATTTGAACGCCCCCGGCATTGACATTTGTGTGCTGGCAGGGCCTGGTGCCGCTCTGCTGACCCCGGGTTGGCCGCAGCTGTCTTACTATATTGACCTTTCCCGGGAAAACCAGCAGCTGCTGCATTCACAGGGTATGGGCAGCTTCGGCCTGGGGAATACCGCAGACAAGGTTGAAACCTATAAGGACTGTTATTTCCTGCAATGGCCGGTCTGGGAGCCGTACCGCCGGGACTGGCTGCATCATTTCGGGCAGCTCTCTGCAGCAGGTCATGAAGCCTGCTATATGGATCTGAACCGGGATGAGCAGCCGGTATTTCTGCCGGTTACTGCTCTGCATCGTATGCTTGATCAGCTGGCGGGCCAGCCGTTCCGGGTAAAGCCGTTTTTTGCACCGGGCATTTGGGGCGGGCAGTATCTGAAGGAGCTGTGTGACCTGCCCAAAGAGTGGGACAACTGCGCCTGGGGCTTTGAGCCGATTGCGCCGGAGAACACGCTGCTGATCGGGGTGGAGGACCAGGTTCTGGAGCTTCCCTTCCCTCTCCTGATGGAAGCCGCGCCGAGCTCCATTCTGGGAACGCGGAATGCGGAGCTGTTCGGGGACTATTTTCCAATTCGGTTCGACTTTCTGGATACGATGGACGGCGGGCGCTTGAGCGTGCAGGTGCATCCGCAGCAGCAATATATTGAACAGGTTTTTAATGAGCATATGACACAGCAGGAATCCTATTACGTGATGGAGCACAAGCCCGGCTCGACGGTGTATCTGGGATTGACCACGGGAACGACCAAGGACATTCTGCTGGACGCCGTGGAGGAAGCTCATGCCACCAGCGTTCCGCTCGATGTTCCCCGATATGTAAATGAATATACAGCGGAAAAAGGGGCGCTCTACCTTATTCCGCCCGGCACCGTGCACTGCTCCGGACAGAACAATCTCGTGCTTGAGATCTCCTCGACCCCGTGGTGGTTTACGTTCAAAATTTACGATTATTTGCGCCGGGATGCCGATGGCAAGCCGCGCCCGATGAATCCGGGGCATGCCCGCCAGAACATCAAGAACGACATGGACACCCAAGCCGCCGAGAATGGCCTGATCCCAAAGCCAGTCGCCGTTCGGCGCCAGGGCGACAATCTGGAGGAGCTGCTGGGCCAGCGGGAGGATCTGCTGTTTCAGGTGAAACGGCTGAAGCTGACAGATGTCTGGACCGATGACACCAATGGTGAGTTTGTCATGTTTAATCTGGTAGAGGGCCAGCGGGTCCGCCTGATCCCGTTAGACAAAACATCCGCGGCGGTGGAGTGGGGCTATGCCGAGGCGTACATTGTTCCCGCAAGTCTCGGGCCTTATCGGCTGGAGAATGCATCAGAGGGCCCGTGCACGCTGATTGCCGCCCGGGTCAGCCCGGAGTGGAATCACCCCCTGCTGCCATTCACCCGCGCGCTGAGCGGAGCGCAGTTCCAGTGACGTCTGTCGTGACGGGAACAAGTGTCAAGGACTCGGCGGTGCGGCCCAAGCTTACACTAGTCCTGGATGCCGGAGGCACCATGCTCAAGGGCGCCGTGCTGCGTAATGGCAAGCGTGTGCCCGGCATTCAATTGAAGCAGCCTTCCCGCGCCCAGGACGATGCAGCACACATCGTCGCCGGATTCGCCCATGCCTGTATAGACCTGCTGGAGCAGTACCTCTCTCAGGAGCAAGGGCTGGAGGGAAGGCTGAATGCAGGGCGACTGGAGGGGCTGCAGGACGAACGGCTGAAAGTGTCCCATCCGATAGGGATCGGCTTTGCTTTTCCGGGGCCTTTTGATTACAAGGAGGGCATCGCCCTTCTGCAGGGGGTCGGCAAATACGATGCCTTGTATGGTCAGTCCGTTCGAAGCCTGCTGAAGCAGCAGCTTCTCTCGCTGAAAACAGCTTTTCCGGCGCCGGCCTTGAACGCGCTGGCTGAGGCCGACATCCGTTTCGGCAATGATGCGCTTATGTTCGGGGCAGGGGCAGCCCTGCGGTACCCTTGTGAGCGGCTCATCTGCCTGACGCTCGGGACCGGACTCGGCTCCGCGTTTATCGACCGGGGCCGCGTCGTCGCTGGCGTTCAGGGAGTGCCTGCGAGCGGAATGCTGTATGCACAGACCTTTGAGGGAGCGCCCGTGGACGACCAGTTCGGGCGGCGCGGCCTGCTGCAGTTAGCCGCCTCTCAAGGCTTGCTGCAGCCTGATATGGATGTAGCGGAGCTGGCGGCTGCAGCGGCGGCAGGTGATGAGCCTTGCCTGGCGCTGTTTCACTCCTACGGCGAACGGCTCGGAAGCATGCTGCTGCCTTATGTGATGGATTTCCGTCCAGACCGAATTCTCCTGGGCGGACAGATCTCCAACAGCTGGGAACTGTGGAGAGCTGCTCTGCAGCGCATCCTTGCGCCCAGCGGCGTCAGCCTGGTTCAGCTGCCGGATACGATGTCCTGTGTGTACCAGGGCATCCATCGGCTTTTTGAAGAAGATGAGCAGGATTGAAAACCACTTTACAGCCAAGACCGAAGCGGCTGGTGATCCGAGCCGAGCCGAATTTATTTGAAACTGGAGGTCATTTTACGATGAGCGCTATTCCGAAAAACAATCATAAGCCTTCCCGTCCCTGGACAATCTACGCCATTCACCACTCTCATACAGACATTGGCTATACCGAGCGTCAGGAGCGCATTGAGCAGTACCATGTGGATTTCATCCGTCAGGCCGTAAAAATATCCGAAGCCGCGCACCGTGGAGAGCGACCGGATTGGAAGCCGTTCCGGTGGACCTGCGAGACTTTTTGGGCGGTGGAAAAATTTCTGGAGTCTGCTTCTGCAGATGAGCAGGAAGCCTTCCAGCAGGCTGTCCTTCGGGGAGATATTGAGCTGTCCGGTACGTATCTCAATATGACGGAGCTGCCGGATTACGATCTGCTGCTTCGCAATCACAGCAAGGCGCAGCAATATGCAGCCACCTTTGGCCACCACATCGACAGCGCCATGACCGCCGACATTAACGGCTACAGCTGGGGGTATGCCTCGAGCCTGCTTGAGAACAACATTCAGCACCTGTTCTCCTGCATTCACACGCACCATGGCATGTATCCGCTGGGACGCAAGCAGACGCCATTCTGGTGGGAAACGCCAGACGGTGAGAAGCTGCTCGTATGGAACGGCGAGCATTATATGTTCGGCAACGAGCTCGGGTTCTGCCCGGATGCGCTCGGCAAGTACATGGCCCGGGATGAAATCCAGCATAACCTGATGGAGCCGGAAGAGCTTCACAATGAAATTGCCGAGATCCGGATTAACCGCTATTTGTGGAATCTGGAGCAAGAGGAGTATCCGTACGGCTTCGTACCCATTATGGTATCGGGTCTGGGAACGGATAACGCCTCTCCGAACAGTGATATTGCAACCTGGATTGCGGACTGGAACGCCCGGTACGGCGAGCAGATTATGATTCAGCAGACTACGCTGACTGAATTTTTCTCGGTGCTGAAGCAGCAGGATCTTTCCGGCATTCCGGTGCACCGCGGCGACTGGCCGGACTGGTGGACCGACGGTGTAGCGTCGACCGCGATGCATACTCAGATTTACCGGGATGCCCAGCGCACGCTGCGCAAGGTCAAGTCTCTGGATCCGCAGCATCAGGCGGTTTCGGCAGCGCGTGTAGAGGAGGCGGCCCAGGCACTGACGATGTACGCAGAGCACACCTGGGGCTACCATTCCTCCGTGTGGGAGCCATGGCATCCACAGGTGCAAATGCTGGAGGTCCGCAAGCAGGCATATGCCGCTCAAGCAAGCGTGCTGGCGCACCGGGCACTGGATGAGACGCTGGCGGCTCGGGGCAGTGCCCTGCTGGCTCCGCACCGGGCGCTGCGCTACGAGGTGATTAACACCGAGCCCCGTGAAGCCACGCTGCAGGTGACGCTGCCGCTGGACTCTTGGGAGATGGTCATTCTCGACAAGCAGTACGAGCTGATTGATGAAGCTGACGGCTCGACCCTGGCATGCCAGCCGACCCGCTCGCTGCAGCTGGTGACGGAGCTGACACTGGCACCGGGAGAATCCCGGAAGCTGCTGCTGCGCCAGGTTGATCCCAGCGAGGTCTCCCCGTCCCAGCGCATCATGACTGCCCGGAACATAGCTTCTGTCGCGGCGGATGGTGTGGACGATGTCCGCAAAGCGACTGCGCCGGAGGGCCGCATCGTATTCAGCAGCCAGGCGGTGGAATCGGACAGCCTGCGCATTGAGTGGCAGGAGGGCGTCGGCATTACCGCATGGTATGACAAGCAGCGTGATGCAGACCTGCTGGACCCGGAGCGCAAGCATGCTCCGTTCACACCGGTGTATGAGGTCACGCCGGCAGCCGATCTCAGTGATGCGCAGCAGGTTGTAGGCGCCCGCTCCCGCATGGGGCGCAACCGCAAAGGACCGAATGTCCAGCGGGACGCCGGGCGTCTGTCCCGGGTGAAGCTGCTGGATAACGGACCGCTGTTCGCGCTTGTAGAGTTTGTGTTTGAGGTTAAGGGCATGTCCTACTACGCCCTGCACGTCAAAATGTATACGCAGCAGCCTCGCGTTGAGGTCGGAGTGCGCTTCCATAAGGACAGCGTATGGCTGGCGGAGAATGTTTATGTGGCGCTGCCGTTTACGCTGGGTGCGGACGCAGAGCTATATGCAGATAAAGCGGGCAGCCCGGTTCGCCCATGGGTCGATCAGCTTCCTTACAGCCTGCTGGATTATACCAGCGTGCAGGAGGGTCTTTTCTGGCAGGACGCCGGGCAAGGCGACGTGCTGGCTCTGTCCATGCCGGATACGCCGCTCGTGCAGCTCGGCTCCCTGGATCCGCAGCCTCGCCTGCTGCACGGTATGCAGGCCGAGGGCAGCCGTCCATCCACGTATGCTTGGATCCTGACGAACTACTGGGAGACCAATTTCAAAGCAACGCTCGGCGGTTTTTACGAGTTCCGCTATGCCGTGGAAGCACTCCGCGGCATCGCCAAGCCGGAGCAAGCCGTGCAGGCGCTGCACGCCTCCACGGGCGGCTTCACCGTGCACCGCATTTAAGAAATCACCCCCGCTGTGTTTGGTCAGGACCGCATTTAGCAGACATGAAAAAAAGCCCTAGACTGCAAGCTGACGCCGGTACTCAACCGGCGTCAGCTTATTTAGTTTTCCCTTTGCTCTTCCCTTGTTGTAGGAGTGAACGTATTCCTCCATTCGCCTTTGTGCCTCTTCAATGCTACTCATGTGATAAGCAATGATTTCACCGCTGGGGATGCTTTATTCAGTGAATACATAAGCTTTAAGCTCCTGAAATTCGTCCTTTTTCCCCATTAGCCATTCCACTTCATCATGACTTGCCATTTAATTTACATGATCCTCGTCGAGAATGATTTGAACTGCTGGTATTAACTCCTTATTTCCCTCATCCATTTCATCTAAAATAAAAGGAATAGCCGGAACACCAAGATCCACCAATGCTTTAATTTTTCTTCGTCACTCAGCTTGTTGGAGCTAACAGTTTCATGAACTTTGCCTGGCGTTAAAGATAGCTGCTTTTTCCATTGGAGAGAAAATTCATTTCCTGTCTCCCAAGCTCCTCTTCTCTTAAGATCGACTTTAGAGATTTTTTCAGCAGCCATAGGTGTGCACGGGTGCGGCGGCACGGCGCAGGTGTACCCGGCGGAGGGCCGCGGGCGCTTCGGCGACGGAACGAACGCGCTTTTTCGCGTTCGTTGGGGCCGCGGGCGCCTCGGCGGCGGAGCGAACGCGCTTTTTCGCGTTCGTTGGGGCCGCGGGCGCTTCGGCGGCGGAACGAACGCGCTTTTTCGCGTTCGTTGGGGCCGCGGGCGCTTCAGCGGCGGAACGAACGCGCTTTTTCGCGTTCGTTGGGGCCGCAGGCGCTTCGGCGGGGTAACGAACGCGCTTTTTCGCGTTCGTTGGGGCCGCGGGCGCTTCGGCGACGGAACGAACGCGCTTTTTCGCGTTCGTTGGGGCCGCGGGCGCCTCGGCGGGGTAACGAACGCGCTTTTTCGCGTTCGTTGGGGCCGCGGGCGCTTCGGCGGCGGAACGAACGCGCTTTTTCGCGTTCGTTGGGGCCGCGGGCGCTTCGGCGGGGTAACGAACGCGCTTTTTCGCGTTCGTTGGGGCCGCAGGCGCTTCGGCGACGGAACGAACGCGCTTTTTCGCGTTCGTCCCGCCCGCCAGCGCACCCGCACCCACGCTCCCCCGCACCCACACCAAAAATCCCGCCGGCGCACCGCAGAATCAACTCTGCACATGCGCCAGCGGGATCGCCGGCTTGACTTGCATTCACTTTTACAACTGGTTCAGATAGTTGTTCTTCACCCAGTTCATGCTGTTCTCGATGCTCTGCAGCGGCGGGTTCTGGCAAACGTCCTGCTCCACGATCAGCCACTGGGTTCCTGCGTCCGAGGCTGCCTGGATGACCGCCGGCAGATCCACAACGCCCTGGCTCAGCTCCAGGGTCTTGATATTGCCCTCAGCATCCTTGTCAAAATCCTTCAAGTGCAGCAGCGGCAGGCGTCCGGCATACTTGTTGATGTAAGCAATCGGGTCATGACCGGCAAACTGGACCCAGCATACGTCCATCTCTACCTGAACATATTCCGGAGAAGTCGCCGCGTACATCGCATCAAATACGGTTTCGCTGCCGACCTGATCCGTAAATTCAAATGCGTGGTTGTGATACCCAAACACCATTCCCTGCTTCGCAGCTTCCGCTCCCGCTTCCTCCAGGAACGAGAACAGCGCTTTCCAATCTTCCTCGGTTTCCCGGTCTTCCGGGGCCACGTAAGGACACATCATGTACTTCGCGCCAATGGTTTTCAGGTACTGGATCTCCTTCTGCAGATCCTCCCGGAGCAGATGCAGTCCCACATGTGCGCCGATCGCCTTTAAGCCGAGCTCGTCCAGCAGACTCTTCATTTCCTCTGCCGGGATACCGCCGTAGCCTGCAAATTCCACGCCCTCATAGCCGAGCTCTGCGACCTTGCGAAGGGTGCCCTTGAAGTCAGCCGCCGTTTCGTCACGCAGTGTGTACAATTGCAAACCGATACCCATTTTTCTCATTTGCGAAGACACCTCTATTCAAAAGTTTAAATGATTGCTCTATCTGGTACCATCATAATGTATTTTAAGCTAAAATGAACATAAACTATATTCCATCTACATGAACTATCTGCTTATTTTTACATTGAGGTGTTGATTTCATGCCAGAGGCCAGACTGCTGATCTGCGACTATTCTTACCATAGCGCGACATTTCATACGAGTCACAAAAACGGATTGACTACCTATCTGTTCCGTCTGCAGACCGAAGGGTCATGTACGGTATTTTGCAATGGCCAGGAGCACCATGTTCAGGCAGGAGACCTGCTGCTGCTGGAGCCGGGCGATGTTTACGAGCTGCAAATCCGGGAGGATCAGGACGGGCGTTTGGCGAGCGGCGATTATTATATGTTCTGTGACGGAGAGTGGATCAAGCAATGGTGGAAAAGGATGAACCGCCAGCGGGTCAGCCGCATTCCGATGGACGACCATATGCTCGGCCTGTGGAGACAGCTGCTGCTGGAGAAGCGCCGGGGACTGGAAGGCGAGAATGGCGAGCTGATCGGGTATTTGCTGCGGGGGCTGTGTCTTTGTCTAGACCGGGCAATGACGGAAAATAAAACCGCTGACCGCTCCGCCTTTACCGCCTTGCGGCTGAAACGGTTTATCGAGGAGCATGCGACCGTCACCTTCAAGCTGGAGGAAGCGGCCTTGCATGTCGGGCTGAGCCTGTCCCGGGCCGTCCAGCTGTTCAAAGCCTGCTATGGCAAAACGATGATTCAATACGCGCTGGAAATTCGCCTGAACGCCGCCGTGGAGCGAATGAAATACAGCTCCATGACGCTGGAGGAAATTGCAGAAACCTGCGGCTTTGCCAGCTATTCGTATTTTCACCGGGTGTTCCGTTCCAAATACGGCATGCCGCCTGTGAAGTACAGAGAGAAGAAGCAGCAGATGACGCTCCCCGCCGAGCCGCTGCCATAACGCGGGAGCCTGTGAGGGAAACCCTCGATCTGCGGTTTCATCGCAACCCGGGATATGTTAGATTAGAGCCAGAAACTTTGCAGCTTTATAGGAGATGAATAGGATGAATCTTGCCCAGCCGCTGGATGATCTGGAATGGCAGGAGCTGATTGAAGATACTGCACAATATTTTAATGAAATTATGCTGAAGCGCGGATTCCAGTACTATAAGCAGCAGCGTGTACGCGACCTGGAGATCACGGATTCCGGAGACATCAGCGCCGGTGTATCCGGCACCGAGCCGTATTATGTACGCCTGTATCCTGCCGATCTTCAGCGCAGCATATGCAGCTGTCCGGTCGAAACACGCTGCAAGCATCTCGCTGCGGCCTTGCTGGAGGCCGCTTCCCGGCAGGGACGGTCGATCACGGCGCTCGTGAACGCCCACTCCGCCCCGCTGCTGTCACGCCGCAGCAAAGTGACTTCAGCAGCACGCGGCACAGGCACTCCCCAGGACGAGCTTGATCACGGTAAGCCTCAGCTCCAGAAGCTGCTTCAAACCGCTCCGCGGTTAGGGGAGCTTTCCATTGCGGAGTGGCATGAATTTTTCCGCCAAGCCTCGCTGCTGCCGGGTGTCGCTGTGACGCATTCGATGTACTCCCGCAGCGCGATGGATGCCATTCAGCAGCTCAAGCCAGCAGGCGCAAAGCTGAGCATGGCGTCCTTTACTACGCTGTATGATTTCAACGCGAGCCTGTTTATTCTGGGTCAGCTGATTGGACAGTCCAAGAACAGCAATGGTGCGACCCTGTTCATGGGCTACCATGTGCAAATGGCAGCAGAGCAGCTGCTGAATAGCATGACGAACCAGCTGGACTCCGGCAAATGGAGCTTTCGCATTCAGGAAATGAAGGAACGCGAGACCTTGCTGCTGCAGGGTACGATTGATTTTTTGCGTGACAAGATGCTCTCCGGTGCACCCAAAAGCCCAACCTACTATCAGGTGTACAGTCTGCTTTGGGCCCGAGGAATTGCACCCTACAGCTTCAATGCCGCCTTTTATGAGCGGGAGCTGCAGCAGCTGGAGACGGCCGCTAACGAGAAGCAGCCCCCGGCTTCGAGCTCTATCAGCCTGATGGCATCTGCCCTGATGCACTTTTATTTGAAGCAGGACGAGGCTTGCTGGGACAAGCTGTACGGCGCCGATGAAGTCATGCACATCCATCCTTATGATCTGTTTCAATTTCTGGATGCCGTGGAGCAAAATAAAGACGGGCACCGGCTTGTTCGCTGGCTGGTAGAAACGGGGCCGCTGTTTGCCCATTACAATAATCCATACATGAGCCAGTATATGAGCTTCTGGGAGCAGGCTTTAGAATGGGTTCCTCAAGCAGAGGCCCAGATGTGGGACACACTCACCGCGATGCTTCCGTTCTCCAAAGTCATCTACGACGATGCCCTGTGGAGCCGCGGACAGTGGCGCCGCTGGATCGATCTGCAGCTGAGCACCGAGCGCGAGCCGCTGGATTATCGTGTCAGTGTGCTGGCACCCATTGAAAAAGAAGAGCCGGAGCTGCTCCTCCCCTTCTATCATCAGGCCGTGGAGCGCTATGTGCTGCAGAAGAACCGCAGCAGCTACAAATCAGCAGTCAAGCTGCTGAAACGGCTGGCCAAGCTGTACAAGAAGCTGAAGCAGCCGGAGCGCTGGGAGCTGTTTCTGGATGCATTTATCGAACGTCACAGCAGACTTCGTGCCCTGCATGAAGAAATGCGGAGAGGAAAGCTGTTATCATGATCGGATCTGCCCTGACTATCCATGTACAAATTACGCTAAGCGCCTACGGCGATGCGCTGATCTACGGTTCCCTGGACTCCGGTGCTTACGTGCCCGGCCTCTACCTGAAGCAGCGGCTGTTCGCTTGGCACGAGGAATCTTTTTATGGCACCGCCCTGGAGGTGCAGAAGCTTCAGGAGGTGGAGCTCGTCGTCCTGCCTGCCGAGCAGGTGCTGCCCTACTTTGCGAAGCTGCCCCTGCTCTCTCACATATCATGGAAATGGGGCGAGGAGAGCCTGCCCTTTATTGAAGCAGCCCCCGCTCTGATGGAGCTTGTCCGCAGCCGGAAATTCGTGCCTGAATTTGAAGCCTACCGAGAAGGCCGGCTGCAATGGCTGTGGGAATCCCGGCAGCTGGAGCCGTCCAGCCGTTCGGTGGTGGCTCAACTGCAGGAGGACCCCCTGTTCAGTGCAGGAATCCGGTCTGCCTTCACAGCAGCGGTGTTCCAGCAGAGCTACGGCACGGAGGCGGCGGCAGCTGACCTGCGGCGGGAATATCCGCTCCTGTTCGCTGCGGATCGCTCCGCCGCCGCCGGTATGGACGCCGAGGCCTGGCTGCTGTCCATCGGCTGGAAAGCCGATACCGCGCCGTTTCGTCCCCTGCTGCAGCTGCTGGAGCCGGAGGAGGAAGAGACTCACTGGCGCCTGACGCTGGTGCTGCAGGACAAGGAGGATCACTCCAGCCTCATGCCGATCACGCTCTCCGGCGATGGAGCGGCCTCCGGTAGCTGGCCCGAGAGCTGGACGCCGTTTGTGACGGAGCGTGCAGCGGGATGGCTGGAACGGCTGCGCGGCGCACTGCCGGACGGAATGCTGTCCGGCGGTGACGATCTGTTCGGCGAGCCGCTTACCGGCGAGGAGGCCTGGCGCTTTCTGAGCGCTGAAAGCCAGCGTTTGCTGCAAACCGGCTGGCAGGTGCTGCTGCCGGCATGGTGGGAGGCGGCCAGCCGCAAGCGGCCGCGGCTGCGCGCGAAATTACGCTCGGGCGAAGGCCAGGAACGCGGTCAAGGCAGCTCCCTGTTCGGCCTGGATTCGCTCGTCAATTTCGATTGGCGGATTGCAATCGGCAATGCCGATCTGAGCGAAGCCGAGTTTGCACAGCTGGTTGCACAGAACCAGCGGCTCGTGAAATTCCGGGGCCAGTGGATTGCGCTCGACCCGGCGCTTATTGCCCAAATCCGCCAGGCGATGGCAGGTGTGGACCCTTCGGAGGGACTGTCCTTTCAGGATATTTTGCACCTGCATCTTCTGGAGAGCGGACAGGCGGATGAGGATGAGAGCTCTTCCGAGGACAGCGAGGACAAATCGCCGGAGCGCATCCGGCTGGAGGTAGAGCTCAACGAGCATCTGCTGCACCTTATCTCCCAGCTTGGAGGCCAGAGCGAATGGCCGCAAATGCCTGTGCCGGCCGGCCTTAGGGCAGAGCTGCGGCATTACCAGCATGAGGGATATTCCTGGCTCGCCTTCCTGCGCCGGTTCGGTCTCGGGGCTTGTCTGGCAGACGATATGGGCCTTGGCAAAACCATTCAATACATTACCTACCTCCTGCATATGAAGGAAGCTGCGATAGAAGAAGCCCGCATGCAGGATGGAAATAGGATGGAAGCTGCTTCAGACAAAGACCACGACGCAGGCGCCGGCGACCAAGGCCGGCCTGCTCGCACGCCTTCCCTGCTGATCTGCCCCACCTCGGTGCTTGGAAACTGGCAGAAGGAGCTGAGCCGCTTTGGGCCATCCATTCGCGTCATGCTCCATTATGGCAGCAAGCGGTACAGCAGCGAGGAATTCCTGGCCGAAGCGATGGAGGCGGACCTTGTCCTGACCTCCTATGCGACCGCAGCGCTGGATCAGGAGCTGCTGCAGGGCATGAAGTGGGATTCCATCTGCCTGGACGAAGCGCAAAATATTAAAAATGCGCAGACGAAGCAGTCCACAGCGGTACGGAGCTTTCCGGCAAGGCATCGCATTGCCCTGACCGGAACGCCGATCGAGAACAAGCTGGCGGAGCTGTGGTCCATCTATGATTTTATTAATCCCGGCTATTTGGGCGGATTACGGGCGTTCACGCAGCGCTTTATTCAGGCTATTGAGAAGGGGCAGAGCGAAGAGAAAACCGCTGATCTGCAAAAGCTCGTCAAGCCATTCATGCTGCGACGCAAGAAAAAAGACCCCCATATCCAGCTAGACCTGCCGGATAAAAACGAGATGAAAACCTACATTCATCTGACCCAGGAGCAGGGCGTCTTGTACGATCAGACGGTCAATCAGCTGCTGGAGCAGATGAACAAGCTGGAAGGCATTGAGCGCAAAGGCGCCATTCTATCCACCTTGACCCGGCTGAAGCAGCTGTGCGATCATCCGCTCCTGATCAGCCGCGAGGCGCTGCCGCTGAAGGAGAAGGAATCCGCCGAAGGGTTGTCCTCTCGTCAGCTGCAGCCGGCAGGTTTGGCAGAGCAAAGCGCTCTGGAGGGTGACCCTGCAGGGGAAGCCGCAACAGGCAGGCGAGGCTCCAAGGCCTCATCCTCCACGCCGCAGCTGGATACGGAGAGCATCATCAGCCGCTCAGCCAAGCTGGAGCGCCTGATCGCGCTCGTCAAAGAGCTGCGGGAAGAGGGCGAGCGCTGTCTCATCTTCACGCAATACATCGGCATGGGCGAGATGCTGCAGCAGGTGCTGCGCCAAGAGCTCGGCGAGCCGGTGCTGTATCTGAATGGCAGCACGACCAAGACCGCCCGGGACAAAATGATCGAGCAGTTCCAGTCGCAGGTCCTGCCGGCAGAGCAGCAGCCCGGTGTGTTTATTCTATCGCTGAAGGCCGGCGGCGTCGGCCTAAATCTGACGGCTGCGAACCATGTATTTCACTACGACCGCTGGTGGAACCCGGCAGTTGAGAATCAGGCGACCGACCGCGCCTATCGAATGGGCCAAACCAAGGATGTACAGGTGCATAAATTTATTGCCCTGGGCACGCTGGAGGAACGGATTGATGAGATGCTGGAGAGCAAGCAGCAGCTGAGCGACAACATTATTACTTCAAGTGAGGGCTGGATTACGGAGCTGTCCACGGAAGAGCTGAAGGATTTGTTTACCTTAAAACGAGACTGGGCGTAAGCCGGAAAGAGCAATGCCCTGCCGGGCTTTAGGCATAGAACACCGCGATACGCGGCCTGTGAAATTTATGAAAATCGTAAATTTGAGCCAGGAGGAGATTCATTAATGTCTTTTATGAAGCCCTCGCTGATTCAGGCCTATGGCAGCTACGAGATTCCCGATATGATTCAACGCCTGTTCCAGCTGAGTCATTCACTTGCAGCACAAGGTATCGACATGAGCATGATTGGCTTTCGCATGGAGGATAGCTATTTTGCTTATTCTATTACACCGCCGGACCTTATTCCTTTTGCCAGCACTGGGGGGGATGGCATTCACTTCGGTTTTTTAACCGAATTCGGGAGGATCTCCCAGCTGGAGGAAGCCAGCATTGTCTGTGTCACTCCTACAGACGATCCTCCTATCCGCTTGATGGCACGAAACCTTCAGGAGTTTCTGGATCTGATTGTATCCGTTCATCACGTAGAAACCCTGGAACGCTGGTGGGCGTACAAAGGTCTGAACCAGCCCCCATGGGAGGAAGAAGCCTGGGCTGACGATACTCCGCTGTGGCTTCAAGAACACCATCAGGTCATCCAGGAAGCACTGAAGCAGCATTTTGGAGCAGCCCCCCGGCCAGTCCTCCCCTATTTCCAGGAGATCCTGCTGGAAAGGCAGCAAAATTGCGCGATTGACACTTCCGACGGATTGGGAATCGTAGGCAGCTCTGCTGCCTCTGCTGGACGCTATCCCTTTAGGGACGGGTGTCCGGAGGATGAGGCGGAGCTGCAGCGGATGAGCGCTTTTTTTATGACGTCCTGTCTGGAAGAGAAGCTTGCGATGCTCCGGGATTTAAACTTCAGGTATGTGCATGATGCTATGGGCCCTCCTTCTCCCGTTTTTGAATTAATGCAGCAATTTCTGCTTTCACTTGTCCTGCAGGCGGAGGCTGACCGAATGTTTGTCATTGATCGCTTCGAATGATAGAGCCGTACATCGCTTAAGGCCCGCAGCTCATTCACCATCCCTGAAGGTTCCAGTGCTTCGCAAGGTGAAATACGGCCGCTGCTGTGGTACAATACTGAAATTGCAACGCACGAACACCTTAGGGAGGTTTAGGGAAACACCATGCTCATTATTGGAATCGCCGGCGGCACCGGCTCTGGCAAAACAACGGTGGCCCGCTCGGTTATTGATCGTCTGGGACCCGGTAAAGTGACATTTATATCTCAGGATAATTATTATAAGGACAACCCCCACCTCAGTCTGGAGGAGCGGGAGAGCATCAATTATGATCACCCGTTTGCTTTTGACACCGAGCTGCTGGTAGAGCATCTCCAGCTGCTGAAATCGGGTCAGCGTGCAGAAGCCCCGGTGTATGACTTTACTACCCATGCCCGCTCCAAGCAGAAGACGGTAGAGCTTACACCCGGTCATATCACGATCCTTGAAGGCCTGCATGTGCTGTCGGATGAGAATCTGCGCCCGCTGCTGGACATCAAGGTATTCGTGGATACGGATCCGGATGTACGGATTCTGCGCCGGGTGGTGCGCGATATCGAGGATCGCGGCCGCACCATCCAGTCGATTTATGATCAATATCTGAGCACGGTCAAGCCCATGCACGAGGCCTTTATCGAGCCCTCAAAGAAGTACGCTGACATTATTATCCCCGAAGGCGGAGAGAATGAGGTCGGCATTCAGCTGCTGTCGATTCTGACCGAGAAATATTTAAGCGGTGAACGCACCTGGGGCAGCTAGAGCAGCCATTTTCGCTCACCCCACACAAGAAAGGCTGGCGCCAAAGTGCGCCAGCCTTTCTTGTTGTATTCTTTTTCATGGCAATCAGCCTGTCAGCCGCCTCTTCAGTTGCATTGCAGGCAGACCCGCAATCAACACGGACCCTGCTTGAGATGGAGAAGGAACCGCGATGCGATTACTCCAGCGCCTTCAGCAGATTCAACACAGCTTGCGCGCTCTGGGCCCGGGTCGTCCAGCCCTTCGGCTCAAATGCACCGCCAGGGTGGCCCTGCATAAGACCGAGGAATGCCGCCTGGTTGACCTGTTTCTCAGCCCAGTGTGAAATATGCTCCTGATCCTTCATGCCAGAATTCTCTGCTGCCGGAGCTTCATGCTGGAGCGTATAAGCTCTTACCAGCATAACCGCCATTTCCTCCCGGGTAATGCTGTCATTCGGTGCGAAGACGTTACCGCCCTTGCCGCTGACGAGTCCATGCTGATAAGCGGTCTGAAGGTCTGCGGCATACCACGCATCACGGGACACATCCTTAAAGGTGCTGCCTGCTGTATTCACAGGCTCCAATCCCAGCGCCCGCACAAGCATGGCGGCGAATTGTGCCCGGGTCAGCTTCTGTGCCGGACTGAAGGCTTTGGCACTCGTTCCTTGTACAATATGCTTCGCGGCCAGCTCCTTCACCGCATTCTGCGCCCAATGTCCGTTCAGATCGGTGAAAATCTTCTCGTACTCCAGCACAGCATACTTGCTGAAATGTCCTGCCTCTGCCTCAATCTGTCCATCCTTCAAGCGGCCTCCGGCATATGTGATGCTTCCGTCATCCTGCAGATGGTATACTCCTGCCCAGCTGGCGTTGATTCCCGGAAGCAGATCGAAGGTCAGTGTGACCGGCGACTCAAACTGCTCCAGCTTCCATTCCGCCCCTCCTGCAGCCTTGACACTCAGATGCAGGTCATACATCACGCTGCCCGGCTTGAGGTTAACCCCCGGAGTTTGACGCTCGGCTTCAAGTACCAGAGCCTTCGCATCCGCAAGCGGCGCTTCTTGCACAAGCAGCGAAATTGTGGATGCCTTCTGCTGCTCGGCAGACACCAGCTTCTGCAATGCCTGCAGCAAAGCCGAAGGCAAGGTGATCTTGATGCCATTCTTACTCACTTCCACCGACTGTCCGTTCAGAAGATCCCCAGCTCCGATGGGAAGCAGCAGCTCTTGATCCCCAGCGCCCAGCTTAACCGATACCGGGGCCTGTGGATTGTTCAATAAAGCCTCACTGATCTGAACAGTGCCCTTAGCTGGCGTACTCACTGGCGCTCCGCTTCCTGGAGCTGGCCCGCTTCCGCCATTGCCATTGCCGTTACCATTGCCATTGCCGTTACCGCTTTCTGCTGCGCTTGCCAAAATCACAGTGCCGCCATCTGCCATAGCCGGAAGAAGAACACTCACCGTCTGATCCGACTTCACTTTATACTGCTTTCCGCTGTACAGATCAGCAGCCATGCTTCCCGCCGGGAATGGCACTTTAAAGCTGACCATCCGCTCCTGTGTTCCGACATGAAGCGCAGTGACAAGATGCTTATTCTCATACTCCTTGTCAAATGCCAGATACTTCTCGTCATCTGAAGCGACAATCGAGGTCCGAACACCCTTCGAGAAAATCCCGGAATGCTCGGCACGAATCTTCAGCAGCTTCCGGTAATGCTCTAGCAGCTTCTTCTCGCTCTCCACCTGATCCCACGGCATATCCGTACGATTCTCGCTAAAATTGCCTTTGTCGAGATCTCCTGAGGCACTGCCGGAACGTCCGAGCTCCTCTCCGTAATAAATGACAGGTTGCCCTTTCGATGTAATCTGCAGTGCTGCAGCAGTCATCAGCTTCGCTTTGTCTCCGTTCACGTAGTGTGACAGGAAGCCGTTCTCATCATGGCTGCTCAGGAATTGTCCCATCATCTGCGTGTTATCCAGCCTGGCTTCCCGCTCAGCCAGATAAGACTCTACGTCTTCAACACGGCCATTCACAAAATCACGCGCTCGTCCTTTAAAGCCGAAATCCAGCAGGCCGTCCATCTGTCCGCTTTGCAGCGTTCCGCCATCATTATCCAGCGTACCGCCATAATATTCGCCGATCAGTTTGAATTCCGGATCGATGGCTGTAAGAGCGTTCTTGAACGCCTTCCAGGTGGCTTCCTCCACATGCTTCACGGTATCTACACGGAAATAGTCAATTGTGTCTCCGCGGTCCGTCCGGGCACGCTCCAGCCAGCCTGCCTGCCAGTCAATGATTTGCCGGCGCACGTCCGGATCCTCCGTGATCAGATCGGGCAGTCCTGACAATTCTCCCCGCAGCGGATCATCCGTTGTGGACAGCTTAGTATCCCGGAGCATCCCTTCAAACCGGGCTTTGTCGTCCTGGGCCACCGGGGCTGTGTCACCTGGCTTCAAGCCATAGCCTGTATGATTCAGCACAACATCCACCATGATTTTGATGCCTCGGTCATGTGCTTTGTCAATCAGCTCCTTGAACGTATCCAGATCACCCAGATGCTCATCCAGCTTCGTAAAATCCTTGGCCCAATATCCATGATATCCATACTGAATGCCGTTAGAGTTTGCTTTGACATTGTAATCAATGTTATCGACAATAGGTGTGATCCACAGCGTGTTGACTCCGAGCTCCTGAATGTAATCAAGCTTATCAATCAGCCCCCGGAAATCTCCGCCGTGATATGCCTCCAGATGGTCCTTGTTTACGTTCTCATTATTAGAGGCATCACCATCCATAAAGCGATCCGTCAGTACAAAATAAATGCGCGCCTCATCCCAGTCAAACTCCGCTTTAGCGGCCGCTTCGGCTGACTTTACCGTGACTTCAGCCGTCCCCTTATGGAAGTTGCCATACTGGTCTATCAGCGTAATGCCAATGGACTTGCGCCCAGACGGGATCCCTTCCTTTACGGCGATGCTCTGCTCCAGCAGCTCCAAATCCAGCTTCACTTGAGATGATCCCCCCAGTGAACTTAGATCCAGGTACCCGGCTTGGAAGGAGACAGGACCCTCTTCTTCTGAAACAGATACCGCCACCTTCAGCACGGCATGTTCCTTATAAGAAATGCTTTCACGTTGTACAGAGCCGGTCACGTTCACCACAGGCTTGACATAGATCACCACAGATTTGCCGTCTTGCGTATTCTTCGGATCGGAGACCTCCACCGTCTCTCCGTCTGTGGTGACAAGAAAGCTGTATTCATGAGTACCGGGCACGGCATTGTGCCACGTATAGCTGAACCATTCTTTCTCAGGATCGTACGTCATGACCTCTTCCCGGCTGCCGATCTTGAGAGACACACTGTCCATGGTATCCATCGCGTTCTCGCGGAATTTAGCCTCATCCCGATAGACAAACGTAATATTTCCGCCCTCCAGCAACGGTCCTGTAGGGCTTGGCACTATAGTAAGCTCCTTCTTCATGCTGGTAATATACACCTTCGTAAAGGCTTCGCCCGGCGTAAGCGGAATGTTACGATCATCCGGGTAGTCCTGCTTGGTGCCGTCCCAGCCTGTTCCCTTGCGAAGTACAAATCCGATACTGCTCGTGTTCGCGGCTACTTCCACAAGTACTGTGGCCATGCCACTCTCAAAGACTTCGAAATCAATCTGGTCGTTCTTGACTCCAGTGTCCCATATCCAGAGATTCCAGTCCTCATAGTCGGCATCCGGCCGAATGTAGTTGATCTGAACATAGCGCTTGCCGGCGGTTACTTTAGTCACCTTCACCGTGACTTCCTGCTGACTGCCCTGATAGCTGATCGTGATGACTGCAGTACCTGCTCGGTGGCCGGTAATCAGGCCTGAAGAACTGACACTTGCGACATCAGCATTGCTTGATACATAGGCAGCCTGCTTCGTAATGGTTCTGCGGCTCTCATCGTTATAGATCGCGTGAACGATCGCCTGGCGGGTCTGGCCTACTCCCACAGTGTAGCTCGATTGATCTGCAGCCACCGATGTCAATGCAATGGGATCACTGGCGGTTTTGATCACTACGGCAGTGAGAGGCTCCAGTGTAATGGAGCTTGAATCCAGATCAAAGCCCGAGGCTTGCTTTACTTTAGCGGTGCCGGCTTCGTCGTTGTCCACGATGACCGTGCCTGAGGTCAGGTCCTTGGACAGCGTCATTGTCCGTGAGACTTTATCGCCATTGACGAACACATAGTATTGTCCCGAAGCATCCGTGGCCTTGGTCGTATAGCCAATGGCTACGTCCTGGGCCCCAATCTCCGGAATGGACAGCAGCGACACGCGGCTGTTAATGAGCTCCTGATCCCCGAGCCGGAAAGCGTCGCTGGATTTGCGCAGCTGGATCAGGCCGGCGGTATATTCCTTCGTCACGTGATTAACCGGGAATACGTCCTTATTCGTCGCCTTCTCCCAATCAAACTTATTAATTGCATCCGATGAATCGTAGGAATCGTGTACGAAATAACCGAATGTCTTGCCGCTCTGATCCTTCAGTTCGTGATATTTCTGCTGCGGCACGCCCTCTCCCAGCCACTGCTTCGTACGGCCATATTCCTGTCCCGCATGCAGAAAGGCGGTGCCTTGAGAGGTCAGAATCAGCAGATTGCCCAGCCGAATCCGCTTGTGAATTTCCAGATCATTCTCTGCATTTGCCGGATCCTTCTTGGTCGCCTGGGCAATAATGTCGTACAGCGGCAAATTGTCGTGCGCCTCAATATACTGCACGACGTCTCCCGGGTCATCCTCTTTCATATTGCCCGGCTGCGCCTTGATATTGTTAAAGATCATGTCTACACTTTGCTTGCCCCCTGTAATAAATCGAGGCTCTCCTTCACTGCCGTAGCCGGATTTCAGCGCATTCCGGAACTCGTCAGAGAATACGCCGACGTCATCCGTGCGGTCCATCCAGTTCTGATCGGCTCCTTGTCCTGCAAGAGCAGGATCTGCCTGAGCACCCTTAAATGTAATCCAGCCCTCCCCAATGAACAGGGCATCCGGATTGATTTCGGCTGCGGCGTCATAAGCGCGTTGTACCGCATCCTGTGTAGCATCGCCCATCATATCCCAGCGCATGCCGTCAATTTTATATTCCTCAAACCAGTATTTGACGGAATCCACCATCAGCTTCTCTGCCATCTTGCGATTGGTTGCCAGGTTGTTACCAAAATCGCCAAGGAATTTACCATTCACATCCTGAAAAGCATAATATCCGGGCACAATGTCATTCAGGAAATCCGACTTGGCCATATGGGTATACACCACATCCAGCACTACACCCATCTCGGCCTCATGGATGGCATCAATCATATTTTTCAGCTCACGGATTCTCAGCTCCGGATCCTGTGGATTCACCGAATATGCACCGTCCGGCGAGAAATAGCTGTGCGGGTCATAGCCCCAGTTATACTCGTTGTTTCCAGCAGAGTAGTTCAGCTCACGATTCTTCATCTTGGACTCATCGCCGTAGTACCAGGCCATCACCGGCAGCAGCTGCACATGGGTGACGCCAAGTGATTTGATGTAGTCCAGCTTATGCTTGAACGCTTCGAAAGAGCCCCATTGTGCGTTGTGCAAATCATCTTCAATGGAAGGATCTGACGTAAAGTCGCGGACATGAATCTCCCAGATGATCGCATCCTCCCGCTGTTCATAGCCCGGAATTTGGGCAAAGTCATAGCCTTCCGGATTCGTTTCGCTCAGATCCACAATCGCAGCCTTGCCCACGATGTCTCCATCCGGACCCGCTTTGCCCGTCGTGTCGACCCGGAACTCGGCCATGGACTTGGCATATGGATCCAGCACTCGCTTGGACACTCCCTCATGCGTGACCTCATACTGATAAAAGGTTCCTCTGAAATCTTCGATATCGAAATCGCCGCGCTCGAGGCGGACAGACCAGACACCCTGTTCCTGACGCTGCAGCTCCTTAGTACCGATCACTGTGGTGCTGTCATCCTTGCCGTATACATCGACCGTCACCTTGCTCGCCGTCGGCGCCCACAGCTTCAGTACAGCTTCTCCGTCAGCATACACAGCACCGAGATCGTTACCATCATACGCATATTCCTGATCGAGGTATCTCCAGCCCTTGCTCGCGGTGACGGTCTTCCCGAGAAAAGTGACCTGCAGCGGCACCTGATCCATGGTGAATGAAGCGGTCAGCTCTACGGTCTGGGGACCGGTGACAGCAGCTTCAGTAATGCCAATGCTCTGATCGCCGCTTTTCAGCTGGACGCCTTCCTTCAGGGATTCCGGCGTCAAACCTGCCGTCATCGTATAGTTCAGGCGCAGCTTGCCTTGAGACAGTACCTCCGCTGAGATCAGGCCGGTCGGCACTTCTCCGTACGGGGACGTATAGACGGTATTATCGCCTTCTCGAATAAACAGATGACGGTAACGGTCAGCCAGGCTGAAGGATTTGTCCCCCCCGTCTTTCCCGTTGTCGCCCACAGCGGGATCCAGAACGATTAAATTAATCTTTGCTCCCTGCGGCTGCAACGGAACATCCAGGTAGGCACCATACCCATCCAGCTGCTCTTGCAAGAAACGGGTAGCGCCGTTCGGGTAATTTGTTGAAGGAGATGCGACATCGCCCCACAGCCACAAGGCATATGCAGAGTAGTTCTGGTCCTCACGCTGATAGTGAATCCGGACGGTGTCTGCCGGCAGGTCCACCGGCTCGTACGTATACACCTCGTCTGTGCCCTGCTTCAGCCACACCTCGTTCATCTCCGGGGTGATCAGGCTGAACACTTTGTCTCCTCCGTCTTTCTGTTCAGTCATACGATTCATCACGACAAGTCCAATCTTGGATGCTCCATGCTGAATCGGCAGATCCACGAAGGCACCGTAATGATCCTGTTGTCCTTCAGGAAACGGTGTAGCGCCTTTCGGCCAATTCTGTGAGGGCTCGGCGACGTCGTTAAAGATCCACAAGGCCCAGCCTTCATAATTAGCATCTGTGCGCTGATAATGTACACGTAAATGTCCATCCGCAACCGGAAGCCCCGGATCTTGCGGAACGGGTGCAAGCTTTATGTCCTCAGCAATCTCATGAGTGTCTGCATCGTACGTGAAGGTGACCTTTGCATCCCGCTCCACGTTCAGCGACATCGGGGTGCCATCCTCGGGATACAGCCTGCCTGCGCCAGGATCACCCAGCGCCACCTGATACTGATGATCCCCTGCATATACATCGGCCGTAACGGAGTAGATTCCATTCAGACCATCATCACTCATGAGGAGCGCCGGGCTGTTCTCTATTCCATTTTGGAAGCTGCCAATGACTCTCGGAAGGTGATCTTGCTCTAGAGGTATGTAGTAAGAGGAGTCGGCAACAGCGTGTGTCTTATGATTATAGTAAAAGGTAACCTCTGTCTCCTGTGACAGGGAAAGCTTGATATTCCCATTATCACTCTGTTTGCCGGGAGACGTGTAATGGTCATTGCCGTAGCTTTGATCCCATGTGCCCCCGACAGCCACTTTATATTCATACTCGCCAGCCGGAAGCTTCCCGGTAAACCGGTATTCATCCGGTCCCGTTGGGGTCATAGCGGTTTCAGCAGCATCCGGCTTCCAGTCTGAGGCTGCACCCAGCTTGGATTGCAGATCGCCCACGACAACCACCTGTAGTGCCTGCGAGTCCGTGGCCGCCTGAACCGGCGGGATGCCGATCAGAGAGCAGAGCATGGTTACAATCAGAATAATAGAGCATAATTTCTTGCTTTGAACAGCCGATAACATAGATCAAGTCCTCCTTTATAGATGGGTGAACTCACGCCTGCATCTTCACTTGAGCAAACGTTTGCATAAATGGCATGATCCTCCTTCCTTGATTTGATCAGCAGCGACAGGATGTGACATTATTCATAGAAGCGCTTACATCAATAAGTGTGTAAACGTTTGCATTTATTTTACGGCTGGAGATGCTTCCCGTCAATCAGAATTTTCAGGAAGCGCTCCTGAGAGGGACACCCTATGGCAGCTCCTGCTCCAACTCAATCTCAATTCGTTGCATGGCAATATCCCAGGCTTCTTCGGTACCGATGACATCCTGCTCCACCTTCTGGAGAACATCAAACATGACTTTGGCAATCAGGAATTGGTCGGAGCCCTCATAGGTAGGCTTGATTTGACCCGCAATTTGGCTGTAAATTCGCCCTGTCGGCGCATCATTAAAAAAAGGATCGGTATGCTCCATAATGACGGGATCTGAGAACAACTCCGGCATGGAAGGAAAATTCCCGTTAGATTTAAACAGCTGCACCTGCTGTTCCGCCTGGGTCAGCCAGTTGATCAGATCATAGGATTCACGATGATGCCTCCCTCCCTTAGGAAGCGTCAGGAAAGAGCCGCCGTAATTGCCCGCAATCTGTGGGATAAAGGTCATATCCCATTTCCCTCCAGCAGCCGGTGCGTTTTTTTTCAATATCTCAATGATCCAGGAAGGAGCAAAGGCTACCGCAAACTCTCCTTGCTGCAGACCTCTGCTCCATTCAGGAGAAAACATCGGCAGGCTGGCCGACAACCCTTTTTCCTTAGCTTTCATGACAGCCGACCAGGCCCGGTAAACATCGGGATTACGGTGCACAATAAGCTCCCCGTTGTCCTTGTCATAATACTGCTCCTCCGCCTGTCCCAAGATAACCCGGTATAGCATATCGAGATTGTCAATCATATGCTTTCCTGTCTTACGCTGCAGCTGATCGGCCGTATCGAGAAAATCTTCCCAACTGGACATGTTTTTCGTCACCTCTGAAGGCTCCGACGGCAACCCCGCCTGCTCAAAGAAATCCCTGCGGTAGGCCATGGCGATCGGGCCAATATCCGTCGGCAGACCGAGCAGAAACTGTCCATCCTTCGTTATGGCCTGCTGCCATTTCCACGAAAGAAACTCCCCTTCTCTCTCTCCTGCATCATAATTCAGCAGGTTCTCAAACGACCCTGACAACTCCTTGAACCGTTCCATAAAGCTGATTTCGACAAGCGCCACATCAGGCACTCCGTTGCCGGAAGCGAGCGTCGTCTGCAGCTTGTTGGATAGCTCCGGATATGAAGAGGTATGGATATGTACTCGGATATCCGGATGCTCCTGCTCGTAGATATCTATAAGCGGCTCCAGCCCCGAGCCCGGAAACAGCCACAACGTAATCTCTTTGATGGACCCCGGCTTGTTCTCTTCAGACCTAGAAACATTAGAGCAACCGGGAAGCGGAAGCAAAGCTATCATCAAGACCAATCCGATCAATCGATGGAGTCTCTTGTTCATGGTGCTCCTCCTCTCCATTTTACAAATCAGCCTGTCGACTATTTTGATATTCCTGAGGCGTGATTCCGGTATATTTTTTAAACGTTTGACTGAAGTAAGCCGGGTCCTTGAAACCCACCTGATCGCACACCTCATATACCCTGATTCTAAAGTCCTCCAACAGCCGCTTCGCCTGCCTCACACGAACGAGATTCAAATAATAATTGAAACTGTGGCCGGTATCCTCTTTAAATATCCTCCCCAGGTACGTAGGGTTCATGTACACCTCATCAGCCAGCATCCGGAGAGACAGATTTTCCGGATACCGTTCGTCGATAACCTGCAGCATATGCTCGACCACCCGGCGCTTTCCTTTCTCTGACATATCCAAAACTTCGTCCTCGCCCGGCATCTCCTCGCGGCCAACTTCCGTGTAAGTATAAATGTGCTTATCAGAGTGCTGGAGTGCAGTCTGCATAGCCTGATAACTCTCCCGGTAACGGCGCGGCACTTCACTTTGATGCTGGGCCGGCGTTGAGATGCCGATCTGTACCAGCAGCTTCAGATTATTTCGGATCACTGCATGCAACTCATCAGCTACAGTTTCCATTTCAGACAATGACCTCTTTTTCTCGTTGAACAGATAGATTACCAAATGATCCTCTTCCATGATGCCGACCGCTTTAACATGCGGCTCCAACCATTCCTCGGAAATATTCTTGACAGCATTCAGCGCCTGCTGCTCATTCCATATTGAGTGCGACATCGGGGCTTTCATCGCCATACACAGCAAATAAATACACTGATAGGCAGGCAAAATAGATTGGTTGAAATACGGAATTGGTATGCCGTAGAGCAAATCGTTCAGGTGCTTCTCCAGCACGTGGGAGTGCCTTAACTGCTCCACCTGTCTTTGAAATCTCTGCAGCTTGTGCTCTTCCGCATGCTTTTCAATCACATTTAAGATTTCCACAGAGTCGCACGGCTTTAGCAAATAATCAGAAACATGATACTTCATCGCTTGACGCGCGTAAGAGAAATCTGCATAGCCGGTCAGCAACACGATCCTGATGTCAGGATTAAATTCATAAATCCTGCGGCACAGCTCCAGCCCGTCCATTCTCGGCATCCGCACATCGGTAATCACCAGATCCACAGGGTGTGCCTGTATCATACGAAAAGCTTCTTCTCCATGCTGCGCTTCTCCGGCAATCCGGTATTCAACGCTTGCCTCACGGATTGCTTCCGTCAAGGCTTCTCTCACAAACCGCTCGTCATCGACAACCAGAATGTTCAATATGATGATCACCTCTGTGATGAAACAATTCTTTCTTTAAATTATGATCCAAAACTTGGAGATGAGAAATATTAAAAATCATATTTTTCTAAAAAAAATTATACCACACCGCACCGGAGTAAATATAAATCGTTCAAGTTCTTGCCGTTATGAGTTAGGATACTATTAAATAGCTCTTCAATGACAGGTCTAGGCCGAAGATTCCGGGGGATCGACATGAAACGTAAACGCAAGCAAACGATATTCGCCCAGCTGCTGACGGGATTTTCTTTAATTCTGGTGCTTTTGTTAACGACCATCGGGTACTTTACGTACCGCATCAGTTCTGAGGTTGTGCTGGACAAGACGTCCCGGTTTCTCACGGAATCGGTGAAGCAAATGAACCAGAAGCTGGATATTCTCTTACAGGAATTTGATACCTTGACGCTTGACATTGGTTTTGATCCGGTACTTCAGCGGGCCTTGCAGGCTCCCGGGGATAGTGAGGAAATCAGCACATTTGACATTGAGAAGCATCTGAATCAGAAAATGAGATTTGTAGGCAGTGATGTGCTGGTGCTGGTTATGGGCAGCAATAACCGTTACTTCTCCACGTCCAGCTCCTACTACTTTTTATGGAAGAAAATCGAAGATATTAAGGGGTACAACTGGTACGAGCAGGCTTTAAACAATGAAGGCAAAATCCATTGGTTCTCCGACATGGTATGGCATCTGGAGAAAAAGCCGGCACTGGTCGGAATCCGTCAGATTCGAAACTGGGGGAGCCTCGATGGTCTAGGCATAATGCTGATCGCCCTCCCTCTGGAAACGATTGACAACCAGTTTCAAAACCAGCAGGATAGTCCTTTCGACAAAATACAAATTCGTGATTCATACCGTAATATTGTGTACTCTACCTATGAAGAAGAGATTGGCATCAGCAAGCCAGAGAACTTCCTTCGCCGCGAAGCAGGCGGTGATACAGGTATTCAGTATTCTGCTAATACCAGCCGATACTGGACCTCCATTACTTCCGCCTATAGTGGCTGGAATATAATTGCCTATGTCAAGCCGGAGGAAATCGTGGGCGGACTGAACCGTGTACAACGCAACATTATGCTGATCGGCCTGTTCGGCAGCCTGTTCGCGCTGGCCCTGGCCGTGTTCTTCTCCTGGTCGGTCGCCCGGCCGATCCGCATGCTGTCCATCAAGCTGAACAAAACCGAACGCGGCTCCCTGACGCCGATCCGAACCCGAATGAGAAACCGCGAGGTGGAAGGCCTGTTCCAAAGCTTCAACCAGATGCTGGCCAACCTGGATGAGACGATCCTCGACCTGTCGCGGAGGCAGATCAGCGAGCGGCAGGCTCAGCTGGTTGCGTTGAAGGCGCAGTTTCGCCCGCACTTTTTATACAACACCTTAAACACCATCTACTGGACACTGCACCGCAAGAAGCTGACCGAGGAATCCCGAATGGTCATTACGCTGAGCCATTTGCTCCGATACAGCATTGATGGCCGGAGTGAGCTCGTTACGCTGGAGGAAGACATCGGGCAGCTGAACCGGTATGTGTATTTACAGCAGCTGCGTTATGGCGACAAGCTTTCTGTCCGGCTGGATATTCCAGCTGCACTGTACAGCGCCCTGATCATGCGCCTGTTGTTTCAGCCGCTGGTTGAGAATGCGATCGTGCACGGGCTGGAGACATCAGAGGAAGAGCATTGGATCATCCAGATTACCGGCTTCCAAGAGGGTGGACTGCTGCACCTGACGGTGGAGGACAACGGCATTGGCATGAACAGCGACCAATCGCTGCAGGCACTTACCCTGCCGGAGGATGATGCGGACCCGCCCGATCTGCATACAGGCATCGGCCTGTCGAACCTTCAAAACCGCATTCGTCTGTATTACGGCGCCGAATACGGAATTTCGTTAAGCGACAGCTCGCTGGGCGGGCTGAGGGTGGACATCACCCTGCCGCTGGAGATCCGCTGAAGGAAGGCAGCCCTCGAGCGCAAGCTCCGAAGCATCACACGGCGGCTTGCGCTGGACTCACTGACAGCCGCCGCGAACAACAAACAGGGCAGCTCCGACAGATGAACAATCTGCTGGAGCTGCCCTGTTTGAGGTGAGGCGTTATGGCTCGATGATTTGATATTGCCCGCTTGCCGCCAGCAGGCTGAACATGTACAGCATGGAATCATAGTACCGGTATTGGCCGGTCGGGACGTCCATATCCCACAATCGCTGCGCAAACTGCAGCCGATCTTCATGGGTGGAAATCATGGAAGCTGCCCCATTCACTGCAATCAAGCCCGAGGAACGGTTATCCGCCATCGGCTTCCCCTCCACAGTATACCTGGCCACATACCGGTCAATGCCCTCTTTTATAAAAAATTGATGCAGCTGTTCTATATAGCCCCTTCTCCACTCAGACTGCTCGCCGCCATGCCAGATCTCGTCCAGCGTGACGTTGAGAGCAACCCGGTGGGCATCGTAGGAGAACAGATAATGATCGCCGTTCCGGTAAGGCACTCCATCAAAGGTAGTATAATTGGCCATAAGCCCGGTGTCCGGGTGTGCTGCCTGAGCCCAGAACGCCCGGCTGACCTTGGCCATTTCCGCCCAGCGCTCACGGTCCGTCTCTGCCCATCTGGCCCACAGCTCGTAAAAGGCAGGCAGATGGTAGGAAGGGTCTGTATATCCCTTGCCTGAGGTCCAGGGCACAAATACAATCTGATTCCGTTCCTCATCAAACATATTATAGCCCTCACCGTCATCGGCTTGATGCAGCATCGCCTGCAGTATCTTGTTTCCCTGCTCCCGGTAATGATAGATGCCTTCGCCGTCTCCCCAGCGGTTGGAAGCAAACAGAAGCGCCATGGCAAAATACTCCTCGCCATCCGGTGCCGGATTGCTGTCAAGCACATCCCCCTTCGGGGTATTATGCCAGGAGAAATAATGCTTGAACGGACCCTCCTCATGCTGCATATACGTGACGGCCCACTTCCACAAGCGGTCAAACTCCTCCTTCTTATCCAGCTGAACCGCAATCATCATCCCGTAGGACATTCCCTCGGTGCGTACATCCTGATAACCGGTATCCAGAATATAAGCCATGTCTTCCCCCACTGGGTAGTAAATCCGTTCCTGCTCGTCATTCCCATAAAACATTTGCTTCCACGCCTGATCCAGCTTGGCCGAGATGTCCTCCTCGCTTTTGCCAAGCTCCTGAAACACGCTGCGGTACGTCTTGGGCGACGCTTCCTCTTTACCGGCCCTCTCCCGAGCCCACAGCAGGGCCACACCGATCAGCACGGCTGCAAGTATAACGAAGAGCTTTAAGCTTTTTGTATTCATCGTATTCCTCCTTGCTGCATGATTACGGTTCATTGTAACTGGGCGTGCAGGGAGCAGCCTATGGGCCAAACATGTGATAACTTGTGAAAAAACGACCTTTTCTAAAGCCCGCTTGCGCCGGCATCGTAAAGTAGTCGATTTTATACAAGAGATGTAATGTTCCTCCTATACCGATGCTTACGGGGATGCCCTAGAATTTGTATCAAGGATTCACATTCCTTAAAACTAAGAATACAGGGGGCTCTTTACCATGAAAAAACGTTTGGGCACTTTGCTGGCATGCCTGCTTCTGGTTTTCACAGCCGCTTGCTCCTCGGGCAAGAGTGAAGAAGGCACATCAACTGGCGGCGAGGCCGCAGGCAAATCGGAATCTTCTAACGGCAAGGTCGAATTATCTTTATGGATGTTCACCGGCACCGGCCTTGAGGGCTTGATTGAGAAGTATCAGAAAGAGAACGAGAACATCAAGATCAATGTACAGACCCAGGAGTACAACGATCACCATAACGGCTTAATGACAGCGCTTGCGGCAGGCAGCGGCGGACCGGATATCGCGATGATCGAGGTCGGCTTTATCGACAAGTTCAAGTCGGACGAGAAGTTGTTCCACAATCTGGCGGACTACGGCGCTAATGACGTTATGGGTGATTACCTGGAATGGAAGCGCGTTCAGGCTTCAAACCAGGATGGCTCGTTCATTTACGGCATCCCTACCGATGTCGGTCCAATGGCTATGTATTACCGTACAGACATCTTCGAGCAGGCTGGATTGCCGACAGAGCCGGCAGCCGTTGCTGAGTTGATGCCGACTTGGGAGAAATTCATTGAAGTGGGCAAGACCATCAAGGACAAGACCGGTAAGCCAATGGTTTATGGCGCCGATATCGTCTATCAGAGCATTCGGGGACAGGCTAAAGAACAGTATTTTAACAGCAACGGAGATTTGATTGTAGAGACAAATCCGGCCATCAAACGGGCATGGGATCTGTCCACTGAAGTTGCTGAAAGCGGACTCGCAGCCAAAATCTCGGCTTGGTCACCGGAGTGGGGAGCAGGGATGAACAACGGTGATTTCTCTGTCATGCTGGGTCCTTCCTGGATGGTGGGCTATATGAAAGGAAATGCGCCGGACTCTTCCGGCAAATGGAATTTGGCACCAATGCCAGAAGGATCCGGCAACTGGGGCGGTTCATTCATGACGGTACCAAGCCAGAGCAAGCATCCGAAAGAAGCCATGGACTTCCTGAAATGGCTGCTTTCTCCGGAACAGCAGCTGCAGCTGTTTAAGGATACTGGCTCGAATTTCCCGTCCACACCAGCAGTGTATGATGATCCGGCGATTCAATCATATACCGATGAATTTTTCCAAAACGCGCCTTTGGGCAAAACCTTCTCAGATGCCGCGAAGAAAGTCGTTCCTGTATACCTTGGACCGGACCACATTACCGTGGATACACCGATCCTGCAGGCACTCGCTAACGTAGAGCGCAACGGAGAAGCTGCCGATGCAGCCTGGAAAACAGCGATTGATCAGGTCAAGCGTGATCTCAGACGCTAAACCTGTCTGCACATTAATTTCATAATTGTTGATGCGCCGATGGACATCTGCTCCGTTCGGCGCATCCTCTTCTAAAGGAGGACCATGATGAACACACCCGGTGAATCCAAGCTATGGCATAAACAATCCTTCAAGGACCATGTGTCTGCTTATCTTTATTTACTGCCGTTTTTCTTAATATTTGGAATCTTTACGCTTTTCCCTGTCTTCTGGTCGGCTTATATCTCGTTCTTCTCGTGGGATGTGCTCGGCACCAAGAAGTACATCGGCTTCCAAAACTATATCTGGCTGTTTACAGATGATCCGAAGTTCTGGAAATCTGTCCTGAACACGTTCAGCATCTGGCTCATGTCCACCCTCCCGAACCTGTTTCTCGCCCTGGTGCTGGCTAATATTCTGAATCAGCGCTTTATCAAAGGCAAGAAGCTGTTCCGCCTTGGCGTCATTATTCCGAACATTACCTCACTCGTTGCGGTGGCGGTCATCTTCGGCAGCTTCTTCGGATACAATTACGGCCTGATCAACTATTTCCTCTCCGAGCTTGGCCTGGATAAATATGATTGGGGCGCTTCCTACTGGGGAGCTCAGTTTGCGGTCGCGGTCATGGTGATCTGGAGATGGACCGGATATAATGCTGTCATCTATCTGGCGGCGCTGCAGAGCATTCCGGCAGATCTGTATGAAGCGGCGAGAATTGACGGCGCCTCCAGGACACAGCAATTTTTCAAAATTACGATTCCGATGATCCGGCCCATGATTATTTTTACAGTCATTATGTCTACGATTGGCGGCATGCAGCTGTTCGTCGAGCCGCTCATCTTCTCCGGACCTACAGGCGGACCTGAGGGCCAGACCTTGACGATGGTGCTGTATTTGTACACCGAAGCGTTCACCAATAACAATTACGGCTATGCATCGGCTATCGCCTGGATGCTGTTCCTGATCATTTTGCTGTTCTCGATGTTCAACAACTTCCTGACCAAAAAAATCAACTCTGCCCAATAGGAGGAAACCATGAAATCTTTACAACGCCTGCTTACCTACAGCCTGCTTATTCTGACGTTTCTGGTGTCCGTGTTTCCTTTTTACTGGATGCTGGTTATCGCTTCACACCCCACCTCGGAGGCAAACAAGTTTCCGCCGAACTTCATTCCCGGCGACCTGTTTATCACGAATGTGCAGACGATGCTGGATCAGATTGATTTTGTAGGAGCCCTGCTCAATTCGGTCTTCGTATCTACGACCGTTACCATTGCCCAGCTATTCTTCTGTGCGCTGGCGGCCTTCGCGTTCTCCAGACTCCAGTTTAAGGGCAAGCACTTTCTGTTTGTATTTATCATCGGTACCCTGATGATCCCGGGCCAGCTTGGACTGGTTCCATCCTACATGATTATGACCCGCCTGGACTGGATCAACAGCTTCAATGCGCTTATTGTGCCGGGCCTGGTCAGCGCCTTCGGTATTTTCTGGATCAAGCAGTATATGGATACGACCCTGCATCCGGAGCTCGTAGAATCTGCCAGAATGGACGGCTGCTCCAACTTTCAGACCTTTTGGCGCATCGCTCTTCCCACGATTTCGCCGGCCATGGCTACGCTGGCTATTCTGACCTTTATGTATCAATGGAACGACTTTCTCTGGCCCTCGATCGTCCTGAAGGATTCGGCGGTGCACACCATCCAGATTGCGCTGCGGAATCTGAATAAGGTGTACTTCCGCGATGTCTCGGTCATTATGGCCGGCACCTTCCTGGCAACGATTCCGCTGCTGGTGGTGTTCGTCGCCTCCAGCCGCTATTTCATATCGGGAATTACAGCCGGAGCCGTGAAGGGCTAGCCCGCAGATAGGGAGCCTGCATTTCAACATGATAGGGGTGACACTGCATGCACATGATTACCAATCCGATTCTGCGGGGATTTAACCCGGACCCTTCTATTCTGAGGGTAGAGGAGGATTATTATATTGCGACATCGACGTTTGAATGGTTTCCGGGCGTGCAGATTCACCATTCCAGGGATTTGGTGAACTGGCGCCTGCTGACTCATCCGCTGCAGCACCGGGAGCAGCTGAATATGTCCGGCAATCCGAACTCCGGCGGTGTCTGGGCACCGCATCTCAGCTTTGACGGCGCGTTATATTATCTGGTATATACCAACGTCCGAAGCTTGACCGGTGTTTATAAAGACACTCCCAACTATGTAGTCACCGCAAAGCATATTACCGGCCCCTGGTCGGACCCGGTGTACCTGAACAGCAGCGGCTTTGACCCTTCTCTGTTTCACGACCGGGACGGGAAGAAGTGGCTAGTGAATATGGTGTGGGATCACCGCAAGGGCCGAAATCCCTTTAAAGGCATTGTGCTGCAGGAGTATTCCGTGCAAGAGCAGCGGCTGGTTGGCCCGATTCAGACGATCTTTGAGGGAACCTCGCTTGGCTGCACCGAGGGTCCGCATATTTATCGCATAGAGAACTATTATTACCTCCTCGTTGCTGAAGGCGGCACCGGCTATGAGCATGCGGTGACGCTTGCGCGGTCCAGAAGCTTGACAGGTCCATATGAGGCCGATCCGCTCAATCCCGTGCTGACCTCTAGCCATCACGAGTCCCTGCCGCTGCAGAAGGCCGGCCATGGCAGCCTGGTTCAGACTAGCACCGGAGAATGGTACATGGCTCACCTGTGCGCCCGGCCGCTGCCCGGAAGAAAGCAATGCCACCTGGGGCGGGAGACGGCGATTCAGCGCTGTCACTGGACAGATGACGGCTGGCTGCGCGTTGCCGATCTGCAGCACCTGCCGCAGGAGAAGGTCGCCGGGCCTGCGCTCCCGCTGGCTCCTGTGGAGAAGGAGCCGGCCCTGGATCATTTTGACCATCCGGCACTCAGTCCTTCGTTCAGCACGCTGCGGGAGCCGGCCGATCCCTCCTGGCTCAGCCTGGAGGAGCGGCCGGGATGGCTTCGCTTGAGGGGACGCGAGTCCTTGAACTCCTGGCACGCTCAGAGCCTTACAGCCAAACGACTGGCTTCGTTTACGTGTGAAGTCGAAACCCGGCTTCAATTCGAGCCGAAGTCCTTTCAGCAGATGGCAGGGCTCATCGCTTATTACAACACGAAGAATTACTATTACGTTCACGTCACCCGAGAAGAAACGGCCGGCAAGTGCCTTCAGCTGATCTCGGTCGTGCAGGGACAATATGATGAGCTCACGGAGCCGATACCGCTTCACGGCACCGAGCCGGTCTATCTGAAGGTATGCTTTCACTACGACGTCCTGCAGTTCTATGCCTCCGTGGACGGTTCACATTGGAGCTCCATCGGCCCTGCCCTTGATGCCGGCTGTCTTTCCGATGAAGCCGCTACCACCTTTCATAATGGTGTCTTTACAGACTGGGGCTTTACCGGAACCTTTGTCGGTGTCTGCGTTCAGGATTTATCCGGTCAACGCCTCCATGCGGACTTCGATTATTTCTCCTTGAAAGAATGAGAACAGCAAAGAACCTCTACGGAAGAGCGGAGCATAGGGCTCCAGCTATTCTATAGAGGTTTATTGAGAAAGCCGAGCCACAGGAAGGATCGGATGAATTTCCGGGCATCCTGAATGTTCCCCCGTCCGATACATTGGCCAACGACCGTGACAATCGTCAACGATAACGCTGCCGCGGGAATCCACGCTACTAACGGCTGAAACTCGCCTTAGCGGTGGCTTGAGGTACCAGGATCTCCTGCTCACCATACTCGCTGGTGAGCTTCTTTTTGCATATGCCGTTGTTTCATTGTAGTAGTTCTGGGAGTTTATACATTCCATTTTACAGATTCAGTTCTGACGAAACGATCGGGATCGCAATAGTCACTCTAGTCCCAGGATATTCCATATTCTCATAATAAAAAAGAAAAGCATCTCCGAAATACAAATTCAATCTCTGTACGATATTGTTTATGCCATATCCAGTTGACACTATTTCTCCACTAAGGCGTCTACGCATTTCTTGAGAGTCTATACCAACACCATTATCTTCCATAATAAACAATATATAGTTACTATTCTGTTTCACACTTAAACGAATAACACCTTGTCCAAATCGATGACGAAATCCATGCTCAATCGCATTCTCAGCTAGAGGTTGAAGTATTAGCTTTAAAGTAATACATGACAACAATGATTCATCAACATCTTCAATCACTTCAATGTGATTCCCATGTCTAATATTTTGAATCTCCATATAGCACCGAAAATGCTCCAGTTCTTTCCCAATCTCAATAAACTCTTTTCCTTGATTCAGACTGAGACGAAACAATCTGGATAATGAATTCACCATTCTGCTTATAGGTTCTGCCTTGAATTCTACCGCCATCCAATGAATCGCGTTTAGTGTATTGTATAAAAAATGAGGATTTATCTGCGCTTGCAATGCTTTGAGTTCTGACTCGCGTTGCTTCTGTTGTTCAATACGAAGTTCCTTCATCATATCCCTTAATCGTATGACCATTTTATTATATTCGGTTTCTAGCATCCTTAATTCGCCATACGAATTGACCTGCACCCCGAAATTAAAATGTTCTCGTTCAACATGTCGCATGGATATAATCAATCGCTTGATTGGAGCAGACATAGCTTTAGACAGCCACATACTAAAAAATGCAGACGCAAGTAGAATAGTAACAGAAATAATAATCGTCACATTGCGAATATTATTGATCTTCATTCTAATCGTATCCAAAGAAATTAGATGGATCAGCCTCCACCCAGTCTCTCGGAGCTGCACTTCATTGAATATGTAATCATCATTATATCCTTCTTGATGAGCGTCGAATGTTTCACCCATGCTTAGAAATGCATTTGGAGTCATAACTTCGTTTTGGTCATTCAATACAAACATTTGATCATTGGTACCATTACTTATATTGTCATAAATTTCTGACATCAATTTCGGATCGAGTTTCAATATGACCGTGCCTAAATACTCGAATTCACGAGATATGATATTTTGGACATAAACAATAGCTTCAGGTTGTTCTGTTCCAACAGTACCGCCGAGAGCCCCCCAAAATGGTCGGCCTTGTATGAACAACTTATCGCTCTGAATTTCCTGTGGAATCAAATATATATCAGACAATTTAAAGTGCAAAGAATTTATATCGTCATAGGGGAATACCAGGTTCACTCCGTTACCACCAGAAATATGCATAGATATTACATATTTGGTATCATTTCCTAATATATTTGGAAATATATTATCCAGAAAGGAGTGCTCCAGTATATATTGGGTATATTGATCCTTTAATTCCGCTTGGGTTAGATTATTGAACAGAGGACTACTCCCAATCTTTGTTGTTGAATCAATAATGTCCTTCATTCGACGATCGACGTTCTTGCCTGTTTGAACTAATGTTTGATTTGAGTATTTGACCACATTCTCAAGAGTTTGCTGGTTCAATTGGATATAACTTAAAGTCCCAATCGAAACTATAGGAATTGTAAACAACAGTATATATGAAACAAGTAGTTTCTTTGAAAACGCCATGTTTAATATTTTGTTACTAATTGAACGCACAACTTTTGCGAACATCGGCAACCCCCATATTATAAGCCTCTGTATTGGGTGGGGGTTACCCCCGTCGTTTGTTTAAACAACTTGCTGAAATAATAGATGTTGCGATATCCCACTTTATCAGCAATTTCAAACACTTTTAAATCCGTGTTCGCAAGTAAATATCTGGCCTGATCAATTCGCAGCTCTGTTAAATATTCAGCAAAGCCCTTTTTTAACGTACTTTTTATCAATGAACTGCAATAATTAGGTGATAACCCTAATTGAAAAGCGATTTTCTCAAGTGTCAACTCTTCGTTATAATGAACCTTCATGTAGTCTATCATTCTCTTTACATACATATCTTGAAGAGATCGGCTTCGGTAACTCAACATTTCCATAACTTTTAAATAAAGATCATGGAACCATTCTTGAATTTGCTTCAGTGTATCCTTCTGCTTTAGCTCAAATAATACATCTGGTCTATTCTCATAGATCGCTTCCTTCTCTCCCATCTCCACTATTGTTATTGATGTCAGTAGCAGCAATCGATCAAGAGCAGCATATAATTCATCAGGATCGAAGATTTCTTTTTCAACCAGTGCAAACAAGCTATCTATTGCATTATGCACTGTTTCAAGGTTACGAAGCTTTATTCCGTCCAAGATTTCCTTCTGAACTGCCTGCCAACGATACGGGAGAGGTTGTGCTCTTTCACTAATTTCACTGGATAGAATTACCTTATCCGAGAAAAACAATCGAAATCCCAACATTCGCGTAGCTTCAACGAACGATTCTTGAATGGACAATGGCTTCTTAATGCAGTAACCATAACTTAAGAATATGTTCATTTTCAATATATTTTTTACTTTAAATTGCAGTTCTTCGAATAATCGATGATTCAGATTAGAGCCCTCAGAGTTGCACTTTACAATAATTGGCCAATACTCTTTGGTGAATTCAGGTGCAATAAAATCTAGTTCCCCTTCCAGCAATTCACGAACTAAATTTGCTACTGCAAATCTAGCAACAAAGATATTGTGTTGTTCATGGTGCCAGCGCATTTCCTCATGACTAAAGTGTTTCTCGGTCTCTAATCGGATTACTACGACCCGATATTGAACAGAATCAAGCTTGATATTCAAGTAGTTCAGCCAGTCCATTAACACGCTCTCCGATTGTATTCGACCGTACAACCAATCGTAAATTACGTTTTCCCTTAAATATGGAAGGCTTGCATGTAATTGATTCTCCGCTTTATTGAGGAACAAATCCATATTCTCTTTCTCTTGAATCATATCCCGTATACGGGTAATTGCTTTCTCAAGCTCATTCAACTGCACTGGTTTTAATAAGTAGTCTTTCACGTCATAGGCAATAGCTTTCTGGGCATATTTAAATTCATCGTACCCCGTCATGATAATGAATTTAATACCGCGATCAATATCGTAAACCGTTTCAATAAGTTGAATGCCATCCATTATCGGCATACGAATATCCGTAATGACTAAATCAACTTTGTGTTGCTCTATAATTTCAATCGCTTCATTACCGTTTCTTGCTGTATAAACATCTCCAAACCCTAATCTATTCCAGTCTATATTCTCTTTCATGATTCTTAAGATTAAGAACTCATCATCAACCAACATGGCCGTATACATATTAGCTTGCACCGCCTCAATCTATGCGTGTCCCACTTATCTTGGAGTGACGGTGGAACCTTCTGGAGCTAAAATAGGACCATCCAGTAACGGATCCTCTGTTTGTTCCATCCATTGAACAAGCTTCTGATGCAATTCCTCCCTAATATGAGAATAGTTTGATTCGTCAATCAAGTTCGTTCGCTCTAGGGGGTCAATAAAGAGGTCGTAAAGTTGAGCTTTAGTCTGCTTTGGTCTTAAATTCATCCAATCAATATCGATCAGGAAACTTTTTGGATGTGAGCCATCAATATTTGTGAGAACAATATTTGGTTCTTCATAGTATACGATATACTTGTAACGAAGCGTACGGACGCATCGCATTGGCTCATAACTGGCATGATAGTTTACTTCCGCAAACAATTCATTACGAACAATATCCGTCTCTTTATTCAGTAGTGGAAGCAGTGACAAGCCCTGCAACCAATCCGGCTGCTTAATGCCAAGCCAATCACATATAGTAGGATATAAGTCCAATTGTGAGACAAGTGAGTCGACAACCTCTCCTTGCCTCTTATTACCGGGGAACTGCAGCATCAAAGCTACTCCGATGCCGGAATCCGTCAAGTTACATTTCATATTCGGATACGCAATGCCATGATCGGTTGTTAAAATGACCATCGTTTCCTGATCAAGTCCCGTCTCTACCAATGCTTCCATGATAATACCAACACATTTGTCGGCAACTCTCACTGCACTTAAATATCCTGCAGTATCAGCCCTATTACCCGGAGTATCTGCTATCATAAAGGGAGTCATGACATAATCGGGCTTTATATCCTCTTCAATCTTTGGAAAATTACGATGTGGATAGAACAGGCCCATAGACAAAAAGAAAGGCTTTGTTTTGGGCTCTCTTAAATATTCCGCTGCGGATTTGGCATTATGAATATCCCACCATGTCCGATCTTCTTCTATTGACTTGCGCATATGGATATTTTTATCTCCCAATATTATTTCATAACCTAACATCGACGCATGAGGTGCTTCGTGTTGAATGCCACATAACGCGGTCTCATATCCATTTCGCTTTAGAAAGCAGGATAAATGTGTTTCATAATCATTCCACTGAAAACCTCTGTGCGCCAAACCAAACATACCTACAGTATGCGGCGCCATACCGGACAATAAACCTGTTCTGCTCGGCGAACAGGTTGGACCAGCACAATACGCATTCCGAAACATGACACTATTGTTAGCGAACTCCATCATATTCGGTGCCGGCACCGGAGCACCATACGGCTCAATCCATCTTCCCATGTCGTGGGTGTGCAAATAAATAATATTCAATATCAGTTCTCCTTATATACAAGATAATCGGCATATTCACAAAGTGCTAATAACGCGAGACCTTGGGTAAATGGCGTAACATAGCATTCTCTGTCTTGGTATTCTTGCCATGACTCCAGTATTGGCGTGCCGCCCGAACCATTCAACACATAACCTTCTTCATCGATCCACCCTTGAAGCCGTTTAACAGCTCGGATAGCCATCTGTGAATGCTTCTCATCGACAAATCCTAAACGGATTCCCTTCATAACGGCATAAGCAATTCCCGCGGTCACTGAAGCTTCTGCATAAGTATCAGGATGGTCTAATACTGTCCTCCAACCACCCTCAGGACATTCCAGTGACGACAGAGAAGTTAGTTGTTGTTCCAACATTTTGATTATTGTGTCTCGGAGTGGATGATCGGAAGCGAGTTCGAGTAATTCAATTGCAGAGACTGCGATCCAGGCATTTCCCCTGCCCCATTTGACGCCAAGATGTCGCTTCTGCTGATCAGACCAACCGTGAAAATACAACCCATCTCTCACATCACGTAGATGATTCATATGAAGCAGCAACTGGTGAAGGCCTGAATCGATGTAGACGGAATTCCCTAATAACTTGCCTCTGGTCACCAAATAAATCACGCTCATAAACAACGTATCTGCCCACACTTGGTCACTATGCGACTTATGTTCAGTCGTATGAGCAATGGCTCCGGATGATATTCTGGGAGCGTCATTTAACACATATTCGTCATAGGTCTGAAATAATGCAGTCACTTCCGGCGATAGATCGGTTACCTTCTGCATTAACAAAATAGGAAGCATCATTGCGTTAGTGTTAACGCTTAAATTGGGTATATTATCCAAGTTATGGTACACCCATTCCTTCATGGCTCTCACATATTCATAGTTCTCGTTCCGTGCGAAGGCTTGATATATGCCGTAGAAAGCCACACCCATGTTCCAGCTCCAACTATCCCAGCGCCAAGACTGTTCCTCTTGTAAAGAATAATGAAGACTCTGATGCAAAGTTACTTTGACCATTTGATCAATCTTTGTTGTTACCCAAACACTTGAATCGCATTTCATTCCCTCGTTCATAACAACTCTCCACATCTACAAATTTTTATAGTGTACAAAAACGGCAACAGCCGTTTTTGTACACTATCTACCAGTAGTTAATTGGGGTTAAAGCTTAAATCGTTTGTAATCAAAATACGATCAATTTCCGAATTAGCTTCTTTCCCGTGATTGTTAATAAAATGCGTTCCTCTATGCAAATATCGCAGTGGCACATCAATCCATTCAAATGAATTATAGGTGTATCCTTCAACCTTGTTATGATTAAATCCCGCATTGTCTTTATTAAACTTATGATAAAAGGAGTTAGAACCCCCTCCCGAGAAATACACTCTGTACCACACTCTCCAATCATCCGTGTGCGGTATATTAACGCCTATCCCCGCCGTGAAAGGATTGTCGGGCGTTGTACTTGTTACCGGTACAAATATCGTTTTCCCATTTGATGCCCCCACTCTGTTATTTTGTAAAAATCCATCAAGAACCATATCTTCTGCTTCGATATAAAGGTATTTGTTGGAGATCGCTGGTACTTGCCAATTCGGATAAGACAAAGTACCCGAAACTCTCACCGTTTTACTGAGGTTATCGTCCAACGAATAACTCACATAATTGGATTTTAATAAATAGTTATTGTCGAATTCCGTGTCATTCACTTGACGCGAATGAATCGTGTTCGTAGACAGATCCTCTTGGATATACAATTCATCCACATTATCGGAGAAATTAATCGAATGCAATCCACCGCTAAACTTTTGAGCTTTCGACATACCTGATAATAAGCTGTAAAAGTCATTATGTGACATACCATCCGCTTTCTCCAATCTAATCGCATAACCCATTCTTCTGTCCGATTCGATCAAAGATACATTCGATTTACTATATAATACATAATTAGTTAAAGTGAACACCTGCTCACTATCTACCGTCTCTTCTTTCAACACGATCGGCAAAGAATTTGTTGCGACAGCATGCCCGGTTATGGAGATCACATCGGACTCCAGGAATCGGATTCCAATATAAGTGTCCCCTAAACGGTAAGTCAGAATGTCGGATGTGGACAAGGCTATATCAGTTCCGTCCCAGGTGCTATTATTTATACGAATATTGTTGTAATTGCCGCCAGGTGCTATTCTTCCTTTCAAGCCGAGATAACCCTTAGAGTAAATTTCCTTGTCCGTCGCACCTTTTGGATCAAAATTATAGCTTATAATCGCTTTATTCTCGTGTTGCACCGATGTTATCCAATGATGATTGAAATCATCTTCACCACGAGGGATATCGTCCGTTTGGAAATAAACACCATCCCTCTTACTACCGTTGTTTGCGATTATTTGCAAATCCAGTTCCTGTTCTTCACCGCTCAATTGCTTTTTGGTTGTATTAGTAATACCTAAACTGCTCCTTCTACCTGATTGTGTAGACAAAGAGAATTCATCATTAGAAAAAACCTGAACGTCAACTCGACTGAAGTGCGCTTGCCATGAAGTACTTGCAGCGTGTTTTTTGTTATAATAAATACCTTTTACATTCTGAATGGGCTGATAGTTGCTCAACAGTAATTCTACTCTCGGCTTATCAATCAAGCTTAGTGAACCTTCTTCGAGATAGAGGTATAGTGCAGTCAATACCGATGTGTTCGTTTCAGAGCCACTACTTCCTTTTGCACGTGAAGACACAGAAGAGATCATCTTACTGTTAGGTTCCACGTTGTGAACCAGCATGTACCAATGGAACTCCACAAGTTCTTTTAACTTGTTTTGCAATGTAGAATTGGACGCCTCACTGTACGCATTCTGTAGTGCAGCCAACTGAACAATATCGTAATTGTGAGATGAGTATTCATTGATGCCAAATTGTTTTGTAAATTCATAATACCTATTTGTCCATTCCAAAGCCTGGGATTCATTCCCTAATCCAACCATTGCATCAATCATGCCCAGATATATATTCCCATACCAGAGCGGCACATCATCCTCCATGTTTCGAATGCCTATTTCTGCTAGATTTAGAACATCTACTAGTTCATCCTGAACATCATTTTCTAAATCAGCATAATAGTGGTTAAAAATATAGGCAAGCGATGGTACAGAAAACACAACGACATTTTTGTCTGTAACTGCTAGGTCGCCATATACCTTCACGAACAAACCTTTATCACTTCCGGTTTTGATTTGCAATTGGAAAGCGTTCCGCAATAGTTCATTGACTGTATTAATATCGTCACTCGTTTTATTCACATCCTGCAGATAACATTGTGCCAGCCAGATAGCGTCCCTTGTATAATAATCGGAGCTTCCTTGAGGATCCTGTACTAAATGCAAATCAGAATTGTAATAAGGTTCGTAATAGGCGATACATTTCTCGATCAATTGTTGCTTTCGTTCATTAAAATTATAATTATCTGCGAAACTGGTATGATCCGGCCACAGGCTGAAAATTATCCCAAGCATCATTACGATTAAAATCTGTTTTTTCAAGAGTAACACCTACCCTGCAGAATTTATTGTAGTGCTTGATAATTTTCTTCTAGATAATCTTGCGTTGGATCCCAATTCGGAAAGATAAAATCATCCTTACTGACATCAATACCTTCAGAGCTTACTTCTTTGATCGCTGCTTCAAGACCTTTATTTAATTTATCGTTCAAATCGCTTAATGCCTTTTCTAAATCATAGTTATCTTTACTGACATACATTTGAATGATTTCATTAATATTAGGCTTTATTTTATTCTGATTTAGAGAACCAAGTTTCTGAATCACCTTTGAAACCTCTGGATTACGAATTGCTGGATCCGGCTCGATTCTGACATGTTTCATGTGAAGATCATAGAACGTTTTAAATTCGGGATATGGGTATAATGACTCATCCTTGTTCAACTCCGACATTGGGCTTAATGCAACTCCCGATTTGATAAATTCCTTGAAGTATTCCTTAGATCCCAACGCCTCAATTACTGCTCCTGCGGCTTCCGGGTTCGGGGTGTTCTTATTTACAACAAACCCTACATTCTCCGCAATTGATCCCATTAAGTAAGGAGTCGATCCATCCTTGGTCGGTACCGGCGCCATATTAAAGTTTGCATCAGGGACATCGCGTTTGATTAGCCACATGCGTGATCGCTGGTCGATCATAAACCCAACCTTCCCTTCACCTAACATCACATATGCTTCACTTCGTTTAATCGTATAAGAAGATGGCAATAAGCTACCGTCTTCTTTGAGTAGTTTGATGAAGCCTAATGTTTCCTGCCAAATCGGTTCATCATAGACATACTTCCCTGTCCTCCAATTTATTCCATTCTGTACTGAACCAATCTCCGGATCCGATCCTGCTGCAAGTGGGCGAATTTTGTTCTGCAAAAATCCAAGTTCCGAAAAAGCGAACACTATACCATATTTTTCGCCGTTTCCTTTCTCCGTGATTGTTTTCGACATTTCACGCAGCTCTGCCCATGTCTTTGGAGGAGCGTTATATCCCGCATCCTTCAATACATCGACGTTATAATAAAGCATGTCGGCGTATTCTAGCCCTTTCTGTGGGTAAGAATAAATCTGTCCATTGATTTTATTAATACCCTCAACAAATGAGCCCTTGTCAAATGCATCAATCCATTCTTGACTCACAATATTATTAATTGGTTGGATCCAACCATTGTCAATAATTTTGCGAATATCTGCACCGTCTGGGGTATGGAAAATGTCAGGTAAGTCGTTTGAAGCAACAGCAGCTTGTATAGCAGTATTATATTCAGATTTCGCAATGTATCGAACATTAACACTAATTTTCCCTTTGTTCTTTTCATTAAATTCATTAATGACCTTAACTGCCGGACCTTCTCCATTCAGTACATCCTGATATCCCCATAATTCAATTACCGTTTCCTTGTTTTCATTAATATCTCCCTCTGACGTGCTCCCATTGGGACTACAGGCTGATAACAATAAACATACAAATGTTAGAAACAGAAACATAAGTCCTCTTTGTATTGACATTTCTAACTGCCTCCTTTTTTTGTAAGACTATCTTAATACCTATATGTTAACAGCATATAGATGCTGCTTACATCCAAGACACTTATCCTTTCACAGCTCCTGCCACACCCTCAACAAAGTATCGTTGAAAGCAAATGAACACCACAATAATAGGTATCAAAGAGATGCTGGCCGCAGCTGCCATCCCTGTCCAATCCACACTAAACTCACCAACAAACTGGTACATTCCTACACCTAACGTACGTATATCTGGATTTGTAATGGAAAAAATCAATGGGACAAGAAAGGCATTCCATGCCCACATAAATTGAAGAATCGATGTTGTCGCGATAATCGGTTTTGATAAGGGCAACATAACTTGCACAAACGTTCGAAGAAAACCACAGCCATCAATTTCACTTGCTTCCTCCAACTCCTTAGGTAACTTGCTAAAATGGGCAGTAAACAACAAGATGAACAAGACGTGAGCTTGCGCAGTTTCTCCTAGGATCATTCCTAGCATTGTCCCATTCAAACCGATAGAATTGATTAACATATAAATCGGTATGATGGTAAATCCTTTAGGCATAAATAATGTAGCCGTAATTAATACTATAAACAGTTTACGTCCATGAAAGTGATATCTGCCTAACACATAACCGGTCATCGCACATAAGCTGACTACAATCAGCACAACGGATGTAGTGAACACAACGCTACTCATAAAATAGCTAGAAAAATTAGCAACATTCCATGCCCGGTCATAATTCTCCCACTGTAATTCCTCCGGAATGAGCGAAATGCCACCAATGATATATTCCGAATTTGTTTTCAGGGATGATGCAATCATCCAGATAAACGGGTAAATCCAAACAATTCCTAATGTCGTTAATAAACAATAAACAATAAATCTGGGGATGCTTCTTTTGATATATTGAGCTCTTCTCACACCTAACACCTCGTCTATTTTCTTGATTGACTTTTAACCTATACTTTTTTTACTCTTCCCCCCGGTAAACTTAACAAACAAGCCCATAACTAGAGAGACTAGAAAAACAGCTACTCCATACAATATACCTGCTGCTGAGGCAAACCCAATTCGTGCAACACCATCTTCAGCCGCGAAGGCGTATCGGTATACGTACACATCCACCATATCTGTTGCAAAAGCTGGTCCGCCTCCGGTCATTGTTTGAACCAAATCAAACACATGCAACGCGTTGACTGCGGATAAAAGCATGATGACAGTGCCTATCGGGATAAGCAGTGGTATAGTGATATGTCGAAAACTTTGAACAATTGAAGCACCATCGACCTTGGCCGCTTCATATAAGTCTTGCGGAAGAGACTGTAATCCCGCCAACCAATAGATCATTTTCATCCCGAATGTTTTCCATATTCCAACTAAAAGAACAACGATAAACGCAGTATCTGTAGAGCCCAGCCAATCGATCGCTTGGTTAATGATACCAAGGCTAAGCAAAACTTCATTAACTAAGCCTTTGTAAGCCCCGAAGATAAACCGCATCACAACACCGACAACGGCAGTCGTCGTAACAACAGGAAGAAAAATAAGCAGACGATAGAACGATGCGCCCTTAAGCCATTTCGCATTCAGCAACAATGCCATTAACAGTGCAAGTGGCACTTGAATCACCACAATGCCAAACATGAACACAAAGCTGTTACGAAATGCATTCCAAAAATAAGAATCGGATAAAATTTCAACAAAATTTTCGACACCTATAAAATTCTCTAAAGGACCTAGACCATCCCACTCAAAAAAACTGTACACATAACTCATAATCATCGGATAAATGGTAAACGCAAGATAAAGCAATAACTGAGGCAAGATAAATAAATAACACCACATCATTTTTTTGTTTTTTAATTTCACTAACGATCGTTCATTCATTTGCATGCTTCATCAACTCTTTCGTTTTATTCTTATCCAAGTATATTGGCTTCTTAATACATCCCGAAACCTCACAACCTTACAATTATTTATATTAATTTCATGAATTCCGTTAGTAATATCACACTGGATACCGATTCCAGAGGCGCTATAAAAAGATTGCAAGACAATTCGTATGTGGATGAACAAATAAGAACTTTAGCGCAGTCAGCGCACCGTGAATTAACCTTGTATGTTGATAAGTACTACTTGAGAATGTGTGAAAAAAAGTATAAATATATCCATTTTTTATACATTTAACTCCCGACAAATGGCGCAAGATACTTCAACTTTCTTTTCAATCCAGGAATACTATCTCGGAGAAGCTGTTTATTGATTATTCAGGCCTGAGCTCCCTGAAAGAATGAGAACAGCAAAGAACCTCTACGGAAGAGCGGAGCATAGGGCTCCAGCTATTCTATAGAGGTTCATTTTGTCTTGTTAGATCAGCTTGTGCGCATACCACTTCTTCCCGCGCAGACGCCAGAGGAAGATGGCTCCCCGCACGCCCCACTCCGAATTCATTGCTAGCCAAACGCCCAGAATGCCCATACCCAGCGTAATACCGAGCACATAGCCCAGAATGACCCGGAACAGCCACATCGTCAGCATGGAGGTGATGGAGGTGAATTTGGAATCTCCTGCTGCTCTCAATGCCGAAGGTAATATGAAGCTGATCGCCCATAAAGGCACCTGCATGATCGTATTGATCAGCAGAACCAGGAACAGATCATCCACGATGTCCGGCGGCGGATCAAACAGGCTGACCAGCGGGTGAAACAGCGGCATGACAATCAATCCGGTCAGCAGCAGCGATAGAGAACCGAGCCACAGAAAGGAACGGATGAACTTCCGCGCATCCTGAATATCCCCCCGCCCAATACACTGGCCGACCACCGTGACGATCGTCAGCGATAACGCTGCCGCGGGAATCTGGGTAATACCGGCCAAGGCGCCGCTGATCGCATGGGTCGCGATGGCGTAGGTGCCCAGGCTGACAATGAAGATCTGTGTGAGCAGCTTCCCGCCGTTGAAGAACATCTGCTCGGCCGCGAAGGGAACCCCGATAAACATAATCTTGCGCAGCATGGATACCGGGAAGTGAAACAGATCGCGGACCCGCAGATGAAGAGTCCCGTCCAGCTTGAACAGATAGTACAGGGCACAGGCCGCACCGACATAGCGGGCAATATTAATGGCCAGGGTCAATCCGTTGACCCCCATATCCATCAGCAGCACAAACACAACATTCAGCGCCACATACAGAAGATTCATGATCAGCGAGAGCACGAGCGAAGCCCGGCTTCGGCCAATCCCGCGCAATACCCCGCATACCGCCTGAACGATCCCGATACCGACATAGGATATACTGCTGCCGATGAGATAGGTTCGGGCGTTACCCAGCACCTCCGGGGAGGCCGAGCCGAATAGCAGCGACAGCACAGGATTGTGAAATGCCACCAGCAGCATGCCGATCCCGAAGGCAATCATGCTGACCGAGGCCACCGTTGCTGCTCCAGCCCTCGATACCATGTAGTTATCGCCGCTTCCCTTGTACTGCGCCACCACCACCGTTCCGCCGGTAGCGACCGCGACAAACAGGCTGATCATAAACATATTGAGCGAATCCACCATATTGACCGCACTGACCGCGGATACGCCGGAGGAGCTGATCATTGCGGTATTGATCAGGTTCAAGCCGATAATGAAAGCCTGATCCACCAGAATCGGCAAGAACAGGGCAAAAATCTGCCGATAATCCATCGACTCACCGCTGAAATATTTGTCCAGCAAGCCTGAAAGCCGCCATCTGGAAGGCTGCATCTGCATCACATTCTTTACTGTTTTATTGGCCGTCTCTTTTGACTAGGAGGATAGCACTCCGCCCCGTGCCTGTCAATGAAAGCGCATAAAAAAATGTGATGGCCAGACATTTCGGCCTGGCCTTGGATCTCGTGATCAATAGGGCTTTATCGTTACAATGGTTCCGTCCTCGTTATAGGTCAGCTCCGTATACTTCACACAGCGCAGGTGATTCACGCCGCCGGAGAGAGAGCTGTCATGGTAGAACAGATACCATTTGTCCTGAAATTTCACAATGGAATGATGGGTCGTCCAGCCGATGACCGGCTCCAGAATCACGCCCTGATACGTGTACGGACCATACAGATCACCGCTGACCGCATACACCAGCTTGTGGGTCGTTCCGGTGGAGTAGGACAAGTAGTACAGATCTTCATGCTTGTGGATCCAGGGTCCTTCAAAATATCGGCGCTCCTCATCCCCGGCCCGCAGCGGCTGACCTGTTTCGTCCAGAATGACGATCTCCTTGGGCTCGTGCTGAAAGGACCTCATATCGGATGACAGCAGCGCTGCCCGAGGACCGATTGCCGCTTGATCGGGAGCAGGACCCTCTCCTTCCGGGTTAAAGCTGCCTTCCTGCCATTTCTCCAGCTGCCCGCCCCATAAGCCGCCAAAAAACATATAGGCCAGTCCGCTATCATCTACATAGACCGCCGGATCAATGCTGAAGCTGCCTTCCATGTAGCTTGCCTCCGGCTGAAACGGACCCTCCGGCGCCGTGCTGACGGCGACGCCAATTCGGAAGATGCCGTCGTGATCTCTTGCCGGAAAGAACAGATAATACTTGCCGTCCTTTGAGGCAGCATCCGGGGCCCACAGCTGGGCAGACGCCCAGGGAATGTCGTTGAGGTGCAGCGCCTGGCCGTGATCTGTCACCGGTGCGCCCGGCGCATCCATAGACAGCACATGGTAATCCTCCATCGCATATTGATCGCCATTATCGTTCGTTTCTCCTGCATGCTCCAGATCATGCGAAGGGTACACATAAATACGTCCATTGAATACGTGTGCCGAGGGGTCGGCCGTATAGATATGAGTTACCAGCGGCTCGTTGGGCTTCTTGCTTTCAGTTGTCATGGTTTCAGATGCTCCTTTAAACTGGGAATAGATTTTCTGTACTGCATCGGGGAGATGTGAAGCCTTTTCTCAAACTCCTTCAAAAAATGGCTGTAATTACTGTAGCCGACGCGCTCGGCAATTTCGGTGATGCTATACTGTACCTCCTGCAGCAGCCGGGCTGCTTCCTGTATTCGCAGATCGTGGACGAAGATATGAAAGCTGACTCCATTCTTCTTCCTCAGCAGCTGTCCAAGATACGCGGGATGCAGATAAAATCGCTTCGCCAGGCTTTTTATGCTGAGCTTCTCCTGGTAATGCTCCTTCAGATACGCATTGATTTCCTGGACAACGCCGAGGGCCTCCTCCTCCCTGCACGACAGCAGCTGCCGAAAGCATTCCTGTCCATACTGGGACACCCGCTCCATAAGCGGCTCCAATCCAATGACAGACAGATCCACCTCCAGGAAATCCGGCGGCTCGGCAGCGGCGGCAGGATGCCGAGACATCGACCGCCGGACATACTCCCGGACGTGATGCATGCAGTATGCGGTCATGGTCTTCACCTGCTCCGGATGCACCCGGCGGGCTTTGAAGCCTGCCGCCGCCGTAGCGGCCGCGTCTACATATTCGGCCCAATCCAGCGTGGCGAGCGAACCCAAGATCCGGTTCAACCACGGTGCAGCTTCAGCATAATCGTTCGTGAAGCCTCTCCCTTGCACCGAGTGAATGCTCAGGACCCCCATATACGTGATGTCATAAAATTTATGCGCTATGGCCTCCTGCGCATCCCGCATGCTGGCCGCTATATGCAGAATCGAGGCTTGGCTGGACCCGCAAGCCATGTGGGTCCGAAAGCGTGCCAGCCTTACTGACAGATCCTGCAGCCGCTTGTCCAGCTCCCGCTGCGGCCCATATCCTCTGACCGCGAACACGATGGCCCATTGCCGCTCGGTCAGTGGCACCAGATACAGCTGCTCCTGTTCCCAAAGAAAGTGCTGAAGCCGCTGCTGTAGATCGCGTGAGCAGGGATCGGCACTGTGGATCAAGCACACCTGCCATCTAGCCCCTGACAGGTCCAGCGACTGCAGGATGGCCATGGCCTCCTCAGACAGCCCATGTCCTCGGAGCACAGCCTGTAAGGCTGTACTCCGAGCCTCCTGCTGTGCCGCCAGATGAATGAGCTGCTGCTTGTTGTGCGCTGACAGCCCCTCACATAGCAGATGGCTCCCCTTCATGAAAGAGCTTGTCTTCCTTGGCCTCCAGCCCTCGCTGGCTATCCGCCTTTCTTTCCGGTCTTTGAATGTGAATGATCCCAAGCATACTCCCTCCTTCCGGTATCCCGTCTGGCAAAAAGAGGCGTCACGGCAAGCTTCGGCCCTGATTTATTGCTGTCTGTACACCGTGGGCAGCAGCCCTGTTGTCCGCTTGAACATACGGATGAAATAATCCGCGTTGGAATAACCGACCTCCATGGCAATCTGATGTATGCTGCTCCCGGTATGTCTTAACAGCCGCTTGGCTTCTTCAATGCGCCGGCTGTGAATATAGGCCTTGAAGGAAACCCCGACTCTGCGTTTGATGATATATCCCAAATAATTAGGGTTCATATGAACGGCACGGGCCAGCTCCTGAAGCTGCAGGCCACTTCTGTACTCCTGATTGATCCGGGAGATGGCCTGCTCTACAGGACTGCTCTCCTTTCCCTCGTGCAATGAATCCAGAAGGACAGCCGCCTCATCATACAGGGTAAGGCCATAGGCTTTCAGTGTGAGGTAAGTGCTCAGCTCCTCCAGGCTCCCAGACCGGTACCTGAGACGTTCTAGGAGGGGAGCACCGTCACCGCCAAGCTGTGTAATCCGCCTGCACACCTCCAGCTCCAGCATGGAAATCCGAAGCCGAATCATGACAACATCCGGGACTCCCTTCTTCGTGAGGCGGAGTACCTGCTCCAGCTCCCTTACAAACAGCTCCCGCTCATGCTTCTCGATTCTGGCTGCCTCCAGGTGTACATCGTCCTCCAAGGTGAGTTCCGCCACTGCAGCGCTGCGCCTTCCCCCGCTTATAAAGCCGCTTCCAGCTTCATACTGCTTCTGTAGCAGCAGCTTTAATGCACTGGCATATAACGCATGAATAGAACCTCTTCCCCTCATCACAGGACTTATGGCGATCAGCACTGAAGGCCATACAGAGGCAAGGCGGCTGTACAGCTGCTCTCCTGCAGCATCAACGGCTTGGGGAGCTTTTAATATGACCAGCATCCGGCCTGCAGAGTCTGTAAACAGCTGATCCCAGGACAGGCACAGGCTCTCTTGAACCTGCTTCTGAAGCAGCGGGCTTTGTTCGCGGGTCTGAATCAGCATGCAGCTTAACGCATCCTCGCTTTCGATGCGCCATAGATCATACAGCTCCCGCTCCAGGGCGGGAGCCGTTTCTCCCTGCAGCAGAGTCTTCAGAAGATGATTGTAATACCATGCAAGACGCCGCCGCTCCAGCTCCTCCTGCGCAACATTTCGAGGCTTAGTCATGGTCTGCGGCAGCCCGTCCATCAACAGCCTGTGAATCACCCTTCCACCTCCAGGAGCCGGGATCTCACCCGGCATATCATTTCAGACCCGTTGCTCTCTTTATCATAAGGCTACCCTTTAAAGCATGTCATCCGAGGTAAATGTGCTATATATATCAAAAATTTGAGGTTAGACCGCAGGTGCGGATCATTTTTTTACTGAAACATCTCGCAGTATGGTAACGTATAACAATAATCACCATAACCGTATGAAGGAGGAAAATGATATGTTCTCAGATCCGATGGATGGGGGCTTTGGAGGTGGATTTGGAGGTGGACCGGGGCCTGTCTTTGAATTTATGTTTAACGTGTTTCCGATTATATTCGGTATCGTATTTGTGTTTATTCTATACACCATCATTCGCAGCGCCGTGCAGCATGCCAAGAATGCCCGCGCTCCCCGGGAGTCTTCGTATGTCCGGATTATTTCCAAGCGGACAGAGGTGACCCGCTCCAGCCACAATCATCATGATCACCACCATAACAGCAGCTCCTCCCGAACGTACTATTACATTACGCTGGAATTTGACAACGGGGAGCGAAAGGAATATCTGGACGTGAAAAAGCTGTACGGTCTTGTTACCGAAGGGGATACAGGCTATGCCGCGGTTCAGGGAGACTGGATCGTTGATTTTGAGCGGGAGCAGCCGGGAAGGCAAGCCGGCTTGTAGAAAGTTCTAATTTTACCGGGAACTCCAATGACACAATAACAACCGCCCTTTGTCACCTCATCGGCTTAGGGGCGGCTGTTATAGATGGGCAGGTTATTGCCCTGATCTCAATGGAATACTTAGCTCTTCTTTCGGAGCTTCTGTGGTATACATCCATACATAAACTGGCAGCTCTTGTGCTGTAAAGTTCTCGTAGACATCCATGTGGCGGTTATCCCCATCCCCCTTCAGCCCTGTCTTGGCTCGTTTCGCGTAATTACGTTTACCTCCCTCTTCCAAATAATAGGTCTGGTTTACGCCGCCAAACCGGGAATCCTGGCTTGAGGACTCCACATACAGATGACCGTCTTTTCGGTAATAGGTGAATTGAACAGGATACGCTCCCAGGCTGACCTCTACGCTTTGGCGCTGCTCGGAAATCCGGTTTAACAGAATCGGGGTTCCGTCCCCCTCGTGCTCATCGATCCGATGCTTGGCCACCAGCGTCATTGGAAGTCCCGCCAACTCGTCCGCCTTCAAGCCGTTCATTTCAAACCTTAGCTCGGTGGATTTTGAATAGTCTATAAGGCCGCTCCCACCCTGAAGGACGGTCTCTCCTGCATGAAGCTCAAACCTTTGATATGGCAGGAGCAGAACCTTCTCTTGATGCTTCAGGATCACCCGAACCTGGGTAGGTGTGATGATCAGCTCATGCACAGAGGTTCCACCCGGCACCTGCGGCAGCGGCACGTTCAGCTTCTCTTGGAAGGTGCTCTTCTCCATTTGTTTCTTGGAAAGCTGCAAGTCGATTCCCCATACTCCTGTTGACGTTCGGGCAGCTCGGCTATACACCATCTCAAAACGCGTATCCTCCTTCTGAAGCTGCTCGGCACTGAATACCTGCTCATTGATGACCTCACCGGGCTTACCCGGAGTCCCGAAAATTCCCGGCTTGCGCGCTGCCGTTCGATGCTGGTCAGATTTCTGCTCTATCTCGATCCGGACCCAGCCTGCTTGTTCTGGCTTGAAGTTCTCGGCGAATCGAAATACAGACCGCAGCAGCACTTCTCCTTCAGACTGGGGAAAGGATTGAATCAACAGTGACTCCACCCCATCCCGGCCGATCTTCAACTCTTGTGCTTCCGATTGCTTCGGATTGTACGATACCGGAAAGCGCGCCTCCTCCATGAAATGCACATCTTCGATGCCAAAGGTCAATTCACTCAGGGAACCGCTCGGTACCCATTCACTTTCAAAATATCCCTGTACCACTCCAAGCTGTTCATTATATCTCTGGTTAAAATCACCTTTAATGAGCTTTCCCTTATCATCTCTCAAGCTCAACTGGCCATAATCTATGGATTGTCCCTCCGTCACCGGACCAGGATCCAGTGAATATAGCAGAACCGTCCGATTCTCATCCGTAAAGGCGGTGTGTACCGTCAGCGTAATCCCGTTTCGGGTCACGGACTGCTCAATGGTTTGCCCGAGTCCATCCTCCAGAGCGGTCATGATCCCTGAGCGGTACGACAGAAGGTCAGACCAGTCATACTGAATGGCCGCATAGACCGGTACAGCCACCAGCGCTGCAGAGATCCCGAGGATCATAGCCGCTCTCTTGTGGAACCGCTGAGACACTACAGGCGTCCAGGACTTCACCCCAGCTTCGGCCTCGGTATGCAGCTCATTCTGCTGAATACGGCCCCACATCGCTTCAAAGTCTGGATAGGGTACGCCTCTGTCACTTTTCATCTGATTCTTGAGATCTCGTTCAAGGTGCTCCATACTGTCGTTCACCTCTCATATCATATAATTCCTTGCTTTCCAGCTTGCCCCGCAGCAGCTTGAGGGCTTTATGCAGCCGGGATTTTACCGTCCCTTGAGGCAAATTCAGCGACTGTGCAATTTCAGCGGTAGACAGCTCTCCAAGGTATCGAAGAACCACCACGGCCATGAGCTTCTCAGGCAATTGTCCCAGCAGCTTCTCCCACTCTTCCGACGATTCCCGCTTCAGCACCTGCGCATCTACAATAGGAACCGAAGCCTCTTGATGCTTCCGCATCCACTGCAGCTGAGGCTGCTTTACGGTTCGCCTCTGCTGCTTGCGCAGCAGATTCAAGCAGTGATTGACAGAGATCCGCAAAATCCAGGCTCGCAGCTGCTCAATCTCGTGCCAATCCTGGCGAAATACGGTGACGAATACGTCATGACATACATCCTCCGCATCCTGAACGTTACGCAGCATATAATAGCAGGTACGGTATACATCTTTGTTATAAGCATCAAACAGCTCTCGATCTGTCAATTTCAGAGCCCTCCTTTCCGGTACGTGATGTAATATAAACAACGGACCGGCTAAAACGGTTCATTATTTCGGACAAAAAGCAGACAAAAAAGACAGCCTCCGCTTTGGACGGTTCAACACGGTCCAAGCGGAGGCTGTCTGTATTTCATACATAGGTTCTATCACGTAACGCATAAGCTCCTCATCCGCAAAGCATGGCCTCGTAGACGTTCCCCTACCGCTTGCCGGAATCGAACGGCTCACCAACCGCTTTCGGTGCGTTAGAGGACTTGGAGAAGATGACCAGGGCAATCAGGGTGACCACGTACGGGAACACCTTTAGCACTACGGGCGGAATAACCGCCAGCGACGGAATGACCTGGGACACGTTCGCCACGGTGCTTGCAAACCCGAAGAAGAAGGTTGCGGCAAGCACACCCAGCGGCCTCCACTGACCGAAGATCAAGGACGCCAGCGCCAGGAAGCCAAGACCCGAGACGTTACCATTAAATTCTCCGGAGTAGGTCATGAGGATGGCGGCACCGCCAAGACCCGAGAAAGCACCGGAGATCAGCACGCCGGCGTAACGCATGGACTGCACCCGCACCCCGGCAGCTTCAGCCGCGTGCGGATGCTCTCCGCAGGCGCGCAGGCGCATTCCGAACGGCGTCTTGTACAGAACGACCGTGCTGACGGCGAGAATAATAAGCACGAACCAGGTCACAGGGTTACTCCGCGTGAAGAATAAATCCCCCAGAAAGGGAATGTCCGAGAGCAGCGGCACATTGAAGGGCTCAAAGATGCTGATGCGGATATTCCCGCTGCCCGTCATGTTCCGCGCGAGAAAGATCGTCAACGCGCCGGCGATCAGATTGATGGCCGTACCGCTAATGATCTGATTCGCGCTGAGGTTGATGCTGGCAAACGCATGCAGCACCGAGAACAGCATGCCGGCTGCCATAGCTGCCAGCAAGCCTACCCACAGCACCCAGGGCGCATCTCCATATTGCTCCTGAAGCTTGAAGGTCACAAAGGCGCCCATGAAGGAGCCGATGATCATCAAGCCGTCCAGACCAATGTTGACCACGCCGCTCCGTTCACTGAACAGGGCACCCAGGGCGGTAATCAGCAGCGGAATCGTGAACACGATCGCGTAGGGAAAAATTTGCTCAAGTGTCGTCCACATTGGTTCAGCCCCCCTGCTTCTTGTTCGCCGCACGGCGTGATTTGTATTTACGATACAAGCGATCCACGAGAATGCTCGTCGCTGCAAAATAAATAATAATCGCGATGATCGAATCCGCAATTTCCGGCGGTATATCGGTCATGGCGTTCATAAAGCCCCGGCCAGAGTAAAGCAGGCCGAAGAAAATAGCAGCCAGCAGCACGCCGAGCGGTGCGTTGGCACCCAGCAGTGCAACGGCAATGCCGTCAAAGCCCTGGCTCGGCAGGATGCCGATCTGAATGCTTGAGGCATTGCCCGTATACTGGGTTACTCCCGCAAGGCCTGCGATGCCGCCGGAGATAAACATCGACAGCACGATGCTCCGCTGCACCCCGATGCCGGCATACTCTGCCGCATGACGATTAAAGCCGACTGCCTTCAGCTCGTAGCCGAGCGTTGTTTTTTGAATCAGGAAGGCCACCAGAACAACACTGATCAAGGCGACGAACAGGCCCAGATTGATGTAGGAGCCTTGAAACAAATCGCTAAGCCCCTGCTGCTGGAGCAGGGCATTGGCCGGAAGCTGCCGGGATTCCGTCTCGCTGCTTCCCTTGAAGTAGGAAGGCACCGCATAGAACACAATCCAGTAGGCAATCCAGTTCATCATAATGGTGCTGACCACCTCATGCACGTTGTACCGGGCCTTTAGAATGCCCGGCACCAGCGCCCACAGCGCCCCGCCGATAAAGCCGGCAAGCACAATGACGACCAGAAGAAGGGCGCGGGGCAAGTCCAGCCAGTGGCCGACCGCCGTTGCACAGAAGCCGCCAAACAGCATCTGCCCCGCGGCCCCGATATTGAAGAGGCCGGTGCGGAACGCGAACGCGACGGACAGGCCTGTCAGAATGAGCGGGGTGGCGGTAGCGAGGGTGTTCCCGATCCGCTCCGGATTTTTCAGGCCGCCCTCGATCAGATATTTAAAGCCTTCCACCGGGTTGTGACCGGTTACAGCCATGAGCAGAACTCCGGCCAGCAGTCCGAGCAGGACGGCGACAAACGATTTTATACTGTTGTTCATGCGCTGCCCTCCTCTTTGCCATAACCGGCCATCATCAGGCCCAGCTCCTGTTCATTCGTTTCGGAAGCGTTCACGATGCCGACCAGCTCCCCGCTGTTAATGACCGCAATGCGGTCAGAGAGATTCAGAATTTCATCAAGCTCCAGCGAGACGAGCAGCACGGCTTTCCCTTTGTCCCGCTGCTCTACCAGGCGGCGGTGAATGTATTCAATCGATCCTACGTCCAGGCCCCGCGTGGGCTGCACAGCGATGAGGAGATCGGGATCACGCTCCACCTCACGCCCGATAATGGCCTTCTGCTGGTTCCCTCCGGACAGCGAGCGGGCCACAGAGCGGACACCGCTGCCAGAGCGCACGTCAAAGCTCTCAATAATATGCTCCGCATGCTCCCGCATCGCGTTCGGCTTCAGCAATCCATTTCGGGAAAATGGCGGCCGGTTGTACACTTCCAGCATCATATTCTCTTCCAGGCTGTAATCCAGCACAAGCCCGCGCTTGTGGCGGTCCTCCGGAATATGCCCGATGCCTCTGTCATTCCGCTCCCGGATCGACAGCTCGTGAATCGGCTTGCCGCTCAGCAGCACCTCGCCGCTCTCGGCCTTCTGCAGGCCGGTAATGGCCTCGATGAGCTCGGTCTGGCCATTGCCGTCCACGCCTGCAATGCCGACAATCTCGCCGGCGTGAACGCTCAGGCTAAAGCGCTTCAGCGCTTCTACCTTCTTGCTGTTCTTCACCGTCAGAGACGACACCTCCAGCACAGCAGCACCCGGAGTGCTCGCGGTCTTATCCACCTTGAAGGATACGCTGCGGCCGACCATCATCTCCGCCATGGCCTCCCGGCTCGTCTCCGCCACATCCACGGTGCCGATCGTCTTGCCGCGGCGGATGACGGTGCAGCGGTCTGCCACTGCCTTGATCTCCTTCAGCTTATGGGTGATAAGAATGATGGACTTGCCTTCCTTGGTCAGGTTCTTCATGATTTCCTGGAGATCGGTAATCTCCTGAGGAGTCAGCACCGCCGTCGGCTCGTCAAAGATAAGCACATCTGCATTGCGGTAAAGCATCTTCAGAATCTCCACCCGTTGCTGCATCCCGACCGAAATATCCTCAATCTTCGCATAAGGGTCCACGTTCAGGCCGTACTGCTTCGACAGCTCCCCGATCCGCTTCGCGGCCCTGTCCGTATCCATGAACAGTCCGAACTTGCGGGTTTCATAGCCCAAAATAATATTCTCCGTCACGGTAAACGGCTCGACCAGCTTAAAGTGCTGATGCACCATGCCAATGCCCAGCTTGTTGGCAACGTTCGGGCTCGTGATCCGCACTTCCTTGCCTTCGACCAGAATCCGGCCTCGATCCGGCTGATACATCCCGAACAGAATGCTCATCAGGGTCGATTTACCTGCGCCGTTTTCCCCGAGCAGAGCGTGAATCTCCCCTTTTCGCAATCTGAGTGTAATATCGTCGTTGGCAACGATGCCCGTGAATTCCTTTCGGATGCCCTCCATCTCGACAACGTAGTCCATAGGTTCGGCTCTCTCCTTCTTCATCCCCGAAGGCCGGGGAGTCTTCAGCATCCATAAGCTCTGTTCCTTACTCTCAACAAAAAAGACGGATAGCTTCTCCGTCTGTTTTGTTGCGGGTTGACTGGATTACTGGATCAGGTCGCCCTGCTCTGCAGATACCGTAATCTCACCGGATTTGATTTTGCCGAGAACTTCCTCTACCTGCTTCAGCACGTCCTCGCTCAGGTTCGGGTTCTCTTCCGGCAGGCCTACACCGTCAGACTTTGCATCCAGCGTAAGAGTCTGTCCGCCCGGGAAGCTGCCGTCCATCTCTGCCTTGATCATATCGTAGGCAGCCTGGTCCACCTTCTTCACCGCCGAGGTCAGCACGACGGACTTGCCGTCTCCGTATGCTCCATCCTCATACTGGTCTACGTCAACGCCGACCATCCATACCGCTTCTCCGCCCTTCGCGCGGGTTACTGCCTCTTGAATAGCACCGACACCCACACCGCCGGCTGCCGCGAAGACAACATCCACGCCGCGGTCATACATTTGTGCCGCAAGCTGTCCGCCTGCTGCTACGTTATCGAAGGTGCCTTGGTATACGACATTCTCCTTCTTGATCGTTACGTTTGTGCCGAGGTTCTCATTGGCGTAGCTCAGGCCCTGCTGGAAGCCCCAGTTGAACTTCTGTACCGGTGGAATCTGAATGCCGCCGATGAAGCCCGCTTCGCCTTCCTTCAGCTGCAGCGCAGAGGCAACACCTGCGAGGAAGCCGGATTCCTGCTCCGCGAAGAAGATAGAAACTGTGTTCTCAGCTACGACGGGCGCCGCGCCCTGCTCTCCGGAATTCGGAGCGCCGTCGATCAGAACAAACTTCGCATCCTTATACTTCTCCTGCGCCTTGAAAATCGCCGTTTCGAACTTGAAGCCTGGTGTCACGATGAGTCTGTAGTCTGCATCATACAGATTGCCGATCTCCTTCGTATACTCCGCCTCTGTCGTGCCCGCCGGCTTGAGATATTTCATCTCGATGCCGAACTCCTCGCTTGCTCTCTTGATTCCCTCATAAGTGCCCTGGTTAAAGGACTTATCATCGATGGTGCCTGCGTCCGTAACCATTCCTACCGTAAAGCTAGCTTTCGGTGCTTCTCCTCCAGCTCCGCTGGTTGCACCTTCCTCCGGTTTACTTCCGCAGCCTGCAAGCATGGTAACCGACAGTGCGAGACTGATTAAAGACATGACCCCTTTTTTCATATGGGAAGACCCTCCTAGATAATTTGCTGACAACGCGATGTTTGTCCTATTTACAATATATTAATAAATGTACCGCTTTTCAACTTAAATGTTCGTCTTTCAAGCCAAATGCACCTTTAACGCGGTAAAACGTTGGAGGAGTAAATAGCAGATTCCGAACAGCAAGCAACCGACCAGACGCTTCCTCAGGCTGCCCGCTCAGGCTTGCGGATTTGCCTGGTCACCAGCTTGATGATTTCGTTGATGATCAGCGGAATGAGCGCCAGACCAATGACCAGTCCCCAATCGGAGAGGCTCAGGTTCTGCACCTTGAAGGCCGCCGCGAGCACGGGTACGCTGATGGAGATGAACTGCAGCACCAGGCCGGTCAGCACCGCCCCCACCAGATATTTATTGGAGAAGACTCCGATTTGAAAAATCGACTTGGTCGCGCTCCGCTTCGTAAATGCGTAAAACAGCTGCGACGCAGCCAGAACGACAAAAGCCATCGTCCGCGCATAGGTCATGGCGTCATCCGGGATATCGGAATCTCCCAGGCTGTAGCCAAACTCCCGCAGGCCGAGATAAAAAGCCAGCAGGGTCAGGCTTCCGATCAGCAGCCCGCCCAGCACAGCATTCACAGCGGCGCCGCCGGCGAAAAAGCTCTCCTTCGGATCGCGCGGCTTCTTCTTCATAATATCCTTTTCACCGGGATCTATACCCAGCGCGATGGCGGGCAAAGTGTCCGTAACCAGGTTGATCCACAAAATCTGTGTCGCCAGCAGCGGTAGCGGCCAGAAGAACAGGATGGAGGCGAGAATGGCCACGACCTCCCCGAAGTTACATGACAGCAGGAAGGTGACGGTCTTGCGGATATTACCATAAATGTTCCGCCCTTCCCGGATGGCGTGCACAATCGTCGTAAAGTTGTCATCGGTCAAAATCATATCACTGGCGCCCTTGGATACATCCGTGCCGGTGATGCCCATGGCAACCCCGATGTCTGCATTTTTGAGAGAAGGTGCGTCATTGACGCCATCGCCGGTCATGGAAACGATATTGCCCTGCGCCCGCAGCGCCTTCACAATCTTGACCTTGTGCTCGGGAGACACGCGGGCAAAGACGCGCACATCCTTGATGCGGCTCGCGAACTGTTCTTCGGACAGCTCGTCGATCTCGGCTCCGGTCATGCTCTGGCTGAGATCCTTCGCAATGTCCAGCTCCCTCGCAATGGCAACCGCCGTATTCTTGTGGTCCCCGGTGATCATGACCGGTGTAATGCCGGCCATTTTGGCCTCGCGGATGGAATCCTTCACCTCGGTCCGCGGCGGATCGATCATGCCGACAAAGCCGAGGAAGGTTAAGTCCTGTTCCATGTCCTGCGGCTCCACCCTGGAGGGGCTGTCCTTAAAGGCCGCGGCCAGAACCCGGAGTGCCTGATCGGACATTTCTTCAGCCGCCTGCAAATACTGCTGCTTCAGCGCCTCTGTCATCGGTACCGTTTCTCCGCCAACCCTGGCAGAGGTGGAGATACGCAGCAGCTGGTCGATCGCGCCCTTTGTGTGAACCCGGAACCCGCCCGGGACCGTGTTTAGCGTAGACATGAGCTTGCGGTCGGAATCAAATGGCCTCTCGGATACACGCTTGAATTCCGTTTCGAGGTTTCTTTTGGATAACCCCTGCTCTTCTCCTTCATACACCAGTGCAATCTCGGTAGGGTCGCCGGTAGCCTCGCCATCATGAATGCTGGCATCACTGCACAGGACAAAGGCCCGCAGCATGTCCTGCTGAGTTTCCGGGTGAGCCTCCGGTATACTATAGCGCTTTACGACGGTCATTTTGTTCTGGGTCAGCGTTCCCGTCTTGTCAGAGCAGATAATGTTAACCGAGCCGAGCGTTTCGACGGCAGGGAGCTTTTTGACGATAGCGTTGATCTTGGACATTCGTGTGACGCCAAGCGACAGCACGATTGCTACAATCGCCGGAAGTCCTTCCGGAATAGCCGCCACTGCAAGACTGATCGCTGTCAGGAACAGCTCGAACAGCTCCCGGCCCTGGATAAGGCCGATCACGAAGATAAGCACGCACACCCCGATGGCAATATAGCCCAGAAACCTGCCGAGCTCCTCCAGCTTCTGCTGCAGTGGGGTCAGCTTCTGCTCGTCGGTGTCCAGCGCCTGGGCGATTTTGCCCATCTCGGTGTCCATTGCCGTGCCGACCACGACTCCTTCGCCGCGTCCGTAAGTGACCAGGGTGGACATGAACGCCATGTTGGAGCGGTCTCCCACCGGTGTCTTGGGATGCTCGTGCACGGCTTCTGCGTGCTTGTCCGAAGGCACCGACTCTCCGGTCAGCGCGGATTCCTCAATCTGCAGATTCGCGCTGTCCAGCAGCCGGACGTCGGCGGGGATGAATCTGCCTGCATCCAGGATGACCACATCTCCCGGCACGAGGTTGACGGAGTCGATTTCCTTCACAGCCCCGTCCCGGCGAACCAGGGATCTCGGGGCAGTCATTTGCTGCAGCGCCTCAATGGCTTTTTCCGCCTTCTGCTCCTGAAATACTCCGATTGCTGCATTCAGCAGCACCACCGCCAGAATGATTACAGCATCCATATACTCGCCAACGATCAGCGTGACGACCGCGGCGCCGAGGAGGACGTAGATGAGCATATCCTTCAACTGGGCAAAAAACAGGGCCGCCACACTCTTCTTCGGCTTTCCCTTCAGCTGGTTCGGGCCATGCTGCTCTCGCCTGGCTGCGGCTTCCTCCGCGCTCAGTCCCTTGGCAGGATCTACGTTTAGCTTCTCCAGCACTGCTTCTCTTGTTTCCGAGAACCACATCCTACCAACACCTCTTTATTCATATGTGTGTCAAGCATCCGTTACGGGTATTGTAAACAGGCAGAGGGATAATTAACCGGGATTTGTGGAATTCGCGGCGGGGTGAAGGCAGGCGGCGGGTTTGGAGTCATTGTATTCCTTCCGGACGATATTACCTTATGTCGACAAAGCAAAAACAGCCCATCGGCCATAATTCCGCCAACAGGCTTTCAACCAGCTGTTGCTCTTCCTTCAATCTTTCAGCAAATGGAACCGCTCTCGAAAGCGGATTAGCTGTACAGTCCCGAACAGGGCCACCAGACAGAAAACTCCTTGCTCAAGCAGGTAAACGTCCGAGGGTAGCCCTGTAACCTGGCGGTACCATTGCATGAGGTAGAGAGGTCCCTGCCCGCTCCCGCCGGTAAACAATCCGAAAAAAAGAAAAATCAACCCGCCGCAAAGACCGAATGCACTATTCTTAAAAAGTGTGGTAATCAGGGCGATAAGCAGCATGTACATAAGAACCGAGATGCATCCTCCTGCCACCTGCGCAGGCGTGTAATAACGGTGAAGCACAGATGTGAACAAACCTGCATACAACAAGCTCATTAGAAGTGGACGTACAGCGCCTGCACGCCATGGCGATACGGGCAGCGTGATCCACAGCTCCTTCTGATAAGCTGATCCGATAGACGACATCAGTCCAACCACCGGGAAGGCCAGGCTTGGGTACAGCAAAAATACGGCCAAATCTTTGGCAAGCTGCTGCGATGAAGAGCCAGCTAAAATGACAACCAGCCACAGCATAATCGGAATTAACAGCAACGGTCGCTGTGTTTTCCACACAAATCGCCACTGTATTACTTCCTGTTTAACCAAACCATATAGCCCTCCTCCAATGTAGGCTGCAACGGCTGCGCATCTTCCGAAGGCTTGGAGGCCGCAACCACCCGTATATGATAGAGCCCTTCCTGCTGCTCTTTCAGGTCGGTAATAAAAACGGATGGATCGCTGCGGAGCTGCTCGTACTTCCCCTGTTCAGTCTGAAGTCCCCACACGCTGCCTGCCGCATATGCCACTACCTCACGCACATGGTCATGTGATTGAAGCCAGCCCTTGTTCATCAGCAGTACACGGTCACAGGTTACGGACACATCTTCCGTTATATGGGTGGATAGAAGAACCGCTCTGCTGTGACCCAGCCGTTTAATCAGATTCCGGAAACGGATCCTCTCCTCAGGATCAAGACCTGCGGTCGGTTCATCCACAAGCAGAAGCGCAGGCTCATGAATTATTGCTTGCGCAATGCCCAGCCGCTGTTTCATGCCTCCAGAAAGTGAACGAACCTTCTCCCTCCCCACCTCTTCCAGATTAACCTCTCTCAACACTTCATTCATTCGTTTATTGATGCTGCTACTGTTCATTCCCCGCATACTTGCGATATAGTCCAGATACTCCCTAACTGTCAGAGAGGGAAATAATCCGATGTGCTGCGGCAAGTAGCCAATGTCCGCGCGAAGCTTCTCCATATTGGCTGAGGTCCATTCTACCCCGTTCAGCAACAGCCTTCCCCCACTAGCCTTATGATAGGTAGCGAGGATGCGCAGCAGCGTTGTTTTTCCGGCTCCGTTTGGACCCAGCAGGCCGGTTATCCCTTTCTCCAGTGTGAAGGTCGCTTCCTGCAAGGCTGTCTTGGATCCATAGCGCTTTGTCAGCTGTTCAGCCACCAGCATTTGTTTTCCCCTCCAAATCCTTCATTATACGTTCAGGTGTCAGAAGACCGCCGGTTTGTTGATACCACATCCGGAGCATCTGTTCCTTCTCCTGCTCTGGCAGCTCCATATATACCGTGCGGATACGTTTCACAACATCTTCTCCGAAGATAGATTTATAGTAAATATCCGTCGAGGGATTCTTCATGTTACCGAAATACAGGGCTGCAAACAGCCGGGTATCCTTCATCCCGCTACCTCCTGTTTCCGATCCCCTTAAGAACATGACGTTCAATAAGGATTCAGACTGAAGCAGCCTCTCATCCTGGTACACGAAGAATTCATCGGGATTGGCGGTGAACTGCTGCATGGTTGTGATCATATAACCGCGGACAGGCAACTCCGCTCCTGCACCAAGCCTCTCCTTCGCTTCCTCGACCAAGCGTGCCAGCTCGTTATGGCCACGTTCCACAGACCGCCTATCCTTAAAAGCTGGGCTTATAATCTCTCCTGCCTTCTTATAGGCGCCGTAAATAATCGTCGGTCCGTATGCTTTTCCTTCCCACATCCCATCTCCCAAGGCAGACAGATTTGTCCAAACTAGTTTATGATCTAACCCCTTCAAATCCAACCGATATGTTTCCTTAAGGCCATGGTGATACGGATCCGCAGCCTCAAGCGGATGCATAGGGTACCAGGGTAATGCCGAGGGCAGCTCAAAGAAACTAGGTCCCACAGAAGCGTAAGTGTGAGTAACCAAGCTGAGCATCAATCTTCCTTCAGCCGCAGGCAGCTTTAATTTAAGTTGACCCTCTTGCTGAGAAACCGGGATAAGCAGGTCTCCGAACCTCGCTTCCACCACTTGAAAATCATCCAAAAGCGCCAGTGTGATTACGTCAACCTCAGCCTTTATATCCACTTCATAGACATAAGACAGATCATGATTGCTTCGCCCATGCTCAAGTCTGATTTCGACGTTATCGATCGCATATTTCAGCTCTTCCTCATTTAGCGGCGCAGCCGCTTGGTAAACCAACACCGGGTCACCACCTGATAAATAGGGAACATGTGAAGAGACGACAGGCAGCGTAAGAGCCGCAGCCATGACAATATATGCGATTTTTCTTGTCAGACCTTTCCACACTACCGCCGCGTATATGCCAACTGTCAAAAGCAGGGCGGCAAGCCGCTGTATATAAAAACCTATATTTATCTGTTGACTTTCCATGTCATAGATACCAAAAATTTGTTCAATATTCGGATCGCCTATCACCAGCCAGCCTGATACCTCCAACGGCAGAAATTCTCCAAATGCCATTGTGTTATAAGGCATGATCAGAAACCAAACCAGTACAATAAGCACATAACTGTATAGGCTGCTGAGCAGAGAGTAAATCACATATCCCAGAACAACAGTCAGGAAGAATGGAAACCACCAGCACAACCACGTATATACTAAGGCCTGCGTGATTTTCTCAGCACTTCCTCCGCCGTGCGTTCCAACAATATACAAACTTACTGCCGTAAAGAATATTAGATAAAAAGCGCTTGTTAGAAGCAGCCAGTAAACAAACTTTCCCATGCGATACCTTGTGTAACCGGGTAGAGTGCGCACGAGCTCATACTGGTTCCAGCGCTGTTCCGACCGCGCTTCCTCAGCCCCATATAAAAAAAACAAAAGACTTGCCGCCATAATGAAATACACCATTCCCGGAAAAACATCAAAACTCGTAAGATTAGATCTCGGGAGGATTATCGATAACGCTATACATAAACCGAATATACTTAGCCATAGAGGCGACCTCAAAAGCTGAAGCCACTGTTTGCGGATTGTTGAAACCATAGATCACCATACTTCCTGAGCTTAATCAATAAATTTAAAGCGTAATTTAAAGAAGGGCTCGAAGGGTAGTATAATTAAGTAAGCTGTATAATTAGTTCGTGATGCTGGATGTGACTCCGAGAGATTTGTCACCTGAAGCTGTTACATTGTAAGCTTCACTTGAACTCAGCCAATAGCTAGTACTTTGCGAAGGTTGTCCGTTATAGTACACAGTGTGTGTATAGAGCAGGTCATCAGGCCAGTATCTGATAAATTTGTACAATTTACCATATCCAGTTCCCGTACCCGCTGTAACACTAGTAGCGAAAGTACCATACTGGCCCAAACCTGATATAGAAACACTTTCATGGGTTGAAGTGTCATTTACAGGTTTGGTCGCAGTAGCCGTAGCGGCATAAACATTGGCGGACGCAAAGAGAAGTCCAGCAACTGAAGCAATCCCTACTACCTTTTTAAAAGTCGATTTCAAATTTAGCCCTCCTCAATTCCCCTCACGAGCCCAATTACAATATAACCCATATATGGATTTATGAACAATAGTAAGAATGTACCAAATATGTGACATGACTCTCTAGTTACATAGTACTTAACATAAGTTGGAATACTGGGGAGCGGATGTGGATACGCGATTTGTTCAAGTCAATGCATGTAGAATCATCCGGCTTGGCTCCTAATAGAGATGCATGAGGTCGTAAAATGAATACAACGAGCTGTCCCTCTGCGCAGAGCGCGAGGAATTCGAATTCATTGAGACAGATGTGTTCGTACTTAAGAGTGCGGAAATATACTGTCCGGCTGTTATCTGTTTCCCGGCCCTTGCCATCCATAGAGATCTTTACATCTGCTTTTTCAAGCAGTTCAAGATAGTCAGCATTGGAAAAATGGGAATTCTGGTCACTGTTCATTATCTCGGGTTAGCACTGGCTGAGAGCACATTTGAGGCACTTAAAAACAAAGCCTTTTTGAGGGTGTTGGACAGCTCGTAATCGAGGATTTTTCGAGTGTACCCATTCGGTGATGTTTTGAACAGGTACATGTGAGAAAGCAAGTGCATTCAATCATGCTTTAGAGTTCCTGGCATCGGAACCCGATTTGGAAAGCTTAATTATGGATGCCTCCATCGTTCGTGTACATTAGCGTGGGACTGGCGCAAAAGAGGAATCTGGCTATACAGACTGGAAGCGCTAAACAGGCTCACCGCCCCGGTTCTTGCGAAACTGTCTGGGCGAGCAGCCATAGCGGCGCTTAAACAGGCGCTCGAAGTGAGTCATCGTGCCAAACCCTGCCGCGAAGCCGATCTCCGTCACCGGCAGATCACTGCTTAGCAGCAGCCGGGAGGAGAATTGCAGCCGTTTGTCATTAACGTAGGCTTGAAAAGGAATGCCGACCTGCTTGCGGAAGCACTCACTGAAATAGTTAGGTGCAAGGCCTGCATAGGCTGCGGCGGTGCTCAGCGGGATGGGCTCGCGAAAATGATACTGAATCATGTCCACCGCCTTGACGATGGATGGATGCAGCTTGTTCTTGAGATCATTCCGTGGTGACCCTGCCGCATTCAGGCCTTCTCCAGGCAAAGCTCTTGCCATTACGATGAGGATCCGCTCGAAGCACCCCTGTATAAGCATGGGGCTGCCCCAGCTCATTGGCTCCGTCTCCTTGCGGATCTGTTCAAAGGCCTGCTCCACCTCCCGGGCTTCCTCCCCGGCGAAGGTGTACTGAAGCCATCCTCGATGACGCAGAACCTCCTCCAGCAAGCCCGGACGGACAAAGCCGCCCTCAAATATGAAATCATACAGCTCGATCGTACTGTGCTCATCGGGAATAATCTCGTGAAAGTCGGCCGTCGTCAGCAGAAAGGTCATCCCTCGTTCCAGACGAAACCGCTCCCCGTTCACAACATGCCAGCCGGAGCCGGAGATCACAAACGCCATCTCGAAGAAATCATGCCAATGCGTCTCAATGGGATCGCGGATCTCATGCCTGAACAGACGAAAAGAGGAGGACAAATCGAGAAATGAGCTGCCCAATAAACGCTCGGGTGCTTCTTTCATCTGATGTCCTCCTCTACATAAAATTAGGCGTTTACGAACGAGTTGCCAGCGAGGTCCTTACCCCGGGCAAGCCAAATTTGGTGGCCATGGTTCTTCTCGGTAATCACCTGTGCATCGGTAGCAAAGTAGCGCATGGTATAACCGCAGCGGCGGTGCTCACTTGTGTTGGCAGCGGCTCCGTGAATAATTCGGGAGTCGTGCAGCGAGCACTGACCTGGCTCCAGCTCGAAGTATACAGCTTGATCGGGATCAATATTTTTGATTTCGGTATCAAAAATATTCTTCTCTCCGTCCACTGCCTCATAATCAGAAAATCCGTTATTATGCGTGCCCGGAATGACTCGCATGCAGCCGTTCTCCTTCGTGCTGTGGTCAATGGCGATCCACACGGTCACGATCTTGTCAAAACGGGACAGTCTGCCCTTCCAATAAGCGGAGTCTTCATGCCATGGCGTCTGTCTGCCCACCAGCGGCTCCTTGCAGATGAAATGACTGGACCACAGTCCGATGTTCGGGCCAATGATAGGCTCCACCAGATCCAGCACTTCATCACTCAGCAGGAATTTCAGCAGCCTCTCATCCCGAAAATGGGGCGTATCCAGCTCACTGTTCAGCTTTTTGCCGACCAGCTCCCACTGCTCCTCAAAAATGCTGCTCAGCTCCTGCATCTTGTCTGCCGAAAATAGCTGTTTCTTATGAAGCATATAGCCATTCTTCTCGTAAAATTCAATTTCGTCACGGGTCAGCGATGAATCAGCCATGGTTATGACCTCCATTATAGTTGATGTTGCCGGCTATTTCATCATACGTCCTGCCCGCTCTTAAATCTTCGCGTTCCTTCCGATAAACTCAACCGATTTTACGATGATGCTTCCTAGAGCCGATGATTTCTCCGCCATGATACCAATATTGCGTTGTATTCGTATTCCTTCATGAAGTTTTACATTGCGTTTACAATTCAAGCATCTATAAGCATCACAAAAAAAAGCAGCACCGCTGCATGCGGTACTGCTGTCTCCATCATTTCATCCGGCTTCTGCTTAATGCGCCTGTCCTCACGGCAGGCAGGCCTTACTTCCGCCGATGCCGGGTCATTCTGCTATATACGATAAATGCCGCGATAATCATCGCCCCAAAGCCGATATTGCTTGCCGTCTCCGCCTCCACACCGAACAGCATACACAAATTGGTGACCAGGCTGTTCGTTAACATTGCCGTCAGTATGAGCATCAACGGCCGCCATATGTTGTACCTTCTCATCTCCCAAGACCCACTCCCGACTAACCTTGCCTCAAGGTTTAAGTTTCCTGCCATTATATCACAAAAAGGCGGCGCTTACATGAACAACGTAAGCCCTTGTCAGCTCAGCTTGTGGCCGCAGTTCGGGCAGAAGTTGCCGCCTTCATTCTTGGCGCCGCAGTTGGGACAGAAGTTCGGCTTTGCCGCTGGCTCTCCAGAGGAGGACGTCTTCCCACCTTGACCTGACCCCTCAGCGGAGGAAGGAGCCTTCTCTGGGGATGAGGACGGCTGCTGCCGATCCGGGTTCATATGCTTGAGCATGTCCTGGGCCATATTCATGCCCATCATCATGCCCGCCATATCGGAGGCCGCCCCGCCACCCTGCATTTTGCCGGAGGCCATGCCATCGGTCAGGCTGACCTGCTGGTACTTCTGCAGGTTGCCGATCATTTCATGCGAGGCCGTCTTCGTGATCATATCCTGAATTTCCTGCGGGTAATTGAAGCTCATCACCTGGAAGCCGGTAATCGTAATGCCATAGCCCAGCATCTCCATATCCAGATCCTCGCGGATCCCCCGGGCAATCTCGTAAGCGTTCCCCTGCAGATTGAACATATCCTTGCCCTCGCGGCTGATCCACTTCATGAGCAGCTGATCCAGCACCGAGGTGATGCGGAGCTTGACGTCCTCCACCAGATAGCTCTTTTTGACGCCGGCAATCTTATCAATCAGCGTGACATAATCCTTCACCTTGAACTGAAACGTACCGTTCGCCCGGATCGGCATACCGCCTGGCAGCTGTGGTGTCTGAATAAGCACAGGGTTCTGCGTTCCCCAGCGCACCGTGAATTCCTTCGTATTTACAAACAGCACCTCGACCCGCATCCCGCTGTTGAAGCCAAACTTGAAGCCCTTCAGCGTGGACAGGAACGGAATAATATCGGATTCAACATTGAACGTGCCCTCATCCTCAAAAATCCCCTCGATTTTGCCGTTATTAATAAACACCGCGTCCTGTCCGGGACGGATCACAAGCCGGCTGCCCTTCTTGATCTCCCGACTGTCCCATTTCCAAAAAATCATATCCTCCCGAAACTCTTCCCACTCCACAACATCCGCAAACTGATTTCTGAAAAACCCCATACTTCATGCACTCCTTTCTCGATCCGGTTCTAAAATGAGCCCCGGCTGCCGCTGCGAGAGTGTCCGCCTCCCGTAGTACCGCCGGCCGGCCCGCTGTTGCTCTTCGGAATCTTGGTCTTCGTAACGGTGGTGCGAATATATTGATCCTCCCGGTCCAGTACACCGGAGGAGGCTGAATTCTCGTAGCTGCGTCGATTGACGGTCATTCGCCCGCCAGAGCGGTAGGCCATGATGCCAACGACCCCGGCTCCGATCGCTGCAGATACCAGGAGCTGAAACCATGTCTGATGCAGCACGAATTCTCCATTCTCCCCCTGGCTAACGTTCCGGTTCACACCCGGACTGCCATTGCGGTCTGTCCCTCCATAAGCAGCTGAGCCTGTGTCCGGCACGATGCCAAGATAGCGGTAGGCTTCCGTAATATAGGTCTCAAACGCCTCGGCATAGCTTCCTTCAGTCAAAGCCGGTGTAATCTGGCGGCGGATTTGGTCCAGCCTGCCGGAGTTTAAATAGCTTTCCGCTTTCTGGAAGCCGCCCAAGTCTACCTCGCGGTAATTCATGTCGAGCGTCAGGATGACCGTATTGCCAAAAGGCTGGTCATATCCCGGTGCGTACTCGTCATAGAAATCATTCGTAATATTTGCGACATCTCGGCCTTCCCGGTTTAAGGTGGTCAGGATGATAATATCCGTCTCCCGCTCCGCGCCAAGCTTCCCGGCCAGCTCATTCAGCCGTTCATATTCCTTGGGGCTGAGCAATCCCGCGTCATCCCAGATCAGCTGTTTGTCTGACGGCGGGACTGACGGCTCTCCCTTTACCACGGCAGGGAAGCTATAAAGCAGGAGCACTGCCAGCATCAGCAGGCCTCCTGTACGCAGTCTTGCAAATATCCCTGACTTCACCACAGACTCCCTCCCATCGTCCACGATGCCAGCCTTAAGGCGACAAAGGCCGCGCCGCTCACGCCCGCAAACCATCCGAACACCTTGGCTTTGCTGATCGGCGGCTTGCCGACAATCTTCCCGGTCTGCCCGTTCATGGCAAAGGTGTGCTCTGCGCTGTTGTAATCATAATACACCATCCATACCGGAAAGAGCGCGTACTTGGCCTGTTCTACAGAGGTGTCAATGGAGGTGTCTCCATAAGTGACATGCGTATATCCGGTAATGGTGGAGGCGATATAGTCATCAATATAGCTGCGAATTCTCCGCTCCGCACGAGGCAGCAGCTCCTTGTCGTCATAGCTGTATTTCTCGGCTATATAACCCGCCAGATACGGCGTCTTGAAATCCTTCAGCTGCTCATAGGGAAACGGCTCCAGCTTGTCCATCAGCTCGTCGTTCATTTTCTCGGCGGCATCCACTGGCAGCTTCGTCAGATCCAGCACGAGCTTGCGATATACCTTGTAGTGGTCTGTCTCCGTGTACCGATAATCTCCGCGCGTATAGGTTCTGACCTTGATGGCCTGCGCGTGAACCTCCACCCGGTTATGTAAGTCATACAGCCAGAACGGAACATAGATCCCTGTCATGCCCTTGATCCGGCTGGCTTTCATGAAGCCTCTTGGCGTCAGCAGCCCCTTTCGGCACCATTTGCGGAACGCTTCCTCCGCCTGAGCCTTGCTGATGGCAAAAGGAATGACCCAGGCCGGTGCCAGCGCCCCGCTTAACCGATCCCCCAATACAACAGCCGAGCCGCAGAAGCTGCAGCGGGTAGCCGACGTCTCCGGCTCGGTCATCAGCACCGCGCCGCAGCTTGTACAGGAGTACTGCTTCACCTCCCCCTCTGTGAATACCTCCTGCGTCAAGGGATCGGGAATAGCTTCAATATTGTCCTTTCTGCCGCAGCTCGGACAGGACAGCATCCCGCTCTCACTATCATAATTCATGCCGCTGCCGCAATTCGGACATTTGTACGCAATGACTGGCATTCGCCTCACCTCCCCTCTGTCTGTCCCTTACGGGGCCTGCCGAATCAGCTCGTCAAACAGCTCATCAAAGCTCTTCTCCTGACGCTCTGATCTTAACTCAGCCAGCGCCTCTGCTTCATAAAGTGCAAGATCCGCTTTCTCTTCCAGCATGCCCAAGGGAGCGTCAATCGGCCCGGCAGGGTCGCTGCCGCCTTGATTCTGCTGCTGCAGCCGCGCTTCCGCCATCGTATGCTTCACCCTGGCATGCCGGGCTTCCAGATCCCGCACGTCGGCAACCAGCTTGCCCCTCAGCTCCTGCAGCCGGGCCGCTTCCTCTGTGGCAGCCAGGAGGTCTGCCTGCAGCGGCTCGACCTTCTTCTCCTGCTGCTCCTTCATATCCTGGAAGGAACGGGCCTTGCCTTCATCGCCCGACTCCTGGGCTTTCGCGGCATACCGCTCCAGCCGGTGAAGCTCCTCGCGCGCTTCATCCAGCGCCCGACGGGCCCGCCCCTGCGCCGCCTCTGCAGCGGCTGCCTCTGCCTTCAGCTGTCCCAGATTGCGGCCCAGCTCCTCCAAATATCGGCGGACGGCCCGTTCCGGATCCTCCGCCTGCTCCATGACTGACGGAAAGCTGCTTGACATTAGTTGAGTAAAACGTGACAGAATTCCCATAGAACTCCTCCTTATTCACACTTGTAGTTATGCTGCCCCATCAGGCAGCTTCGCGGCTCCGGTGCCGGGTCAGCCACAAATAGAGCAGCAGGCCGACAATCGGGAACAGGCCCATCCAGGATATCCCTGAAGGGTACGGTTTCCGCTGATCATCACGGTAAATCCCATACACCGACAGCAGAGTCAGCACGAGAAAATCCAGACTCATCACGTGGACGAATTGGGAGGACTGAAAAGCTGCCTGATAGGCCTCCATACTCCCTTGTGTCAGCCCCCAGCCGATAACCGCCAGGGTGCCTGCGATCAGCAGCCACAAAAACCACCCTGACCCCGCGAGTCCCTGCACCCAGCGGGGGGCGCGGTTTTTTCTAAAGGAGCTTTGTCGCTCTTCCCCTTGCAGCACATAGTACGGAATCAGCGCAAAGGCTCCCAGTCCAAAGGCCGCCAAAGAGAACGGCCAAGCGGGAACGGTACCCCGGTCACTGCGCAGCAGCAAACAGGCAAAAGCAATCGGGAACAGCCCCAGCATCGAGAACAGGGCCATCAGCGACGGCTCCTTCGACTGCAGCGTAATCAGCTCCTTGAACAGGGGATCGTCTCCTGCCCCCTGCCCCGGTGCGAGCCATGCCGCATAGACGATAAATGCCAGCCACAGGGCCAGCCAGCTCCAGCGTAACATAGGATTCCTCCTGACATTGGATTTAGTCATGCCTGGCATGTCGTCCATTACCCGGCACGCACGTTCATTTAAACGAGCTCCTGCCCCCTGCCCTTCCGCTCTCCGTTCGGTCAGGTCCTATAAATGCTTCTACCTTTATCTTAACAAACGTGTGATTCGCTGTATAACATCTTTAATTTTCGCAGTGTAGTGCGAGAGGCTCTGCGCTATCATGATTCTGTGAAGGGAGGCTCCGGGAAATCACTGTATTTATGAGAGCGTTTTATTTCTTAACAAAGCTTCATTCTTACGTAAAGGGGTGCATATTGTGCGAACATTCAAGCAGATGATGGCCGCTGTGCTTGCGGCCGTTTTGTTCATTCCGGCTTTACCGCCTGAAGCGGCAGCTGAGCCAGAATCAGCGGCTGCGTCGACTTCTGTTGTATACGAGGAGCATTTTGCAAACGATACCAGCGTGGCGGTTGCAAACGGTAATGCCCGCCTGGAGTACGTCAGTGACAAGCCTTTCGAGCTTCAAGACGATGCTGCAGCGCTATATGTCCATAGCCGCAGCAAGGACTGGGACGCCGCTGATTTTAAATTTGAGGACATCGGATTGGAGAATGGAGTCACCTATACCGTAACGGCGTCCGTCTACGTAGATGCTGATGTGCCGCTTCCTGCGGGAGCCAAAGCTGCGCTGCAGACGGTAAACAGCTACAGCAATCATGTCGAGGTTGATTATAAGTCCGGGGGCACTGTGATTCTGGAGAAGGAGTTCACGGCAGACCAGAACCGCGATGTAGCCCTTCGGATCAAGTCTAATGAAGCTGGGGCGGCGGTTCCTTTTTATATCGGTCATGTGCTTATTACCAAGACACCCGGCACGGACCCGGAGCAGCCCCCTTCTGCACCTGTCCGGGAGTGGTCCACCATAACGTTTGAACATGGTCAGGTCAATGGCTTTGAGGGCCGGAACGGTACGGAGCAGCTTACTCTTGTTTCTGGGGAGAATCATAGCTCAGGCGGTAGCTTTGCGCTAAAGACAGAAGGCCGCTCCGACACCTGGCATGGACCGAGCCTGCGCATCGACCCCTATATAGTGCAAGGCGCGGAATATACGATCAGCGCTTGGGTCAAGCTGATCTCTCCGGAGAGTGCCGATCTGCAGCTGTCCACGCAGATTGGTACCGAGAACAGTGCCAGCTATGTAACGCTGGATAAGGAGAGCGTCACAGCCGAGAGCGGATGGATAGAGCTGAAGGGCACCTATCGCTATAACAATGTCAGCAGCGGAGTGCTGACGATTTATGTAGAGAGCTCCAGCAGCACGGCCTCTTTTTATCTCGATGATGTGCATCTGGAGCGTACTGACTCAGGACCAATCGCTATCCAGCCTGATCTGGAGGCGCTCAAGGACGTCTATGCATCTCAATTTCTCATAGGCGCTGCCATTACAGCGGAGGATCTGGAAGGCATCCGCTTGGAGCTGCTAAGCAAGCACCATAACACAGCAACAGCCGAGAATGCCATGAAGCCGGAAGCGTTGCAGCCGCAAAAGGGGACGTATACCTTTGAGGCTGCAGATCAAATGGTCAATGCCGCCCTGGATGCGGGACTCCGCATGCATGGACATGTTCTCGTATGGCATCAGCAGTCTCCTGCCTGGATGACCACGCGTCCCGGTGAGGGTTCTCCGCTCGATCGCGAGGAAGCATTAGACAATATGAGGTCGCATATTCGCACGGTGATGGAGCATTTTGGAGACCGGATGATTTCGTGGGATGTTGTGAACGAAGCCATAAACGATAACCCCTCCTCCCCGGAGCAATGGAAAGGCTCACTGCGCCAGTCGCCCTGGTACCACGCTATCGGCCCTGATTATGTCGAGCAGGCTTTTCTGGCAGCGAGAGAGGTGCTGGATGAGAATCCCGACTGGGATATCAAGCTGTACTACAATGATTACAATGAAGACAACCGGAACAAGGCCACGGCCATCTACCACATGGTCAAGGAGATCAATGAGAGGTACAGTCAGGAACATCCCGGCAAGCTTCTCATTGATGGTATTGGCATGCAGGGCCACTACGGCTTGAATACGAACCCGGACAATGTGAAAGCTTCCCTGGAACGCTTCATTTCATTAGGCGTGGAGATCAGCATTACGGAGCTGGACATTCAGGCCGGCAGTGACTATCAGATGACGAAGCAGCAGGCTGATGCGCAGGGCTACATCTATGCGAGACTCTTTCAGCTGTATGAACAGTATGCCGAGCACATCAGCCGCGTCACCTTCTGGGGGCTAGAGGACAGCAAAAGCTGGAGAGCGGCGTTTAACCCGCTCGTGTTTGACCGGAATTTACAAGCGAAGCCTGCCTACTACGGTATTGTAGACCCTGACACGTTTATCGCCGGGTATCAGCCGGTGCTCCCGGAAGGGAACTTCACTTCGGCAAGCTATGCTGCTTCCCCAGTTGCTATCGACGGGATCGAGGATGCCGCATGGAATTCTGCCACCGCCATTCCGGTCAATCAGTACCAGATGGCTTGGCAGGGTGCGACCGGAACCGCAAAGGCATTGTGGGATGATCAATATCTCTATGTGCTGGTCAAGGTAAACGATGGTCAGCTCGACAAGAGCAGCCCCAACCCTTGGGAGCAGGATTCTATTGAGGTTTTTGTGGATGAGAATGACGAGAAGACGACCTACTATCAGCAGGATGACGGACAATATCGCGTCAATTATGATAATGAAACGTCCTTTAATCCAGAACCTGCTCCTGCAGGCTTCAAATCCTCTACACGGACCAGCGGCAGCATGTATACCGTTGAGCTCCAGATTCCTCTGCGTGAGGTAAAGCCTGGCAACGGAGCCCGCCTCGGATTTGATGTTCAGATCAACGACGCAAGGAATGGGTCCCGCCAAAGTGTTGCTGCCTGGAACGATACCACAGGCAATGCTTATATGGATACCTCTGTATTCGGCACCCTGCACCTGACGGGCAAGCCGGCTGCTGGTAGCAGCGACGTGCCGGGAAGCACCATTACCGTTCCTGCGAACAACCCGGATGGCTCCGTGACTGTTCATGACGGCGTCATAACTCTGAAGCCGCAGGCAGCCTTGAAGCAGGGACGCATGCAAGCCGTCGTTTCTGCAGCACTGCTGCAGAAGGCGCTGCAGTCATCGCAGACCGCCGGGGAGCGAGGACGTCAGATGATGATTGATGTGCCCGGTCTAAAGGGAACGGCCGGTCTGGATCTACAGCTGCCGATGTCCGAGCTGCAGGCGCTGGAGGGCTGGGAGCTGGTCATTCCCTCTGACGCAGCCAAGCTAACGATCCCGGGCCAGGCGCTGAACCAAGCCACCAAAGGTAAAGGTATACAGGCTCAGGGCTTCATCACCCTGTCCTTGGATCACCACGTTAGCCCGCGGCCGGGAATGAGTATGCCGCCTCTTCCGGGGAATCGTCCGGCTCTTCGGGTCAGCCTGCTTCATGGAGATACACTTCTTCCTTGGGACCAGGCCGGCATGCCGATTCAAGCTGAGATATTCTATACACCTTCAGCAGCCGAAGCTAATCATCAGGAACAGATCGTCGTCTGGCACATGGATGATCAAGGCGTACCCACACCTGTCGTCAGCAGCCGTTACGATGATTCTACACAAGCGGTCCGCTTCTCGATGAAGAAGTTGGGGACCTACGCCGTAACGTATGCGGCGAAGCCATTTGCTGATGTCACGCGCGTTCCTTGGGCGGAGCAAGCCGTTCATGCCATGGCTGCACGCGGTGTGATTCAGGGGACCACCCCGCAGACGTTCTCGCCAGGCGATACGATGACCCGGGCCGGATTCGCTGCGCTGCTGGTCCGGATGCTGGATCTTCCGGCTGCTGATCCCTCCGGCCGCTCCTTCAGCGATGCTGCCGCGGCGAACGCTCTTCAGGCTGAGGTTGCTGCCGCATTAGAGCTTGGGATCATTAGCGGATATGCTGATGGCACCTTCAGGCCAGAGCAGCCGCTGAAGCGCCAGGATATGATGGTCATGGCGGTACGGGCTCTGAAAGCCGGCGGAAAAACGCTCGGCGAGCCCCAAGACTTGACCCGGTTTAAAGACGCGGCTGCCCTCTCGGGGTATGCTAAGGAAAGTGCTGCAATCATGACCGGGGAGGGTCTGGTTCATGGCAGGAACCAAGCTCTCGCACCGCAGGAGCTCATGACCCGCGCAGAAGCAGCGGTCATTCTGTATCGAATCTGGAGCCTGGAATAAGGCAAGAAAGCCGGTGCGCTGCACCGGCTTTTGTTATGCCATTTGAATGGGCTGTCCTCAGGCTAAAACTCTCCATTTCCAGCCATACTATGGCACAAAAGGAAACCTTCGTAGTCCTGTGAACCGCTGTGGCGCCTGCGGGAGACGACAGACAGAAAGGATGAAGTGCCTGTGCTGGAATGGATGAAGGATTGTGCAGTCGTGCTGGGAAGAATTGTGACCATCTTCCCCCTGATGCTGATCATTACACTATTTATGGGTAGACGCTCCATCGGAGAGCTGCCTATCTTTGATTACCTGATCGTGCTGGCTCTTGGCGCTGTCGTAGGCGCGGACATTGCCGATCCTCAGATTCAGCATCTGCCGACGGCGTTCGCGATTGTGGTCATCGGTATTTTTCAGAAAATATTTTCGTATGCGGTCATCACCTTCCGCAAGTTTGGAAAGTGGGTCACGTTCGAGCCGGTCATTGTGATCCACCATGGAAAGCTCATCTACCCTAACATCAAGAAGGCGCGGTACACGATCGATAATATTTTGCAGATGCTGCGTGAAAATCTGGTCTTTAACCCCAGCACGGTAGAGCTGGCTCTGATTGAGCCTAACGGACAGCTGAGCATCCTGGAAAAATCCCATACACAAGGTGCCTCCCCCCTCGTGTTTCCCCTCATTCGGGAGGGGCGGATCGAGCCCCGTGTGCTGGCATCGTTTCAACTGGAGGCATCATGGGTGCACGAGGAGCTGCGCCGGATGGACATTTCCCTGGAGGATGTTTTTCTGGCCACGATGGATGGGAAGCTTCGCTTGCACATTACGCTTTACCAAGAGCAGGAGCATCTCAATCTGCCGCCGCTGCATTATTAATAAACAGGACCGCCTTGTGGTGCCATTCTTCTAATCAAAGGAGCTGCCTATGCAACAGAACTTTTTCTCGCTGTCACGCAAGCTGGTACAAGAACCGTTTCAACACCCGCCTCTGCTGCAATCGGTATGGGGCAAGCCTTGGGGCATGAGAAGTCCGGTCGGTGCCATTCGGCAAGTGCTCATGCATCGTCCCGGACACGAAGTTCTGCTGCTGGATGAGAACAGCGGGGCGATCGAATCCGGGCCGCTGCTGTTGCAGCATATTCAAGGCTGTCTGCCCAAGAATAGTCCTGTACAGTCTGTTGACTTGAGCGTGCTGCAGGAGCAGCATGACCATCTGGCCGCTGTCCTGAAGCAGCACGGTGTCGAAGTGCTGGGTCTGGAAGGCACGGTAGAGCATTTTCCCGAAGCGATATTCACCCGGGATGGAGGCATGGTGGTGCCAGGCGGCATCATACTGTCCAGACCTGCGCTCCATGTCCGTCATGGGGAGACTCCCCTCCTCGCTTCCACACTTAACCGGGCCGGAATGCCAATTCTCGGCATGATACAGGGAAAAGGGCTCGCAGAGGGGGGCAGCTTCACGATGCTGGATGACAGGACCGCGGTCATCGGCCGTTCGGAACGCGTCAATGCTGACGGCATTCACCAGGTGAAGCAGCTGCTCTCACTGCAGGACATCGAACTGATGACCTTAGAGTTGCCGGCTTCCATCATTCATCTGGATGAAGCCTTTGTGATTGTGGATCATCAGAAAGCTCTAGTGAACATTGCTGTACTGCCATTCTGGTTTCTGGATGAGCTACAGCAGCGGGGCTTTGAGCTGCTGCAGGTGCACCCCCAGGACCCCATGCTGAGTATCAATGTATTCGCCCTCTCGCCCGGTCAGGTGCTGTGCTCCAAGAGCGGAGTCCGTACCCTGGAGCTGCTATCCCGGAATGGCGTGGAAGCGATCCCTGTCGACGTCTCGGAAATTCACAAATTGGGCGGCGGCATTCATTGCTGTATTCTCCCGCTCATGCGGGATTACGTATAGCGGCGGTGCAGTCGGCAAATACTACCTTGCACCCTATTTTGACGCAGCGAAGGAGGCGGCTTACTGTGAATACAGAGCATCCGGACAAAAACCTGGTCAACACGGTAAAAGAGCTGGAGCACACTCCCGTGAACAGCCTGGAGGCGCAGCAGCAGCAACAGGCCCGCAACGACCGCAGGAAGCAATCCCTGCACGACCAGAACGGTAAATACAAGGAGAGCGAAGGCGGCAATTATCGCTAGCTAGCTTGCAGGGCCTGCGTTAGCACTGCGCTGGCGAGGCTGATACTGAAGCTATCAGCTGATCTAAGCAAGCACCAAAAAGCGGCCGGGAACGGCCGCTTTTTGGTGAGCAACCAACCTAGTTGCCCGTATATTTAACCCAATCGTAGTAAGCGTATAATGGATTAGCTCCATTGTAGGGTCCCAGCCAGCCGTCTACCCCGGTACCGTTCCAAAGGTTCATCATGATCTTCCCTGGAGTCTTCGGAATATTGGAGGTCGCGGTGTGCTTCTTCACTCCATCCACGTACCATGTAATGGAGCCTGGCTGCCAGTCAAAAGCATAGGTGTGGTAGCTCTTGGAGGCATCAAAGCCAAGATCCACTACTTTCTCGTGACCGCCCACGCCATTGGTATAATAATTAAATTGTACCTTCGTCGTGTCCTTGCCTAAGAATTCAATATCGATTTCGTCCCATTGTGTACCATCTGACGGGCCCGTATAAGTAAAGAAGGAAGAAACAACTCCGGTGTTCTTGGCAGGCTTCATGCTGACCTCGTACAGCCCGTAACCGAATTTAGCCGTAGAGCGGTACTCTCCGCAATCGTATTTATTTGTAGAAGGGCTTGTAAGTGCTAGACGAAGCTTTCCGTCACTCGTAAACGTTGCATTCTTTGCCCGCCAGGTACAGTTGAACATAGCCCCGTTAGACCATCCATCGGCTTTCTCCCACTTCTGTGAATTATGCGAGGTCAAAGGCTCCCATAATGAGGTCGCTCCAAAAGCCGTACCCGCCAATGAAGCCAGCAGAACCAGTGAAGAACAAAGGGCAATCCATCTTTTTTTCATTTGCAATTTGCTCACCTTCCCAATCTGTATTTTTTTCCTGACATGCACGCAGCTGAATGGCTTCACTGTGCCCCCTTCCTATGGTTAGGTTAGATGCAAGCTAATTGTATCCCTGTTTGAAGACGCTTTCTATAACAAGAAGTTTACTTTCATGACGATTTGTTAAGGGGACTCTGATCTTGAGATCTCAACTTTTGCAGCTCAAATTTGTCAGATATAACTGGGCAAATCGGTAATCCATTGCTGTAGTTGTGATTGAATGACTTTTGTCATGTTCTTATTTGATTTCTTAGCCATATCTTCATGAATTTGAATGAGCTGCTGTAAAGCTACGGCCCAATCCAGTTGGCTGACTTCGTCGTAGAACAGATGAAATAAATCACCTAAGGTGTCGTTGTCGGTACTCTGCCGCTGTTGCCAATCCAGTAGTATGGATCGAGAAGCATTGAAGAAGCATAAAGGAGAATTGAGGAATGCATTCACTTTTATAACAAGGGAAGAGCACAGAGAAAACTAAATAAGCTGACGCCGGTTGAGTACCGGCACCAGCTTGCAGCCCAGGGCTTTTTCAATGTCTACTAAATGGGGGCTTGACCAAAGCAATCCACAAAAGCGTTTTTTAAAATTTTAAATGACACTAGTTCTTGACTTTTACGGTAGCATTGGCTTGGGCGGGATAGGAGTTTTTAATTACTCCTTCAATACCTAACTCCACATTATCACCTATTGCTATAGTGTCATACACTTCTGGATTTTTGAGCGTTATCCAAATTGCATCAGGTTGGTTTTGTTTGAGAAGTTCTGATACTGACATGTTGCCAGTTTCAAGTTCAGGTTTATGCCTGACCACCAATATTTTCTGGTCTTCTTTTGCAATCACATAGCCACTTGAACGATCCCATTTCTCAGGATTGATTGATTCATTTCCAGAGCAACTAACAATAAACAAGAAAAGACAAGGTAATACAAGCAAACTCCACCTTTTCATTCATATTCCTCCTAAAACTGTTGTACCTTCCTCAATAATTGACGGTTTTCCCCTATAGAATGTTGCTATCAAATTCATACTAAATTTCGTTGTCAGGCTCTGGGATACATCGGATTAGAGGATACTTTTTACGTTTCCATGCCAGGGTTGTCTGGCTGATTATACTTCCATGCATTGAGTTTACTTCTTAGAATCCACTTCTTCTACTTCGACTGGAACAAGGAGCGACAGATACGCAGCGTGAATGTGTTGTTATAAGATGTTATTGCCTTCCTGAATAACCTTCAAAAATTCCATTAAATCCAAATGACCTAACAGATTTTGTTAGGGCATGATGTCATTTGTATACGTCTCCTCTTGGTCCTACTCGTACTACATATATTATTAATTCTTTATCCTTGATTTCATAGATGATTCTAAAATTCCCTACTCGCAATCTGAAAATTTGTTCTTCAGATCCCTTCATTCTCTTTACATTCGGAGCATCAAATGGATCATTACACAACAGATCCAGGGCTTTAAAAATTCTCCTTATCATTGGTTTATCTAGTTTTACAAGTGTCTTTTCAGCATCATTCGAAAATTCAACTCTATATTTCGAACTCACGCTTCAAGTCCTCCAATGATTTTGTTTGTCCATTCTGATATTCAATTCGACCTTTTTCTAATGCCTTTAAATCATCGCTTGTTAAATACTCGTCTTCTTCATCCGCTTGTTTTTCGAGTAACCAAGATAAAAAGCTCTTGGCTACTAATTTATTCGTATCGTTCAGATGATCCAAAATATTGTCGATATCATCGTGTTTTGAAGCACTCATGGGTAATAGCCTCCTTTAGATTGCTCTACCTTATTATACGCCAATTTATAAGAACGCTCCAGAAAATGTTGATTTTATACACTTCCTGAGTTCACATTCAATATAGCACTTGCGCTAATTTCTTATAACGTTCTGGCATTTACGAACTCCCGTAGGGCGTTGTCGCAGCAACCACTTCCTCGCACCCACGTCTGCGACCGAGGGCGCCAGCCCGATGCGTGAATACGTGTTATATGAAGGACTTGCCTTCCTACAATTTGCTTAATAATGCTCTTCTTTACTTATCCAGTATTCTTTCTATCGGAAAATATAAGTACAGGTTCCCATTTGTCTCATTTGGTTTATAATATTCATGCACTGCCCCTACGATCGAATAACCATTGCTCGGCAGATACTCATTAACCATATATTTAAATTCCCTTTGATATGTATTTTGATTACATTGAATAACAGCATATTTATACGATGGGATGATCCATTTAGTCCATCCTGCCGGAGCAACGCAATGATCTAATACCTCGCAACCTGCTAAATATTTCCCTTGGTCGGTCCAACGCTCAAAACTTTCCGATATATCGCTCATTGCCCCCCAAAGACCAACTAGATTTCCTTCTTCATTTGTCTTCGCTAAATTCTGAATTTCCCCGAATTCATTATTGGCCTCTTGCCAAAGAGCAGGTATCCATTTGGGACCTTCCGCCGCTAATCCTTGTCCTAATTTACCGATTACCGTAAATGATCCCTTGTCTTCAATCTGAACTGACATAACAGAGCTCCTTTATGGTTTTATAATTTTATAGGTTTGCAAATCTTTCATATAACGTTTCTCATATTCACGACGCCCGGTCATAGCCGGGTGTGTCCCAGCAACCACTTCTTCGACTTTGCTTCTGGGACCGAGGGCAAATGCCCGATGCGTGAATATGTGAGTCTGTAGTATTAATTCTGTCTTCTTAGCTTCTACTCTCAATTTCTTTAATAATACTTTCAAATAGTCCTTCATTAATTATCTTTTCCATGATGATATTATGTTCTCTAATAAGTCGAATTCTATTGTTAAGATCACTTTCTGTCATTATTACTGGTCTAAGATCATCAAGTCTGTTTAAAAAATTGAATAATAAGTACAAATCTGAATCATTATAATTTACCAATACTTCTTTCCATTCTAAGTTCATATTCAAAACCTTATATTGAGGTATTGTTTTTTCATCATTATTTAACATTTCTTCAATGTTTAATTGGGCTGATTTTAATTCATATGCAGCTGCATCGTAATCAACAAATTGAACTTTTATATCCAAAATCATTAATGTGTAAGAGACTATAGATGCAATCACTCCCCCAACTATTGCCCCAACAACGGCAGCCAACATACCTGTTGGTTGCCTTTTATTTACTACTTCATTGATAAACATAAGAACCCCCAGAATTAATATTTCCGATAACGTTTCTCATATTCACGACGCCCGGCGTAAGCCGGGTATGTCCCAGCAACCACTTCTTCGAATTTACTTCTGGGACCGAGGGCGAATTTCAGATGCGTTAATATGATGTTAGATGATGTGGATGGCTTCTTGGATTACTTTCAAGGCTTTTGTGCTTTCCAAATGTATTTATAATCTTTTATTTGAATTATTCCGTTAAACGTATTTTCATCAATCATTTTTTCCAGTTCATCCTTATATCGTTCTTCACTGTAATCTGGGTTTCCAGGAATATCAGAAACAAATTTTATATACTCATTTCTATTAGGGAATATAATTCTCGATTCCTTATATTCTCTAATTTCAATCCTTATAAAACCATTTTGTTGAAGTCGTTCTTTAACAAGTTCTAGTGCGCCTGAATGAATCCCAAACACTGTCCCTCCAGATCGAAGAATTCGACTATGATTTAGGATTGATGTTGGCCCTTTTCTATCGTATATAAGATCAAATTGTTCATCTTTGAATGGTAACTCTTCTTTTGTTGAGGTAAATACAAATTCAATGTTATCTCTTCCCACTTGATTTGATTTAGCAATTTTTATTAATTCAATCGAATTATCAAGTCCCACAATTGATTTCGCAAATTGTGACATTCTGATTGTAAAATCACCATGACCACAACCTGCATCTAACACCTGACAAAAGTTAGGAAGAAGTTCAATTAATTCTTGTTCATAAATATCTTCGGCATTAATGCCTTCTATTAGAAATTTAGCATTTGTTTTATAACCGCCATTTCGTAAAGCGATAGAGTTATACCAATCTACTCCCATGAGTGACCTCCAAAGGCTTTTTTACAGCCATTTCACCTAACGTCATATCTGCGAACTTCGTAAATAACTCCATATGTAAAGTATTCGCGAAATCAATGAACTACCCCTGCCGGTAGCTGAATAAATTAGATCAATACTTAAATACTCAACTTTCGCAGAGCGAAAATCGACTCAATTGCATGATGTAACTGAAGAAATGACATATTCAATATCATGTTGCGAAATAGAAAAACACCACTTGTTTCATCACAAAAATTGGTTTCGTTTGCTGGAAAGTGGTAAGGGAGCAACGTTCCCTGGAAAGACACCGTGTATCGTTTCTTAAATCATAGCGCCGATCGGGTATCTGTCTTTATAGTCGATGATTCTATGTTTGAACGTAATCGCAGCAAGGCGGTTGCATTGCTTTCCAGATGTAAGGACCATGCGAGCGGCTGTTACTACAAAGGTTTTCGAATGCTTACACTGGGCTGGTCAGATGGGCACACGTTTATCCCCTCAACTTCTCCTTGCTGGCTTCGCTCAAGTCGCAAGTGAATGGAATTATAGACGGTATCGATCAGCGGACGTCCGGCTACAAAAGACGGATGGAGGCACGCCTGCCCGCACCTGAGGTGGCCCGCAATAATCGATCAAGCGCTTTCGACAGGCATGCAAGCTTCTTACATGTTCACAAATACAGCAATGGTTGCCGATTCGCCCAGTTATATCAAGGATTATCTGCCAAATTTAAGCTGCGAACGTTGAGTTAAGATGAAATGAGCTTGTTATTTCACGCCCGTTTTTTCACGATAATCCTGAGGTGTCATCCCGAATTCGTCCTTGAACACCTTGATAAAATATTGGGAGTTGGAATAGCCGAGCTGCTCGGAGATTTCATACACCTTGGCGTCCGAGTCTCTGAGCTGTGCCAAAGCCCGCTCCATCTTCAGTTTATGAATATAATCACTGATGCTGCTCCCTGTAACCTGCTTGAACAGCCTGGATACGTAAGAGGGATGCAGAGACACATGATCCGCGACAGTCTGAAGACTGGCATTTGCATAGCTCACATCTAAAAAGCTGGAAATTTCCTGAATGATCTTCTGCTGATTCGTTTGCGTATCCGTCTCCAGCTGGTCCTTTAACAGCTCGGCAAGCTCTTCACCCCACCGCATAAGCTGCTCCATTGAGCGAAACGAGGACTTATGCATTCGTTCATATCCCACCAGATCGGATAGAAGCTTCTGATTCTTGTGGGCAATATAATGAAAGGAAGATAACAGCAAGCTCCGAATTTCTTCAAAATATTCTTCACTGCACCCCTCCCAGCTGTCATATTCCTGCTGAATACGCGCAAGCCGTTCCTTATAGCCCTCCCACTGCCCGGTCTCCAGCAGATGAATAAGGGTCGGAGGCTCATACAGTATTCTTAACGGCTGTACCTGCGCCTGCTGGGGACGTCCACCTACGGAGAGCAGATAGCCCTGCCGGCTCCCCACCTGCTGCTTCAGGGCATACACAGCATCCTCGTACATCTTGCGCACATCCTGAGTGAATAATCCGGGGTTGGATACAACGACCGAAATGCCGCCCTTTAAATACTCATTCACGTTATAGTGCAATTGATCTGCCTTGTTGTTCAGCTGCTTGAGCACCTGTTCCGGGCACAGGCCCTTGCCTTCCTCCTTATATTTCAGAAGAAACACCAGATATTCGTACGGGTCCCGGCACTGCCAGACTACAAAGCTATCACCAAAAATCTCTTCCGCAATGTTAATGACAGCGTATTCAAATAGCAGCTGACTGTCTGAACCGTAGTTGGTAAAGCGCTCCTCCAAACGAACCAGGACCAAGTGAACAACCTCCTGCTCGTGGATGGAGATCTGATAGTGATTCATTTTGTCCGCCAGCTCATCCGGCCTGAATTTCTTGCCCTGTACCAGCTCACTCAGCAGCTTATCCTTCAGCATGGGCAGGTGTTCTCGGAAAGCCAGCTTTGCAAGATCTAATGAGGCGGCCATGCTCAGCTCCTCATGAATTTTGGTCACGGTTGCATGCAGTGTCGCTCGCAGCTGACTTTGATCCAGAGGCTTGACCAGATACTCCAGCACCCCATGCTTCAGAGCCTCGACAGCATATTCAAAATCAGAGAAGCCTGTCAGCAGAATACACTTGGTATGGGGATGATGCTCTTTAACCAAGCCCACCAATTCCAGTCCATTCATCCCCGGCATCGCGATGTCGGTAATGAGAATATCTACAGGATGCTCCTGCAGGATCTGTGCAGCCTGGACGCCGGAGTACGCTTGATGGACCTTGCCAATGCCGAACTCCTCCCAGGGAAAGGCGATCGTTAAATCGTCTACGACATAATGCTCGTCATCAACCAATAAAATCTGCAGCATGCTCATCATCTCCTTTCTGTATCTGGATCCGGTAGCAGGTTCCCTTGAAGGGAGTGGATTCTATGATCAACCCGGAATTTTTCCCATAATATAGACGCAGTCGCTGGTGTACATTGCGGATGCCCGCACCCAGAGCGCCGTCCTGGGGGATTACGTCATCCATATGCCGCTGTATAGCCAGTGTTCTCTCCTCCGTCATCCCTACTCCATTGTCCTCGATGACAATCTGAAAGCCGTGCTTCATCGGTTCTGTCCGGATTGACACAATCCCGGACTGCATCCCCGGCTCAATGCCATGCTTCACACAATTCTCGACAAGCGGCTGCAGAATCATTCTTGGCACTCGCTCATCGTATAAGCTTTCTGAAATATGAATATCAAAAGCAATTTCACGTTTACGGAGTTGAACAATGGATAGAAAATGCTTTACAAAGGTAAACTCTTCCATCAAGGTAGCATCCACCAGCTCGATCTTGTGGATGTACCGGCAGTAAGACCCCAGATGCAGGGTCATGGCGGTCACCGACTCATGGTCCTTCACGCTCGCCTTGCTTTGTATATAATTCAGACAATTGAACAAAAAATGCGGATTGATCTGAGCCTGATACTGGCGCAGCTTCGCTTCTTTCACTTCAATCTCGATGAGGAGCACCTGTTCAATCAGCCTTTGCGTATTCTCAGCCATTCGATTAAACGAATTGCCGAGCACTGAGAACTCGTTGGCATCGAGGCTATCCACGCGGCTGGACAGATCTCCACGATCAAAACGGTTGATCGCGGTCCGAAGCGCCTGAACGGGCTGCTGAACCTGCTTCCGCAGCAGCAGAGTGTAGCAGATGACTCCCCCCAGCACCATCAGCACTGCGTAAAGAAAATACTGGTTATTGCGGGAAATTTGCTGGGTATATTGGCTCTTGGGATGGTAGTCTATAAAATAAAGATCGAGCTCATCGGATTTCATGTAATTCACCACGTACGCGGTCCCCTGATCCCGGAGGGAAAATGAGCCGCTCAGACCCTGAATCTGCTGGGCCATCGCCGGATATGCATCCTGAAGAAGCCCTGAATCCTTGGTGATAAATGTATTTTGGGCGGAATCGTACAGCAAGGGAGTTCCCGAATTATACTGCTCCACCATTTTCGTGATGTTCTCCAGCGATATTCTGACCTCGATCAGAAGTACACTGAAAGGGCTGCGCATAATATAGGAATAATAGCCGGCTTCCGGATTCTCCATATGGATCGTCCATTCATGATATTGGTCATCCGGCAGCTTAAAGCTGCTAAAGGAAAAGGAATTCACCGAGGAGATCATCTCTTTTTCATTGGGATAGTAGAGAATCACCGTGTTGTTCCAGGTTGTGGAGGCCGAATTCAGTGCGAGCTTATCCATAATGGCAATCTTGTTTTCGTACCGGGCATATCTGTCGCCGGATTTGATCGCCTCGGGGAAGCTTCTCACCGTTGAGTCCTGGGATAGTGTCATGGTGTTCATCAGCACCTGTTCGAATTGCGTCGTAAGCTGAGAGGTAATAAACCGCATATCATTCATTTTGTTTTTGTTCACTTCGGTCTGAATGACCTTGAGATTTAAGCTGTTAATATACCAGAAAGCGATCACAAAAATCGCCACCATAAACAGAAGAAAGTAAAACAGTTTCTGAAAGATGGACAATTTCGTGATCACAGCTGACGCCCCCTAAGGTTTGAGGATGAACATAGAGCATGAAGGGCAGCCTGGATGGCTGCCCTCTCTGGCCTGCACCTCTATTATTGTTGAACTTGAACCGACTGGTACCAAGCGTTTACTTCTTCAGTGATCTTGTCACCACCGCTTGATTTCCATTTTTCCACAAAGGTATCAAATTCGTCAACCGGAGATTTGCCGTAAATAATTTTGTTCAAAATCTCCTTCTCCAGCTTGCCCAGCATGTCTCCACGAGACAGCTGAGTCGCGGTTGGGGCACCCGTGAACATTTCCGGCATCACAGCATCCTGTTGCTCTACAACAATCTTGGCAGCTTGAATCTGCTCCGGAAGGCGTTCGGACAGAACCTTCTCATACTGATTGGTAGGCTCAGCACCATCTGCAAGCTTCGCCAGGGTGTTCATTAACAGGTCTGGTACAATCGCACCATCAAAGGTCAGTGTATAACGGATGGCATCTACCCAGCCGCCAGGAATCTGGTCGCTCTGCTGTTCCCGGTATACTTCGCCGTTTGGACCCAAATCATAGTCATACCCTTTTGCAAAACCGTTCGCGAAGGTCTCGCTTTCCGGATTTGCCCAGTGATCGAACAGATAGTTCTGGTAAACGAAGAACGCGTCTTTATGCTTCATATCCTTGTTAATCAGTACCGCGCCGCTGCTGATGGCCGTGCCATGACGTCCAATTTTGCCATCCGGTCCTGCCGGTAGAGGGTAGGCTTTAAACTCTGCATCCGGAACGTTAGCTTTCAAATCCGGAAGCGGCCAGCCTGTCATCCAGTAAGGACCGACAATAATTCCTGACTTTCCTGCCGTAAAGGCTTCTGTTGCTTTCACTTCATCGTACAGACCGGATTCGGCAGAAATATAGCCTTTATCCATCCATTCCTGCATCTTCTGTAGGGCTGGCTTCATTTCCGGCTGAACAGATCCGTAAGCAAGCTGGTTATCTGCCGTCTTGTTCCATTGGTTAGGCATGGCGCCGAACATTCCGAAGATCCAGCCGGAGTCGGACATCCATGTATTCAGGTTGTTCTTGAAGCCCACCGAAAGCGCCGTGGTATCCTTCTTCCCGTTTCCATCCGGATCCTGATTCGTGAACGCATCCATGACGGTTTCGAGCTCGGCGAGATTGGTTGGCGCCTGTAGATTCAGCTTCTTCAGCCAATCCTCCCGGATGTACATGACAGGATCATTATTGTAGGCATTTTCCAGAATCGGAACACCCATTCTTTTACCATCGCGCATTAACGGATTCCATACCTCAGGATGCTGTGCCATAGCATTCTTATAAGATTCAGAAGCGTATTTATCGAATAATTCCCCTGCGTCGGTAAACTGCTCGCTATCAATTAAATCTGCAATCAGAGCAGGATTGCCCCGGTAGACAACAATGTCAGGCATCTCTTCGCCGGCGGTCAGCATGAGCCGCAGCTTGGTTTCATAAGCATTGTTCTGCTCGGTGACCGTCCACAGGTATTTAATATCAATGCCAAGCGTTTCCTTCGCCCACTTCGTGTGGACGTTGTTCTCGATGTTCTCCCCGTTCTTGAATTTCACGTTGCTTTGAATCGGGAATACGGTCGAGATGGTTACCGGCTCTGTGTATTTGCCATTCTCGAACGGAGCGGAGTAGAAGCTCTCTTCACCCGTGCTTGCCTCTTCCGGCTGTTCTTCTTTCGTACCGGTGCAGCCAGCCAGCGTACTGGATAACATTACCGTGCTAAGTAAAGCCATGATCGTGGTTTTCATTTTCTTTGCCATGGTAGGAACCCCCTTATTCATCTTGAGCATTTCATATGTGTACACACGTACAGGATGTTGTGCAAATGAGACTCTGTAATCCGGTCCCTCACCTCCAATCCGGCGATTGTTACAAGCATGACTATTCTTTGACCGCCCCGAGCACGATCCCTTTTACGAAAAACCGCTGCAGAAACGGATACACCAGCAGGATCGGTGCCATGCCGATAAAGATCTGGGCCGCCTTCACCGTTCTCTGCGAAATGTTCTCCAGATCCTCCGGACGGACAGACACTTTACTGAAATCCTGTTGTACAATGACGGTCTGCAAATAAGAGGCTAGCGGATATTTCTCGTAATCCGTCATAAACAACAGGCCGTCAAACCATGAATTCCAGTGCCCGACCAGGGTAAACAGAGAAAGCGTGGCCAGGGCAGGCGTTGAAATGGGCAGGTACACACTGATCAGTGTCCGGAGGTGCCCTGCGCCGTCAATTAACGAGGCCTCTTCCATCTCTTTAGGGATTCCCCGAAAGAAATTCAGCAGCAGGATCATGTTCCAGACCGAGACCGCACCCGGCAGGATCAGCACCCACATCGTGTTGAGGAGCTCCAGATTTCGGATCAGGATGTAAAAAGGCACTAAGCCTCCGCTGAACAGCATGGTGAATACAAAATACCAGATGTAGATGTTTCTTCGTTTAAAGCTGCTGTTCTCCTTGGATAAAGGGTACGCTGCAAAAATGACAATGAGCATCCCTATCACAGTACCGAGAACGGTACGCTGAACCGTGACCCAGATCGATCTTAGAAAGTTTTCATTCGCCATGGTCTTTACATAGGCATCCCAGGTGAAGTCTACCGGCCACAGCTTGACCAGGTTCGCACTCGCTGCCGCCTTGCCGCTGAAGGAAACCGCCAGAATATGAACCAAGGGAATGATACATATAAGTGAAATGACAATCATGAAGACGATGTTGAACACATTGAACGTTTGATAAGCCTTGGATTTATGATACACGTCTTGATGGCCCCCTCTCTAAAAAATGCGGTAATTCGCTAGTTTATAGGCCATACGGTAAGCGGCTACAATCAGAACAAAGCTGACAATGGATTTGAACAGACCGACCGCCGTGGAGAAGCTGAATTTCCCTCCGATAATGCCGTAGCGATAAACAAAGGTGTCGATAATATCTCCTTTGTCGAAGACGAGGGCATTGTACAGATTGAAAATCTGATCAAAGCCTCCATTCAGAATGTTACCTAGAGCCAGAGTTCCTACCACAATGGTAATCGGCAGCATGGAAGGAATCGTGATCGACCAGGTCTGCTGCCATCTCCCCGCTCCGTCCACCTCTGCCGCCTCATACAGCGCAGGGTTGACGCCAGCCAATGCTGCAAGGAACACGATGGTGTTGAAGCCGAATTCCTTCCAGACATCACTGACTACGACGACAAAGCGGAACCAGTCTCCGTCTCCCAGGAAGAAGATTGGCTTTATGCCGAACACAGCTGTCAGTGTCTGGTTGACAAGGCCGCCATTCTGCGCGAGCAAATCAATCAGGATTCCGCCGACCAGCACCCAGGACAGGAAGTGCGGCATGTACACGATCGTCTGCACTACTTTCTTGAACATCGCTCTGCGAATTTCATTCAAGAGGAGCGCAAAGATGAAGGGAACGACCAGGTTGGCTACCATCTTCAGTCCGGCGATAATGACTGTGTTCCAAATGACCTGAACGTTCTCCGGGATACTGAACAGAAATTCAAAGTGCTCCAGTCCGACCCACTCTGATCCCGTCATGCCCAGTGCCGGCTTGAAATTTTGAAATGCCATCACTAAACCGGCCATCGGAATATATGAGAAGATAAACGTCAGAATGAGTGCGGGCAAAAGCATCATATCGAGCACAATGTTCTTTCTCCATTTCGAGCCTTTCCGGGTTGAAGCAGCCACTGCCGTGCTCTTCCCGGTTGCGTCTTGCTTGTGTACTACCTCCGTTTGTTTCATAAGCATGCTTCCCTTCTGGGCCCACCGTAGTGAACCGTTCTTCTACATTTATCTTATCGTCCATGGAGTTTCAGATACACGATAAATTGACAGCATTCATAACAAATTGTTGATATCCTCGCGGTCGGTAACAACACGGCAGCGACAAAAGAACGCCCCCGCGCGGCTGAACCTGTCACAATCCCAGGTCCAATCACACAGGGGCGCTGTACTTGTCACCAATGCTAGTCTAGCTGCTCCAGCAGCGCTTTAATCTCCGGATCCAGAGAAAGCATACGGTAGATCACGGTCATGGCTTCGGCGCGTGAAGCCTCCGCCTTGGGTGCAAATCTGTCATTTCCCTTTCCTGTTATAATGCCGGATTTTGCCGCTTGAGTGATGGCCTCGGAGGCATAGGTGTTCTGCAGGTCTTGAAAGACACCATGCTCTGAGACGCTCGGAAGGCTCGGCAGATCAATCATTCGGGATAAAATAACAATCATTTCCTCCCGGGTGATGGATTGATTCGGTCTGAAACTGCCGTCCTTATAGCCATGAATAATTCCGGCTGCCGCGAAATCGGCAATGGAAGCCTGGGCCCAATGCTTGCTCGTATCCTTGAATGACACCTGCTGTGTCCCCGTGACGTCCAGAAGCTTGGACAATACCGCCACGAACTCCGCACGGGTTACCGCTTTGTCCGGCTTGACGGTACCGTCAGGATAGCCCTGAATAACGTCTAGCTGGACCCATTTCTTGATCGTCTTGGCGGCCCAGTGATCCGTGATGTCCTGGAACGTTACCCGCGTTGGCGAGCCTGTAACACGTGTAACAAGAGCGTCAATCTTGGCAGCCGCATTCTTCACCACACCGCTCTTGAAGACAGACGGCACGGACGGTGCCGGCGTTGGCGCCGGTGTTGGCGCTGGTGCCGGCGTTGGTGCTGGTGCTGGTGCTGGCGCTGGTGCTGGTGCTGGTGCTGGCGTTGGCGCTGGCGTTGGCACTGGTGCCGGAGTTGGCACTGGCGCCGGAGTTGGCACTGGCGCCGCAAACGTCAGAATTCCAAATTGCGACGTATTTTGCCACGAGTCATTTGTTGGATCGTTCCATTTGCTTGAAGCCCGCACTCCCTCGCCCTGATCATCATTGATCTGAAGATCAAATCCGATCGACTGCCCTGCTTGTGGAGATACGGCACCCAGCTTGATTTTCACTTCCATATCATAGCCGTCGTCTGTTGTAACCACCGCACTTTCCAATCGGTCTGCAGAAGCACCGCCAGTAAAGGAAAGCTCATTCCGAATATTGATGCGGTATTGACTGTCATCGCCTTGATAGTACGACGTTCTCTGATGGTTCTCATCCAGAAAAATCTCTACAGAATCCTGGAACCACGGCTCCGGCGCATCTGCACGCAGCAGCGGGTCTTTGACCTTCAAGAAGATCAGCAGGCTGTTCTCTTTCCACATCGTCCAAGCCTCTGCGGTTGCACTCTTTGGCGCGGTCGTCTTTTGAACTAGCATAGGCTCTGCCTGATCCCAGGCACCTTCTTTTACGCCATCAATGACAGCCGATCCATGAACAGCTTCTACAGATTTGGGCATGGCGGCCAATCGAATCAGGCCATAGTTCCGGGTGTCATCATCCTGCTGCAGCGTTCGATCATTCCAGTAAATCGGGGCAACTGTAGAGCCGCTTCCGTCTGTAACGACAACGTCAAAGCCGATCAGACTGCCGGCCTGAGGCTCTATCGTGGACCACGGAATGGCTGCTTCTACGCTATAGCCGGCAGCACCTGGTCTAACCATTGTCGTGATTCCTTCTGGTCCCGGGTTAGAACGCGGGATCACTACCTTCCGGACACCCGGCCCCAATGATCCGGACTCGTCGTTCGCCTCATTGAAATACAGCTCCACCTTATCCCCGGAATTCACGGTGCTGTCCTGGACATCCACCTTAATATGAAGGTGATCTTCATCCCACAGAATCTGATGCGAAGCACGCAACGAATCCTGTTCAGACAGCTGCGACCTCACAGCCTTTTTCCATAGTGGATCTTCTTGAGCTGTCTGCTCTGGCGATCCGAAAAGTCCAGCAGACACCTGCCGAATGACCGGCAAACGGGAAGGATCGGCAAGACCCCAATAGGCATCCTTGGCTTTTAGATTTTTGTCGAACAGCATCGCATGACGGTTATAGCTTTTCTCATCCTGAAGTCCCCAGATGGTGACAGAGGAAATATGTTCACTGTATTTCTTGTAAACCTCCATCAGCTCCAAATACCGATACCCCTGCCGGGCTTCCACATCTGCCGGCAACGGCGTATCGACACTCACTCCGGAATCGACATCCAGCTCGGTAATTTGAATATCCAGGCCCAGCTCGGAATATTGCTTGATCGTTTTCTCAACCTCTTCGATAGAAGGAGAATACAGCAAATGGTGAGATTGCAGACCGACCCCGTCAATCAGATCCTTTTCCTTTAGTGTTTTTAACAGCTCATAGATGTGCGCTCTCTTGGACGGAACCTCTGTGTAATAGTCGTTGTAGTACAGCTTGGCATCCGGATCCGCTTTGCGCGCGAACTCAAACGCTTTTTCAATATAATCAGGTCCGATTTGTGTATACCAAGGTGTTATCCGCAGACCATTCTCATCCCCGCCGTTGTCGGCTATCACTTCATTCGCGACGTCCCACGCATCAATCTTGCCCTTGTAGCGCTGCATGACGGTCGTAATATACTCATCGAGTCGCTGCAGCAGCAGCTCCCGGCTTGCCGGCTCGCCATCCGGACCTGTAAACATCCACTCCGCTGCATCAATATGCCACAGCAATGCATGTCCCCGAATGTCCATGTTATTCTCTTCTGCAAATTGTACATAGCGATCCGCTACTTCAAAGTTATATTTATCCTCTCCCAAAGAGATAAATTTAGGCTTCATCTCATAGGTAGCCGTGATGCTGTTAAAATGCTTTTTCAACAGCTCTGCATAGGAGCCCTCCAGCTGCCAGGTGTACACAGCCGCTCCCATCTTGAAATCATTAGCATACACCTCATAAAGAGACGGAAGATCCTGAATCTCTAAAGGAGCAGCAGGCTCGATGACAGCTTCGTCTACATAAAAAGCCAATGTATCCACGGGCTCTGGCATGCGGTATGGCGTTTCGACATAAAGAGACAGCTCCGAAGGAGCATTGCTGTATCGGTAGCTTCCCTCCAGCAGGTGCCACTTCTCCCACTCCTCCTTCGTGATGGTTACCTGATCCGGAACCACATAGTTATCACTTTCCGACTTGTTAAATACCGTTAGCTGTAGGGTTTGGTTTGCCTGCGGCTCCTCCTTCAGGCGGACATATACCGAAATCTGATAATCCTGATTGGGAAGCAGGCGATCCTTCAGATCCAGCATAGGACCATGATAGGTTCTTTGCCGGCCCTCCACGAGCATACTGTGCTGACCGCTGTAGTACACGTCATTCGTGACGCTTAAGCTCTCATTCTCACCTCTTTTCACCCAGCCCTGGAGCGTGCCATCCTCAAAATCCGTACTGATCCTTTCTACAGCGCTGTCCGCATCCGCCTGACTCATCAAGCCCTGGGGTGACAGCATCGTCATGATCATCAAGATGGTAAGCATAATCGCAATGCTTGCTTTGCCTTTGTTCATGGGAATCCTCCTTATGAATGTATATCGATAGCTTAATCTTGATTATATCCAGCGCTGCTTCGGCTCTATATAACAAATACGTGATTCATATAACAAATCAGTGCTGCAAAAAACAGATCGAGCGGGCATCAGAAAAAGCCGTCATCTGTGAATGATGACGACTCTCTGAGCTTGCTTTTGTGTATAGACCTTTAGCACTTACTCGCCAAGCTTATGACTCAACGCCTTCAGTCTTCTTGGCAGCTGCTTCATCCAGGACCTGGTCCAGGAGGAGGGCCAGGCGGCCATCATGGTCTCTTTGCAGCGCCTCAGCCACTCGCCCCAGCCGAATTTCGTGCTCTCGCTCCCGCTCCAGCTGAAGCTTCTTGTCACGGTAGGGTGCGATATCTTCTTCTTCTTCTGCTCCTTCACCTTCAAGCTGGGCAATCTTCTGATCCAGCAGCAGCATGTGCAGCTGAACTTTCGCCAGCGGTGTCAACGGGCTGGCAAAATAGCCGGTGTCCACCAGCACTTCTTCCCCGACGCCAAAATAAGCGGCGAGCGCCTGCAGCCGTTCCTGGGGAATGGGCCTGCGCTTCTTGATAACAACAGACATAATTTATGTCAAGGAGGGCTGAAAACAACCTTTCCAATTCATGTTACCGCAAGTCGCTGTATAGCTTCCTCAAACCTTGGGGCGGCTCCTCCCCCAGCTCCTCTCGGAAGCTGCGTTTTATTTTTTCATAATGGGCTATAAAAGAAGTCCGTTGCTGTAATCCGTCATAGGCTCTGAGCAGCACCTCATGCCCTTCTTCATCCAGAGGGGCCTCCTCCAGCAGAGGCAGAAGAAGCTCTACCGCCTCATGATACCGGTGCTGCCCGGTCTGCCAGGCTGCCAGCTTCCTGGACAAGGCTCTGTAGCAGCGGGACATGCGCTCCCGCTCACCTTCGCACCAGGGATAATCCCTGCCTGCAAAAAGCGGCCCTTTATACAGCTTCACCGCCTCTGTTAAAGCCTTGACGTTCTCCCTGTTTACTTGGGGTGCTTGTCCTGCCTCCTCCAGTGCAATGTAATCGCAAGGGTCGTCACACTCCAGCCGGTAAAATCCGCGCTGTGAGGAAATACGGACAGCCAGTCCGTGGTCCTTGAGGCTCTTCTTCATCCGGTAGACGGCCATATGCAGATTATGATTGACCTTCTCTGTCGACACGATGTCCGGCCATAGCAAATCGCCCAGCGTCCACTTGGACACGTCCGTGTTCCGGTGTACAAGCAAGTAGGCGAACAGCTCTTCCGCCTTTGCTGTCGGAAACCGGACCGGCTCGGGCTGTCCCGCCTTGTGCAGCTCCAGGCCGCCCAGGCATGCAATTGAGGCCCCTTCCTGATCTTCCACCACCGCCGGTCTTGATCCAAGCTTCCGCCTGATTACCCGGTCCACACTGCCCTGCAGCAGCACAGGATCGACCGGCTTCAGCAGGTAATCCACCGCCTGTACGCGAAACGCCTCCAGCGCATACTGGTGGTAAGCGCTCACAAAGATGACCTCTATCTCCTCCTCCATATCCAATAGCGCAGCTGCCAGCTCCAGACCGTTCATCCCTGGCATTTCGATATCCAGAAGCACCAGATGAGGCCGGCATTCCTGCAGCTGCTGCAGCAGCTCTGCAGGATTGGTGAACGCACCGGTAAGCTCTACCCCCTTCATAGACCGGATGAGTCCGCTCAGTACGTTCAGAGCCGGCCTTTCATCATCCAGCAGGGCAACTCTCAGCATAAGGCATCTCCTCCTTCATCGATCCGTATCTCTGCCAGCACCTGGCCGCATATTCGTTTCTTATTATTATAGCATCTGGATGGAGAGCGGGATGCCTATCGCTGCCAGTATCCGCAGCATTTCCACGCCTGCATACTGGCAAACATCCACTCCTCCATGAGATAAGCATCATAAGCTAGAGTATACAAGAAGGGGTGTGGTAAACATTGGCCGTCATTAATCGTTTTGACACGACCATCAATGGTGCTATTACCTTTACGGGGAATACGATCGGGCTCAGTAAGCAGCTAAATACGAACAATCAAGGAGATCAGGATGCGATCGGGGCTATGGCCACGCCGAATCCATTGAGCCAGGTCAATGATTTCCCTCCGGGTACAACGCTTAACTTTCAAGAAAATGCAGCCAGCGCCGTGCTGCAGCTGCCCGCACAGAGTACCGTGCTGTATGCGGAATTAATCTGGTCCGGCAGCTATAATGTTGCAGGACAAGATCTTTCGGCTTTTATTAACGATAATGTCTCGTTCACAACACCGGCCGGCAGCTTTTCGATTCCTTTCGATCCTGCTACAGCCGCTACTATTTTAGGAGTATTATATATCCGTTCCGCTAATGTAACTTCCCTTGTCCAAGCAGCCGGCGTGGGGACTTATACGGTAGGGGACATTGTGGCTACGACCTCTGCCATCAACAATACGACCAACTCCGGCGGCTGGACCCTGATGGTTGCCTATCAGAATCCGACGCTGCCTATTCGTAACATGTCTATTTTTGTAGCCAGTGAGTTCGTCAGTATCGGCTCCGGAAGTACACCCTTTAACATTTCAGGCTTCTTTACACCGACTACCGGTCCCGTTAATGGCCGGCTGCAGGTCAGCTCCCTGGAGGGAGATTCCAACCGGATTGGGGATCAGCTATTGTTCGGGCCTACGGTAGGAACGCTGACACCGGTGTCGGGTCCCAATAACCCGATTGATAATTTTTTTGCTTCCCAAATTAACGGCGATGATGGAACCCTGGACACCTCCGGCACCTTCGGCAATCTCAATCAGCCGCTCGGGATCAATGCCGATGGCCGCAGACAAGGCTATGACATTACGAACATAGACGTCTCCCCCCAGCTGGTTAACGCGCAGACGGATGCCGTCATTCAGGGCACGACCTCCGGAGATGCCTATGTCATTAACGGGGTCGGGCTGCAAATCGACGTCAACGCCCCCCGGTTTGAAGCACTTAAAAGCGCAGACGTCTCTGTAGTCAGTCCAGGCGATGTCATTACGTACACGGTGGAGATTACTAATACAGGCACCGCCGATGCCACCGTCGTGGTCATGTTCGACGCTTCACCAGAGTGTACCTCTTTTGTACCAAACAGTGTCATCGTCGATGGAGTTCCGCAGCCCGGCGCAACCCCGGCCAACTTGCCGCTGGGGACCATTATTCCAGGTCAGACGGTTATTGTGCAATATCAACTCGTTGTCACTTGCGTTCCCCCATCCGGGCAATATGTCAATGAGGCGCTGTTCGAGTTCCAGTTTCAAAGTGAGCCGGGCGGTCCCATCCTTACTGGCTTCGGTGCCTCCAATCCGCTTGTGATTCAGTCGCTGCAGCAATATTATGCGGTTAACCTGGCTGCCATTGCTCTGGCTGAGCTCAGTCAGGCCCATATTATGAACTCCGAGGCCGAGAAGCTGCAGACCGTGCTCGGAACCGCCAGCCTTCCTGTGATCACGCCCTCCCTCGTTAATTTTAATCAGCTGATCCAGGTGAACTCTTCGGTTGAAGCCACTCTTGAAACCCTGAGTGCCCAGGAAATCGTTCTGCTGCAGCGATTTGAGCATATCTTAAGAGGCCTTTCAGTCACACCGGGCACTTAATCGCAAAAAAAACCATCCCGCAGGATGGTTTCATGTTAAGCCGGCTGTTACAGCCGGTTTATTTGTGCTTTGGCTGCGGCAGCAGCACCTGATCAATGACATGAATGACGCCATTGGAAGCCAGAATATCCGGTTTCACCACATTTGCATCATTCACCTTCACCGGATTCGTGGAGATCGTTACATCGCTGCCCTGCAGCGTTTTGACCTTCATTCCGTCTTTAAGATCGGTAGACAGAACCTTGCCCGGCACCACATGGTACAGCAAAATATCCTTCAAATCCTTGCGTGCAAGCAGCTCTTCTGCAGTGATGTCCAGCTGCTTCAGCAGAGCGGCAAACGCCTCATCGGTTGGCGCGAACACCGTGAACGGTCCGCTGCCCTTCAGCGTTTCCACCAGGCCGGCTTGCTCCAGCGCTTTGACAAGGATCGAGAACTGTCCGGCTGCGACCGCAGTATCCACGACGTCTTTTCGTTCCTCAGCATTCGCCATGCCCAGCGGCATCATCAGCAGACTCAGGGTCATCAGCAGCAGCAATGTTTTTTTCATTCCATGTTTCCTCCTTCGGGGTATAGGTACCTATGTACCTTTCGTTACGTATAAATCATGACCCAAGGAGAGGAACATTATGTATTTCTTCCGTGCTTACTGTTATGAAAAAAAATCCAGGCTTCTGTCATCGAACAAAAAGCCTGGATGTACTTGCAGCCGAAGCCATGCCAGCCCTCCAGTCACGGCATGGCTGACATGGACGACATTAGCCGCAGCAGCCTGATTCAGGTTGCGACGCGGTGCAGGCGTCCTCCGGGTCCGACGATGCGCGGGGAACGCTGCACACTCCTGTTTCCGGCAGCACCAGCTCAACCTTTTGCGCAGCTTCCAGATCGCCGGCCAGATAAGCTGCAATGGATCTTACCTGCTCATAGCCGGTCGCCATCAGGAAGGTTGGCGCCCGGCCATAGCTCTTCATGCCTGCCGTATAGAAGTAGGGATCGCCATGGCGCAGCTCACGCTCCCCGTGAGGCCGTACCGTGCCACAGCTATGCTCATTGGGATCAATCAGGGGCGCCAGCGCCTCGACGCTTTCGGTCGCCGGATCAATGGTGAGCCGAATTTCACTCAGGAAGGAATAGTCTGGCCGGCTGCCCGTATTCACGATGATTTCATCCAGCCTGTCGATGACCATCGTGCCAGCTGCTCCCGTACCGAGCAGCTGCAGCTTCCCTCCCTGGCCACTCACCTGCTCTACTCGAAAAGGTGTCACTGCCGTGATCTGATCTGCATCCATTAGCTGATGAATCCGGCTTCCCAAGGCTCCCCGCGCCTCCAGCTGGTCATCGCCCTCCCCGCCGTAGGCTTCCTCCACGGTACGTTTGCGCAGAATCCAGATCAGCTCGGTCGCAGGAACCTCGGCCTTCAGGGTGGCCAGATCGAGCAGGGTGTTGATCGCAGAGTGTCCGCTGCCGATCACGGCCACCCGCTTGCCGGCGTATCTCGATTTCTGTTCACCGGAAATGTCCGGAATGCCATAGGTCACTTGGTCTGCCCACGAGCGCTCCTCCCGAGTCCATACGCCATCAGCCTGGAGCGGATTTGGCTGACCCCAAGTTCCGGATGCATCAATAACCGCTCTTGCCTCTACGCGGGAAGTGACGCCGTCCTGCTCGACATACAGCACGAAGGGAAATGCTTCGCGGCCGGCAGACTTCATCTTGTCAGTGCCTCTTCTGGACAGGGAGACCACCTTCGTATTCAGCCGGATATGCGGCTTCAGCGGCGGCACCTGAGCCAAGGGCTCCAGGTACTGCTCTACCAGCTCCCGTCCCAGCGGCAGCTCATCAGACTTCGGCGCCTCCCAGCCGTGCTGGCGCAGCAGACGGGCCGCGGCCTGATCCACGTTGTACTGCCAGGTCGAGAAGAGCTGGACATGTCCCCATTGACGTATATGATGTCCTACCGCATCCCCCGCTTCAAACAGCACAAAAGACTGCCCTCTCTCCGCCAGCTGCGCAGCAGCCGCAAGTCCGATCGGGCCTGCCCCGATGATCGCTACAGGCAGGTGAGCGTGCTGCTGCACTGGCGCATCCGCTTGAACTACGGAGGCAGCTGGCTTTGTTTCCGCACCCCCTGCTCCCTTCGGGGTACAGCACGAGGCTCCTGTTTCCTTGAACTCAATCGGTTTCATGTGTAACTCCTCCTTGTTTAGTTCATGTCTACTCTTCCACTGCTACCCATGCTACGCTAATTATTTGCATTATGCAAGTATTATCGTGTAAAATCAGGTATTGTTACGGGTACAGCTGCAGACTTTCTTTCTGAGCACCTGCCCATCCCGTATAACACAGAGATTGTGGTATCCTAGAATCAAAGATCCCTGTAGATGGAGATGATAAATCTATGGAGCATGCCCGCGAGCTGTTTCAGATTATGACCCGCCGCTTTGGCTTTTTGAACAAGCATTGCTGCAGTGTGGGAGATACCGATATTACTCTGGTTCAGAGCCATATTTTATATGAGGTGGACCGGCAGCATAACCCTTCCATGCAGCAGGTTGCCGACACGCTGGGTACGGATATTACGACCTTCAGCAGACAAGCCCAGTCCCTGATCAAAATGAATCTCATCATCAAGCAGCAGGATCCTCGGGACCGCAGAGTGTATACTCTTGCGCTTACCCCTGAAGGGCAATCCATTGCTGCCGCTATTGACCATCAGATGAACGATTACCTGAGCGAGGTCTTTTCCTATATGAGCCCCTCTGATCAGGAACAGGTGCTGCACGCTGTAAGTCTGTTTAATGAAGCCATGGCCAAATCAGACCGCTGCTGCAGTCCCTTGTCCAGCGGAGGCTGCGGCGGCTCCAGATAAAATTAAGTTAAAGCCACCTGGTGCTTCAATACGCCTGTTAATGAGTGGGAAAAGGCACCGTAATCATCACTCACCTCGGATTTCCTCAAAATATAGGAGCCATCACTCCATCGATAATCGTTATTTCAGCAGCTCCCAGGAGATGGTCGCTCAAGAAGTGCGTCCATACTTCAATGCTCTGCCCGTCCTGCAGGTCCGAGATCGCCGCGATCTCTCTTACTCCATCCTCGGTTTTTTTAAACACCCGCGTCTCTTTCGTAAAAGCAAATCCCTTCGGAGCATCCAACACTTCATTCACAGCCTCCCCCTGAAAAGTCAAAGTGCCTTCGTATCGAATGAAGTCCAGTTGTTTGGAGGAAATCTGCACCTCGCTGACGGTTCCCACGGACAGCCATTGTTTTTCATCAGGAACAGGGGTCATGACGGAGCGGTAATAAAATAAACACAGAACATATACCGCGACGCCTAGTGCGATCATGACTCCTGTCATTTTGACTTTGTAGCTCATGCTCTCCCTCCTCTACAAATCCTCTTACATCTTTTGTTATTTGAATTATATATTACTTGGGATGGAAGGATAAGAATAAAAAAATAAGGACGGATCAAAATCCGTCCTTACAGGCGGCTATCACAGCCTCTTCCCAATCCGTATGGCCGTCAGCTCACTTTGGCGAGTCTTGCACTGCGTACTGAGGCTGCCGCGTACACAATCAGGGCAGTCCAGATGAGCACAAAGCCAACAAGCACCAGCGGCGAGACGGCTTCCTTAAACACAAACACACTCAGCAGCAGCATGATCGTGGGTCCAATATATTGGACGAAACCGAGCGTAGACAGCGACATCCGGGCAGCCGCCCGGGCAAAGAACAACAGCGGCAGCGCCGTGACCACTCCGGAAAGCAGCAATCCGACAAACATGGCTGGAGACAGCGTCCATGCTGTTGCTTGTCCCGCAGCCGCTAGATACATCCAATAGATCAGGGCGATGGGCAGAATCACAGCCGTCTCCGACAATAAGCCGACCGAGGCCTCTTGCTTGATCTTCTTCTTCGCAAGGCCGTACAGACCAAACGAGAACGCCAGTGACATGGAAACCCACGGGAAGCGTCCGTAATCGACTGCGATGATGAGTACGGCAATACCGGCAATCGCAATGGCGAGCCATTGTCCACGGTTCGGTTTTTCCTGGAGGAACACCACAGCCAGCACGACGTTCAGCAGCGGGTTCAAATAATAACCGAGACTGGTTTCCACAACATGACCATGGTTCACAGCCCATATAAAAATGAGCCAGTTTATCGCGATCAGCACTCCGCTTGCCGCAAGAGGCAGCAGAAGCGCACGGCTCGACATGATCACCTTGATGTCACCAAAACGGCGCTGGGCCGCGACCAGTATGCCGACGAAGACGAACGACCAGACCACCCGGTGAGACAGAATTTCCCCTGCTGGCACGTCGCCCAGCCACTTCCAATAAAGCGGGAGTACCCCCCACATGATATACGCTATGATCGCGTTAACTAACCCGTTATTCATTCAAGCGTTCCTCTTCTCTCTTCGATGTCTGAACGAATTATATGCCTAAATGACCATATAAGTAAAGACTTCAAGCTTTTCGTAGAAGGGAACCGCCGATGTCAGTCTTGCTCAATGTCTGTGGCTTTTTGCGGGCTTGGAGTGACTTCATACAAATCAGTCACATTGCAGCCGATGGAATCGGCAATAGCGATCGCCGCTTTAAGCGGCATGACTCGTTTGTTGTCGATATAATCATGCACCCGCTCCGGCTTCATGTGCAGGTCTTTGGCCAGCCAAGATACTGACTTTCCGGACTCCAGCAATCGTTCATGTAACAAACAGCGTCCCAGTTCAAACTTCAAGCTATACCCGCCTCCTTCAATGATACGATTCATATGCTTTCCGCATTTAGCTTCATGACGATGAAAAACGCTGCTCCAATCAGAGCGGACAGGAAGAGAAACGGCTTTTTATTAAGCTTTTTTTGAGCCACCCAGGTTCCGTAGGAGCAGATAAGCGCCGTGCTTGTAAAAAACATTAGAAAGTAAACGCCCTCCGGCGAAAATACAAATTTAAAATTGCTCACGCTGAATGAGCCCATCATAAATGCAACCATGGTAATCGGAATGATCCCCACGCCTATAAACGCTGCTGTTTGAAGCCAAAAATAATATCTGCGGATGGCCCTCAAGAGCACTACGCAAAGAAAAAAATAATGAAGTACCGACTGTAAAAAAAGTAACCAGCGTCCAGGTCATCAGCAGTTCCAGGTTTATAAAAAACCTGCCGCTCGTTACCCAGAGAGAAATGATATACGTTAGCATACCCGCTATATAACCGGTAATAGCGACCCAAATGTAAAAAAGATTTTCACGCTTCACCCTGCCACTCCCTTACTATTTCTCGATGCATAACATTTCAGGATCCGGCCCCAGTTTTGCACACGACCTGTCCACCTGCGGGTGACATCGACCGTCACCCATTAGAAACCTGCCGCTAGTTACCCAGAGAGAAATGATATACGTCTTCCTGCAAAAACGTCATCACTGCATTCTCACGCACTCGTTTATTACTGCTTCATATAGTAAACATGCACCTGATTGCCTGGCTTACTTCCATGCATGTGGCTTGGCTTTTTTCATAATCTCTTGGATATGCTCTCGCAAAATTGTCCAAAGACCTATGGTATGATTCTGGTTCGTGAATGAAATAATGATGGAACTGACCACACGTTGAGGTTGTATTTCTCCATTGTCCGGTGGCTTGCTGTTACCTCCCAGCCTTCTTTCCTCCCTAATGATGGCTTCACGTTCAGCGGCTGAACCTCATGTATATCCTTCTCGGATATCTCTTTAATTTCTGAAATTTCAATGGATTTCACCGAGAGAATTCCTGTACGGCTGTTACGTTGTGCTTCACTTGGAAAATTCGTTAATCGTCGATCTGGAGAATAACTATTTACGTAGCTTTCCCAGTCCTCGTTATTGATCGAGTGTACATATTTTTTTATCGACTTTGGTACAGTACTTATTAATGGATCTGCGCTTGAGGCATGAATATCAATTCTAATTCCTGTGAGGCCAACAAAAGTGAAAACAACAGCGGCCAAAGTCATTACATATCGTTTCATACATTGAACCAAGTGTTTAACGCCCCCTCCAAATTCCTTATTCTATTTAATAACAGATTTATGTAGCAAGAAGTAACGTTTTTTATTGAATGGTTTTGAAGTCATTGCGATGCCCGACTGAGTGAAGGTCGTTGGGGAAGGGCTCCATGAATGCACGATGTATCAAGAAATGAACAAAAACCCGCAAGCACGACACTCTGAAGGGAGTGGACGGCTTGCGGATTTTTGTCTGACAGTAAAATAAAACGAATTTACAGGCTTTAAGCGTGGCGGCCTCATAGGACAAAGGATAAAGCCGGAGAATGCCGCTACATCGGCATTCTCCGGCTTTTTGCCGCAGGTGAAGACAGGGGGATGATTTATTGCTCCAGATCTAACACGATAGATATAATTTTGGCCGTTTCGCTGCGGAGAATGTTTCCTGTTGGCGCAAAGCGATTATTGGGCATGCCGCTCATGATGCCTAGCTTCTGCACGGTTTGAACCGCATCAGCCGCATAAGCTGCAATATCGCTATGATCGGCAAAGCCGACGGATTCTTGGGAACCTGATACTGTAATTCCTTTATAAGACAAATATCGATTAATCATAACGGCTGCGTTTTGACGGCTAATCATTTTATTAGGCGCAAACGTCCCATCCGCAAATCCGTCTACGATGCCAGCTTGCTCGGCCCATTTGACATAAGGCGCATAATAGGCGCTGCTGTTTACATCGCTAAATGACGTACTTCCGTCTTCATCGCTAACTTGATTCATTCGACCAAGCAGGGTGACGAACATCCCTCTTGTCATAGCCTGGCTTGGCGAGAACTCGGTTACGGAGGTTCCCTTCACAATACCGTCAGCAATAAGATCGCTAATATATTGCACAGCCCAGTTATTCGCAATGTCTGTAAATGCCGCCAGCTCTGGCAATGGTGACAGCGAAGGCGTCAGGCTGGACTGTACATGTCCATTGGATTGAGCTGTGTATGCGTAGGCATATCCCATCAAATCTCCATCCGAATAGGCTTTGCCCTGCAATTGAAAGCCTATTGGCTGATCATGATCGTTGACCCCGGCAGGGAAAATAACAGTAGGTACGCCGGAAGCAGAGGACTGCGGATCAAGACGGCCAAAGCTTGGCTGAATGGAATCGTTGAGATGAATATCGCTCAGCTCTGTAGGGTAGAGGAGAACGTCAACGCCTTCTTCATCCATCCAGTTGTGCAGCAGCTCGCGGTAGTTGGCCCGGTAGTCCTCGAATGCCTGAAGTGCTTCCTCCGTCATTGCGCCTGCGCCTGTATAGGTTGAGGTTGGATTCATGATTTGGGTAGGGTCTGTATACGGATTGTCTGGATGAGCCTCAATCCATTGACTCCAGCCTTCATAACGGGTGTCACCGGTAAAGTCGCGAGTTGGCGCTTTTGGCGGGGCGCTAATTTCTTTAATGGTTGCGCCTGCTTCAACAAAGTGAACAAATTGTGCGCGCATGGCGTCGCTTGTGCCGCTTGTGCCAAACGGATCATTAAAGGCTCCTGCCGGAACGCCTATTACCTTGCCTTTAAGCGCATCCTCGCGCAGGAAGGATTGCCAATCCGTTGGACGATGTCCGTCGGATACATCATCATAAGGATCGTTCGGGTTTCCAATAGCGGTCGCTTCCAGCAGCAAGGCGAGATCGGGAAGGGAACGAGCAATCATGCCCGTATAATCCTGAATAATGGTAAGTGGCATTGTGCCTGCCGTGCTTTGCATGCCATCGGTTCCGCGCAGACTGAACAGGCTGGCAGCTCCCGAAGGTCCCCACAGCGAGTCGCCTGTTTGCGTGCCAAATGCTGCTGCCGCAAAGCTGGATGCCACAGCGACTGCCGATCCTCCGCTGGAGCCAATGGAGCTTCTTGAAGGATCAAAGGCGTTCCAAACCGGTCCAAATGTGCTAAAGCTGAAGTGGCCGTCGCGGGCGAATTCGGCAAGATTTGCTTTGCCAAAAATAATGGCTCCTGCTTCACGAAGCTTTGCAACCTGCCATGCATCCTCAGGCGACTGATAATCCCGGAACAGGTCCGAGCCGCCGGTTGTTGGCATGTTCTTCGTATCAATAATATCTTTAACCAAAATAGGAATGCCTAGCAAAGGACGTGTATCTCCATTGGCGCGAGCGAGGTCGGCTTCTCTTGCCTGCTGCATCGCATCCGGCGCAATCATAATGACCGAGTTAAGACCAAGCGGTCCCTCGTCATACGCAGCAATACGGTCGATGTAAGCCTTCGTAATTTGTTGTGCGTTCGTTTTGCCAGATTCCATATCAGCCAGCAATTCCGTAATGGTTTTACCAGTGACATTGTATAGTGAGGTTGTACTTACAATGGGTGTAGTCACTGGATTAGTTGCGGCATCCGGCAGCGTTATATCCGTGTTGTCGCAATCCGCGTCGATGACACTGGCAGTGACCAGAGCGTCGAGATCATAGTTGCTGAGGCTGCATACTGCGCCTGTCGGTAAATCGCTGAAGTCAGGGTGCTCTGACAGCTCTTCTGCAACAGTCTGCACCAGCTTGACCTGTGAACCAGCAGCAAGCTCGGCGGATACCTCGGATTGGCCTGTTACAACGAAATGGGCCAGTGAGCGAGTTTGCTGAGGCGGAAGCTCCAAAGAATAAATTAGTCCATAATGATTGGCTTCATCGCCTGTCAGCGCTAATGGGTTAGTGAAGGGATCGCGAAGGAAATTGCCTGTGCGATTCAAGCTCCCCACAAATCCGCCTGTGCCAATCGTTGTGGCTGAAGGTCCATTAAAGCTGGCCGATTCTTCCCCGTCGGAAGGAGTATAGAAGGACACCCAGTGGTCGGTGTTGTCGATCGTTGCATCTCCACTTGATGTGGTAGAGATTGCGCTTTGGTTGGTTGACGTATTGTAGCCAAGTTGACCGCCAAAGGCGACCTCCACATAAATAGTTTCATTGGTTGTGTTTGTGAAGGTGTCGAAGAAACGCCCGGAGTTATTACTTTTATCCAGCTTGATTTCACGCTTTACGGCAACGCCGTCAATGGTAACGGCATTGGTGCTTGAGTATGTGTCTACGCCATCAAAGGTAAGTCCAAATCCGCGAAGCAGCACGCCATCCAGCAAATTGTCGGAGCCAATGACGTGCATACGAATTCCGCCAAAGCCCATCAGCGCCCGGGAATCTGTGCTGCGTACGCTGCCAGTGTCCAGGCCAGTTGGCGCCTTCGTGTAATTTACAACCCAGCTATCGTCAACAACAGACGCAGATGCTGCTTGTGCAGTCAAAGGCATTGAGATTGCGGAAATAGTAAGTGAAAGTGAGAGAGCTGCTGTCATATAAAGCTTGTTCTTAATAAGAGTTTTTTTCAACTTCGCACCATCCTCTTGAGAGTATTTAAGTTTCTGATCAGGGATTAATAGATATAGCGAGGTATTACGCAAAATTTATGTAATGTAAAATGACACATGAGTTGGATATTGCGTACTACCCCTCCTTTATTTTTTTGTTTCGTGTCAGATAACATAACTTAAATCAGATTATAATGATAATACGCTCTAATTTCAATGACAATTTTTATTTAATCTAAGAACATATATTACACATACATGACATCATAATGTCGAAGATGATTGCGCCACTGAAGAACTTGACATTTTTCAAGTGGTCGATAAAGCCAAACAAAAAAGAAGATGTCTGCACCCCTTTATTGGGTTATACATCTTCTATCTATAGGTTATTGTGTTGTACCTCCGTTGGGAATAAATATGGAAAAACATCTGCAAATCCTGTATTACTGCACGTCCTACCTTTTGCTGCGTGTAAATAACAGCCCATATGAAATACAGTAATGAATTAAACCAATCAAGGAAGCTAAGGAAATAGAGATTAATCTCATATTGACACTCCAGATATCTTTAATAATAAAGTATAGCGTATAAACGCAATACAATATTGCGTTGATCCCAAACTTAAATGTTGCCTTTTTAATGAGCCATTGATTAGTTAAAAATGAGAATATTGAAAAAAATAAAGCGAAAAAGCTCGGTAAAAATACTAGGATCATGAAGATATCAGAAAATAAAGGAAATTCATTATCAACATACTTCGGCCAGAAAATAGTAATACCCAAAATCGAGAGCGCCGCAGTAAAGTAAATCCATATTTTCAATATACTACTCAATCTAAACACCCTTTTTATGCGTTTCATCGATCTACTGTGTCTGTCTCTGTCTATGCCTTTTGTTGTTTGTTGGGTCTTATAACAATACAGGATTAGCGATTGTTTTTCCATTTTCATCCTGGTTTATTTCGTCAAGCACTGATTTTTGTTTTGAGTTGGTTTAAATTCATTTAAGTGCAAGGCGGCAGGAAAAAACACGCTAGACCCTTTTCGTTTGCAGGTTTTACACGGTTGCTGCTTTGCCGTTGCTTACCAATCGAATGGCAGTACGAATTAATTCGAGTTACATATTCTGGTTAATCAACAGGCTTGATAAAAAAACCATGTTGGTTTCGTGTACAATGGAAGTCACCACAACATCCCATTTAGACACGGAAGAAACCAAACATGAGCTACTCCTGTCTTAGCATAATTGAACGAGGACAACTACAAACATTACATCAACTGGGTTGATCGGCATGAAAGATAGCCCGCCAACTAGGTCGTCATCACGCTACGATTGCGAGAGAGATCCGTCATGGCTGCACGAAGGACGGCTATGAAGCAGAGCCTGCTCAGCGTGCCTACCACGAGCGTAGAGTCTCGAGCACACCTGTGGGTAAGTATACCGAAACGCTTGCCCAGGAGTTGAATTTGAAGGTGTTGGAGACGTGGTCCCTAGAGCAGATTGCAGAGAAACGACGAGTCGAACGAAAGCCTTTCGTTTGCTTGAACAGCTTGGAGAATCCCATCAACATTCATCCTGCCTCTTCTCCAAACATAGTAATTTGCCCTTCATCGTTTAATCCTGCGAGCAGGTTTTCGATATATAGAAGAAGAGTTACCAGACATAGCAACTCCTCCCTCATATCGATCTTCCTCAATATTAATTCGTAAGGATCCATCTTTGCCGATCCAGGGCTGGGTCCAGCTCGTTTAGCAGCAGTGCTGTTCCATCCTCTGACACCCCCAGTGCTTTCCTGTGATGAACTGAGATAATATTTACGGTCCCATCATCATGCTTATGGAGAATCCAGCGCTGATTGTTGTAGCCGAGATAGTGGTACAGTTGAAGCTTGTTCTGACCTGTATCCAGGTCAAGTGCCTGGCCAGCTGTTGTACGAATAGAATAGGAACCTGCATCGTCTCCTGTCGGGACAAGGATCCACTTCTGATCCGAAGCAGCATTAGCTTCTTTCAAGACAACAGCTTCACCATTAGCAAGATTTGCTGTATAGATCGATTTCTGCTGCCCTGCATTTACAAGTCGGGTCGTGGTCAAATGGGCAGGCGCTTCTCCGCTTACATTAACGTTCTGGTATGAAGCGTGTCCGCCAAATACATGGAGTCCAAAATGGCCTTCTGCAAATGTACCATCCTGCAGGTCTATCACCTTCTTACCGTCTACATGCACCACGATATGCGGCCCATCCGCTTCAATTTTCACTTTGTAGGTTTGCCCCGCCCGGATGAAAGCTGGGACTTTCGCTAATACCTGGCGATCCTCAAAGCGCCCATCCATTTTATAAAATAGACGTATGGACTTCATGTTTGGATCCAGATTCAGATAGTACCCGCTGCGTCCATCTTCGCTCGTACGAAACAAGACCGAGCCTGCTCCTCCGGACTTACCAAGCATCATATCTGCTTCGTAAGTAAAATTCCCTGCCTTCTGCTCAGCGATATAATGGGCATCACTGAAGTAATGACCACGAATTCCATTTTCACTTACAACCCAGGAAGCGGCTGATACATCTTTAACCCACCCACTCAAATTGGTATGAAATTCTCCTCCTGAGACTTTGACAAGAACATTAGCATAAGCTTTCCCATTCGGTGTGGAAACGGTAATGATGGACTCCCCTTCTTTTTTCGCTACAATGGCTGCCTGTGAGGATTGATCCGCTGCATTCACTCCAACCACATCTTCATTACTGGACTTCCATTTGACCCGCTGAACCCCATTTCCAGGGCTATTTTCCACCATCGCCAGAAGTGTATCGGTCTGCCCTTTACTCAGTTCAAGATCAGTTGTATCCGTAGCGATTCTGGTCGTTCCGTTTGTGTCTTGATTCCATACGGAGCCAAGCTGGTTTACTGCTAGAGATATAATCTTGACGCTCCCGCCTTTAGTATAAACACTCATTCCTCTGCTGGCCGGGTCCGGGAAAATGACTTCGGAGAAGACCACTTTACCGCCGTTCCCGAAAACCTCAACCGAGGATTCGTCAACCAGTATGCGCAGCTTGATGCGCCTATTCTCTGCCTGCATATGCGCATCATGCCTTGTGCTGAACTGGCTGGAGAAATCCGTTACTCCAGAATCAGAACGATCGACAAACACTTTGCTTTCGCCTGGTTTGTAAGCCACAATGGTCTTCTCGACTGCACCCTCCCGAACGTTAAAACCAAACTCTGTAACCTTACTACCTGCTGGGATTTCCACCTCAGCCTCAATCTCATAAGCACCTGAAATAACCCCTTTCAAGAGGTTTTGTGAAGAAGGGCTCAAAACTTTGTTAGCAGCAGAATATAATGGGGTTCGCAGCGATTCCAGCTCGTTAATTGGACTTTGGGCAAGCCGAATTCCCTCGTTCGTCGTTACTAATGAGACTTCTCTCGGGATGGTCAGTTCTCCCTTCCAATGTATCGTAGGGAAAGCAAATGGGTAATCCCAGTTGGTCATCCAGGCCATCATGACCCTGCGGTGATCAGGCATATTGGCAAATGACATAGACGCGTAAAATTCTTTGCCAAAGTCTGTCCGCAGCACCTTCCCTGCCGGATTATCATTCATGAATTTTCCATCCGCTGTTAATTGGCCGACGAAATATTCAGCATCCGATCCGCCTGTTTTCGGATTTGCACCAGTACTAATCATAAGAACCCATTTCTTCTGTGAAGTCCCGTCTACCGAAAGCTGGAATAAGTCAGGGCATTCCCATACTCCACCGCGAACGTAATCGCCATATCCCCAATTATCCGTCAAAGTCCAATCAACCAGATTGGTCGAAGTGAAGAAGCGGATATGATCGCCACCGGATACCACCATAACCCATCTATTATTCTCATCATCACGGACTACTTTCGGATCACGGAAATCCCAACCGCCAGGATCTTCTCCATTCTTGCCTGGATTCTCGATAACGATCGGACGTTCCTTGGAATATTCCCAGGTACGACCTCTGTCCTTGCTGTAAGCCAGACCGATTCGCTGGTTTCCGTTCGGGCCATCAGGATTAAAGGAGGTGTAGTATGCGATTAAGCCCTTCCCGCCTGAATCCCCGAATAAGCCTGACGCATTCGATAAATCTGCCACTGCAGACCCAGACCATACATGGCCGTGATCATTCCAAGGAAGTGCAGTTGGAAGCCGCTTCCAGTTTAGCATATCTGTGCTGACGGCATGTGCCCATGTGCCTCCATCCTGATGGAAGAGGTGATACTCTCCTTCGAAGTAAACCAGTCCATTGGGATCACTTGCAGATCCTCGAATGGGCGTATAATGATACTGGGGACGATATTTTTCAGTATAATATTGGCTGGCCTCTGTCATGTATGTATCCTGGAAGTAGGCCGTCCCCTGGATGACTGTGATTCCTGCATTTCCATTCGTGTAGGCTTTATCTGTTACATCAATGGCGGCCGGTGTGTATCCGTCCAGAAAGACCTGAATTCGATTCCCCGCTGCTTTGATCTCCACATGATGTTTTGCCCCTGGCTGGCTCGGATAGGTACGATATGAACTTGCAATCATCGTTCTGCTGTCTTTCATCAAGTTCACACGCACCTGATCTCCTTCCTTCGCCAGTACTGCTTTATATCCCTTTACTCCATCCGCTGATGCACGAAATGTGAGCGCTGCGACCGAATCATGAAGAAGTGAGATATTACCTTCATATACAAAATCAGCTGCCTGTTTGGTGAACACTTGCTGTGACCTTATTTGATTAACTGCAGTTCCTTTTATGCCGCGAAGATCAGGCTGCCATAATCCTGTATTTGTTACCGCGGGGCCAAGATTTCCTTTCAAATCGCTTACCATTATGTTCTGAAACAGGGCAGAACCATCCCACACATGGAGTCCGAGCTTACCGGTACGATAAGCAGTGTCCTGAACATCAATCACCGGCTTGTATTGATTGCCCCAATATACCTTCAGTGAGGATCCTTCCGCCTTCACCTTAAGATGATAAATTTCGCCTTCCTTTACAGTGACCTGGCGCTCTTCTTTTAATTCGCCCTCACCACTGCCTGCATCCCGCAGACGAATCACACCTGCACTCGGTACAATTTGAAGCATATAGGAATTCCAGCCATCTTCATTTGAGCGGAAAACTAAAGTAGCATCCGCCTTCATATCCCTGATCATTACGTCGGCTTCGTAAATAAAATCATCTGACGCCGTTTCAGAGAGTGCCATGACATTTTCCTTTGGATCTGAAGTCAGGAAGATTCCTTCAGAAGTATCCTCCAGTTTCCCCTTCCCTTGGATGTGCCAGCCTGTCAAATTCGTATCTGCATTGATCGCGCTTTCAAAAATAGACAGCTCCTCCTTCGCCAGTTGGTTTACCTGCTGATCAGCTTGCGCAGCCCATCCCTTATCGGGATTAGCTGCGTCAATGCTTGCCAAATTCATCATTAGCCCTGCTGTCATTAGTGAACATAATGCAGATTTTATTTTTTTGTTCATTTTCATTCCCTCTTTTCATTTAATGCTTTCAGGCCAAGTGCCACAGCACCGCATAATCCGGCTTGCTGGCCGAGACCTGGTGGCACAATATAATCGTCGATGTGATCCAAAATGGTTCTGGAATCCACATATCCGTTCAAATTCTGCAGCACCGCTTCCCGAATGAGCGGGAATAGCTGCGGCTGCTGCATAACCCCGCCGCCCAGAATGATCTTCTGAGGCGAGTTCAACAATATAGCACTCGTAATACTCTGAGCCATGTAGTATGCTTCGAACTCCCATGCGATGTGCTCCATGGGAAGCTCATCACCCTTCTTTCCCCACCTGGCTTCAATTGCAGGACCTGAAGCAAGTCCTTCCAGACAGTCCCCATGATAGAGACAAGTCCCTGCAAATCCATCCTCAGGATGACGTCTCGTAAGAACATGGCCGCCTTCTGGATGAACAAGACCGTGAATTAATTGGCCTTCCAAATATATTCCGATACCCACGCCGGTACCCACTGTATAATACAAACAGCTGGACAAACCTTTGGCAGCGCCCCACTTCGCCTCACCAAACGCCGCTGCATTAACGTCTGTGTCCCATCCGAATGGAACTGGAAAGACTTTTTTCAAAGTGCCCAGCATATCGTAATTAGCCCAGCCCGGCTTGGGTGTTGTTGTCACATAGCCATACATCCGGCTATCTGGGCGAAGGTCGATCGGGCCAAAAGACCCAACTCCGATCGCTTCTGCCTGTTTGCCTTGAAAATATTGAATCACTTTGGGTAATGTCAGCTCAGGATGTTCTGTGGGAAAACTGATCTGTTCCTCAATTTCCCCATTTTCATTACCGATGCCGCATACAAACTTAGTCCCGCCCGCTTCAATCGCTCCTATTCGCATGCATAATACTCCTCTCGGTGATTTAATTCTTCTCCTGCTTATCAGCCGGAATAAGCTTATAAATATCCAGGGAAATCAGCAGGTCATTCTCTGCAAACACAGCAATACCGCTGGATTCTGGTTTAGGGAATATTAAATCCGTAATCACGGCCTGGCCTCCATTACTGAACACCTCAACGGAAGAGCGATCCACATATATACGAAGATCATAGGAAGGCCCCGCTGCCTTCAATTTTGCTGAATGATGTCCTTGGAAATGTTCGTGGAAATCATGCTGACCTGAAGCCATTCGATCTACATACAATTCCTCTGTGTCCCCATGAATACCGATTACGGTTTGCTGGCCTGCACCCACTCTTACCTTGAAGCTCGCAGACTTGTGCCTTGGGAACTGGGCAACAATCTCATAAGATTCCAGGTTTAACTCGTTAAGACGAGCATTAATATCTTTTACCGCTGCGTCTTTCATAGATAGAACCCGAATACGGGCTGACTCCATTTCTCTTGCCGGCTTCTGAACAAGAATAACTTCGCCATTTCTCGATTCGAGGTAAAGCTCTCTTGCAATCGTCATTGCACCGCGGAATACTTCTGTCGGCGTCTGGTTCGCATACATCCAGTTGCTCATCCAGCCGATAAACAGACGTCTTCCATCTTCAGCAGGCATATCAGACCAGCTTACACCTGCATAATTATCCCTTCCATAGTCAAGCCAGCGAACGTTCATAGAATCTTCGTCTGGGGTGAACACCTTTCCGTCAAAGTCACCTGTAAAATACTGTGTTCTGGATCCTTCCACAAAAGCGGGGTCCGCACCGATGCTCACCAGCATCACCCATTTTGTATTCGATGGATCACCGTCAATGGCAAGTGGAAACAGGTCCGGGCATTCCCACACGCCGTCATGAGAACCTATTCCTTCTCCAAATTCGCTGGCAAATGTCCAGCTTTTCAGGTCAGGGGAGTGATATAGACATACCGTTTGACCACAAGCGATAATCATCACCCACTGGTTTGTCTCTTTATGCCAGAACACCTTAGGATCACGAAAATCAATGAAGGACTCATGTTCCAGTACCGGATTTCCCTCATATCTCGTCCAGGTTCTTCCCTTATCTTTACTGTAGGCCAAGCTTTGGCGCTGAATGGCCGGTTTGCCGTCCGGCATTTCCAAGTGATGTGTAAATATCGCGACCAGGCCTGGTTTATCTTCAAAAAATTCGGTTGTATTATTCCAGTCGACTACGGCACTGCCCGAAAAAATCATTCCCAGCTCATCTGGAGCAAGTGCGATAGGCAGCTCCTCCCAGCTAACAAGATCATTGCTGACCGCGTGGCCCCAATGCATAGGCCCCCAGGTCATACCGTCTGGATGGTGCTGAAAGAACAGATGATATTCTCCCTCAAAATAAACCATCCCATTGGGATCGTTCATCCACTTTTCCCTTGGTGAAAAATGATAGACTCCGCGGTAATTTTGTTTCGCAATGGTAGACATTATCGTTTTCTCCTTTACTCCCCGTAATTTGGAGGTCCTTAAACTAAGACCTTCTCTCTTTTATAAAAGAAGGTCGTGTACAGCAGCTCAGCTGCATGGAACACGCCCTTCACGGTTTATCTTTCAAAGTTAGTTATTATCTAGTTGCTCTGTCATATCCACCTTGTTTGATTTCAAGCCACTCTTGCAGTCCTAATCGATCCAGTTCTTTCAGATATTCATCCCACTGTTCGTCGATTTTGCCATTCTGATACCATTCCGTACGCATTCTAAGCACATAGGCGAACAAGTCTGTCTCAATCGTCGTAAGGCGATCAAGCTCTTCAATGGAATTGAATATGCTTGGCATTACGTTTTCGGCTTTCATGTTAGGCGCCATAATATTCTTAATAATATCCATTCTGCCCTTGGCATCATCCGGCATGGTTGTATATTTTCCGTAGTAGGAATCAAGGATCGCTAATGGCCCGCCAATACTTGTCTTCTCCCGCAGTTCAACAGGTGCTGCACCTTCCAGCGGCAAATGCTTCAGCATCCCCTTCGCTTCATCCCATTCGAAGATATTCTGCTGTTTGTCGTCACCATAAGTTCCCCAGTTATTCTGTACCGATTGGACCGGGTCGTACAGCTGATCTACCCATTTCGCTGTTGTTTCCACATTCTTATTGGCGCTGGTGATCACCATCTTGCCGCGTCCTAAGCCAAGTGCATTGGTTCTTGTTACGTTAACTTCGCCATCTGGACCGGCAAGCGGCGGCATCACATCGTAAGTATCATTCGCCCCGGTGATGTTGGCTTTATCCCATGAGAAATATAGTCCATATCTCTGATCCTTGCCTTTTGCAAGATAAGTGCTCCAGTCCTGTGTATAGGCTTCAATATCAATGAGTCCTTCTTTGTACAGCTCATTAATGTATGAAACGGCTTCTTTGTAGTCCTCGTGAGCCGCTGTAAATATTACTTTCCCGTCATCGCTTACTACCGCATGGTCAGGGTTCTCACCCAGTCCGAACGATCCAAAGAGGAACGCCAAATCTTCTGCTCCCGGCCTGTTAATAAAAGATAAAGGAATTTCGTCGGCTTTACCGTTCCCGTTAGGATCCTGGGTCTTGAATGCAATCAATACTTTTTTTAATTCCTCCGTTGTAGTCGGCATATCGAGACCTAAATTCTCAAGCCATTCCACATTGATCCAGGGCATACTGTCTACCGCCTGGATCCTTTCTTTACCTTCACCCAGCTCTTCAATCCACGGGAATGCATAAATATTACCGTCTGGTGCAGTAATCATGCTCTTGTAAGCTGGAGCTTCTTCAAGTACTTTTTTAAAGTTAGGCATATGGTTCTCAATAAGATCATTCAGCGGAATAATAGCACCGTCTTTAGCAAGCTTTAGCAGCTCATAGTCGCTGTAGTCGGCGTTAAAAATAGCATCTGGGAGGTCCCCGCTGGCCACAGCCAAGTTTCTTTTTTCAACAAATACATCATGGGTGAAATTCTTCCAGTTAATATGAACATTCGTCTTTTCTTCAAGCCGTTGATTGATCAGCTTCTCATTCGGATCCGCTGGCGCAAGCGGTGAGCTCTGTGTAATAAAGTTCAGTGTTACCTTACCGTTTGGATCCTGTTCTTTACTGGCTGCACCTCCTTCTCCACCACTGCCGCATGCAGTAAGAAACATAAGAGAAGCAAGCACAGTTGCAGACGCAACCTTCATTGAACCTCTTGGTTTTGTTAATCTTTTCATAGAATATGACCTCCCAATTTAAATGAAATAACCTTTAATCTATGTGCAGCCCGTCTCCTATTTAAGGGAACCGACCATAACACCTTTTTCAAAGTACTTTTGGAAGAAAGGATACATAATGAGGAGCGGCAAGCTGGAAACAACGATGGCTGCATACTTGATGATTTCAGATAGTCGTTTCATTTCTGCCATGGCGAGCTGGTCGCTGATCATGCCCGGATCCACCTGATTCTGGATCAAAATGGAACGAAGAACGAGCTGCAGCGGGTGAAGATTAGGATTATCTAAATAAATCATTGCGTCAAAGTAGGAATTCCACTGTCCCACAAAGGCATAAAGTGCGAGCACGAAAATAATCGGTTTGGAGAGCGGCAGTACAATACCGAGGAAGATACGCATCTCCGTTGCTCCATCTACATTGGCGGCTTCCTTTAACTCATGGGGTACTCCTTTAAAAAAGGTCCTGGAAAGAATGATGTTCCATACATTCACTGCTCCGGGAATGATCACGGCCCAGACCGTATTCAACAGACCCAGGTCTTTCACAAGGAGATATGTAGGGATAAGTCCGCCTCCAAAAAACATGGTGATAATAAACAATGTCATGAAGAATCCCTTTCCTTTAAGCCTGTCGTCGGACAGAGCGTACCCTGCACAGATGGAGACTAGAACAGTAAGGATGGCAAATGAAGCAGAGTATAAAACAGCGTTCCCAAAACCTCGAATCATCGCCGGATTGGAAAGAATCTTCTTATACCCTTCTACTGACCAGTCTGAAGGATTGAATGATAATCCTGTACTGAGCAGCATGGATGGATCCATGAAGGATGCGACAACAACGTAAACCAAGGGAACGACCACGACAAGTACGGCCAGCGTCAGAAAGATCGCATTCAGCATGAGTATAAAGCGGTCCAGACCGGAATGTTTAATTGGCATGACTTGCTGCTCCTTTCTTAGTAAAGACCTTCGCCCTCATTCAGTTTCTTCACGATGAAGTTCACAGTGATGAGCAATATGACATTGATGATTGAGTTAAACAGCCCTACTGCGGCTGAATAAGCATAGTCGCCTGACTGCAAACCGATTTTGTAAACGTAAGTTGGTATAATTTCAGATGTTGGCAGGTTCATTGCTGTTTGCATAAGGTAAGCTTTCTCGAATCCGATCGACATGATCCCACCGGCTGCAAGGATAAACACGATTGCCATAATCGGCCGTATGGTGGGCAGATCAATATGGCTTATTCTCTGTAGAAGATTAGCACCATCGAGATTGGCTGCATGATGTAATTCAGGATCAACATTAGCGAGCGCCGCTACATAAATAATGGATGCCCAGCCGGCCCCGGTCCAAATATCAGACAATATGTAAATCCAGCGAAAGTACTCAGGACGTGACATGAACATGATGGGCTCACCTGTAACCCAGGTAAAGAGCTGGTTCACCGGTCCCGTTGGGGATAAGAAGATAAACAGCATCCCTACCACTACGACGACAGAAATAAAGTTAGGCGCATATAAGAACAATTGAATATTCTTCTTAGCCCCCGCGCGGCGTATCTGATTCAGCATCAACGCAAGCAGGATCGGAACGGGAAAGCCCAAAATCAGACCGAAAAAGCTTAATTTAAGCGTATTCATAAAGATAACTTCGAAATTGGGAGAAGAAAGGAACTTCTCGAAGTTGTACAAGCCTACCCAGTCACTTCCCACAATCCCTTTGATAGGGCTGAAATCTTTAAAGGCGATAATCGCACCATACATCGGACCATATTTGAAAATAAGCGTCAGAATCACAGCCGGCGCAATCAAAATATAAAGAAAGTAGTGCTTCTTCATATAGTCAAGTAAGGTACCCTTGTGTCTAATTACCGTTGTTCTGTTGTCGACTTCTAATGATTTGTGCAATTGCCTTTACCTCCGTTCTACAAAAAGTTTACATTTTCCATGCAGTAAGGGCTTTCACGAACGAACTTTTGTGTTAAACTCTGTCCTGCTGCATTTACAATTTATCAAACACCATCTCTCTCGTCAATAGTTTTTGTAAAAATAATTTGTGCATTTTAAAATATAATTTGTTCATAATCAGGAATATAATTTTACATAAGCACATTTATACACTTCAAGTTTCACAAATCAATAGAAACACTTGCCTATTCTTAGTATTTTCTCTAGTTTTTTGAGTTGAACTCATGTGTTTAACTATACATATCTATAATCCCTCTCTTTCCTTCTAGGCTTAAATGTAAACTAAATTGTTCATTTGTAAAATCGGATTGCTATTCCAGACAAATTATTATAAATTAGAAAGAGTTATTGATAAATAGAGCACGGTTCATGGGGGATTTAGAACAGGAATATAGAATTTAGAGGTGGAATGACATACATGGCTAGGGAAAAAGTAACCATACAAGATATTGCAGATGCTTTGGGAATCTCCAGGAATACAGCTTCCAAAGCCTTAAACGGAGCAAGCAGCATACCCGAAGAAACGAGAAACAGAGTAATTAGAAAAGCGATAGAGTTAAAATATAAACAATTTGCATTTATGGAGACCGAAAGTAATCTCTCGAGAAACACGGGGAATATAGCCTTATTGACAGAAAATTTACCGAACACTTCCCACTTTGGATCGACACTCATCAGCGGACTCGAAAAGCGGATCAGTGCCGAAGGATATAATTTATCCATTCATATTATAAGAGACATTGAGCAGGAATCCCTGTCCCTCCCTAAAAACTTTGATGTATCCAATGTGGACGGAATTATTTGCATTGAGTTATTCAATTTGGAATACAGCAAGCTGATCACCAGCCTTGGAATCCCTACGATCTTTATCGACTGCTCTGCCCATGCGTGCTACCCTGATTTTGAAGCTGATGTGCTTCTCATGGAGAACGAACACAGTACTTACCAGCTTACCAAAAAGTTAATTGATGGCGGTTACACATCTTTGGGGTTTATCGGAGACTACAACCACTGTAGAAGTTTTAATGAAAGATGGGTTGGCTTTAATCGCGCCCTAAACGAATCAGGGATTCAGCTCGATCTCTCGCAATGTATTCTCGACGACGATCGACTATTTTCCTCAAGTCCAGAGTGGGCTGACGCAAGACTGAGCCAAATCCGCGAGTTCCCTTCTGCATTTGTCTGTGCTAACGATTACATCGCCGTTACCTTCATGAGGTCAATCAAGAACACGTTGGCTATTCCCAATGACATCGTCATTTGCGGCTTTGATAACGGTCCTGAATCCAGCATTGTTGAACCTCATCTCACAACCGTCCATATTTACAGTAATGAGATGGGTGTCAAGGCAGCTGAAATGCTGCTCTCCCGTATGAATGATCCGAAGCAGCCCTATCAGGTCTCTCATATCTTTACCAAACTGATTATAAGAGATTCCACACCTAATATCAGTTGAACAATTTCAAAACCCAAAGACTATACGAGAAAAGCGACCTATCTAGGTCGCTTTTCTCGTACGAGGCACCATCATTCACTCTCCCGCTGTCCCTGTCACTCTTTGGTTATTATAATGAATGGTCCCCCATGCCTTTAATCATATGGGCTTCTCTGTACTGACCCGGACTTATGCCCACATGCTTCTTGAAAACGTGGCAGAAATACCGCTGATTATCGTATCCGACGCTATGTGATATTTTGGATATTTTATATCTATTTTCCCTGAGTAGCTCTTTCGCTTTCCGAATGCGAAGTAAAGTCATATATTCCATGATGGTCTGCCCGGTCGATTTTACTAAATGGAAGGCCTCTTTTCAGATTATTTTCCCTGTTACTGGATAATTAACAGGCCTGTTACCTACACTAAATAGTTTAAATTTCATCTTTTTTAGTTTAAACCCTAACTGCATAACTGTATAATTGTTATAACAGCTGAATATGATGATAAGGAGGAACTCTAATGAATAGGATGATCGAGATGGAACGGAAAGTGACCAAATTCGGCAACAGCCTTGGTATAACCATGACTGATGCTTTAAAACAAATTGGACTGGACCACGGTGATATAGTCAATATTGATGTTAGCCCCGCTACTGGAGAAATTATTATTAGAAAATCAACGAAAGTATCATTGCCTGAAGGAATTAGTGCAGACTTCATGGATACATTGACAGATGTCATTGAGGAATACGATCAAACGCTTCGAGGACTTAAAGACAGATGACCTCCACTCGCTATTTATCCGTCCAAGAAGTAATAGCTATCAATGTAGCCATGATACAAAGATATAGTATAGGAGAACATATAGGAGTTAAAGAACCTGGATTGCTCGAATCGGCTGTCCATCGACCTCAATCTTCTGTCTTTGGTGAAGATGCTTATCCTACTATTTTCGAGAAAGCTGCGGCTTTGTTCGAATCGCTTGGACAAAACCATCCTTTTCACAATGCCAACAAACGAACCGCTTTTACAGCACTGGTTGTGTTCCTGCGTTATGATGGCCTGCATTTTAAGATGGATACAAAAAAAGCCGAGGATTTTACGGTCGATATGGTTAATCATCTAATCGACCGCCCACAAACGGCTGCGATCATTGAAGCTCACTGCATCACGATCCCGAGATCATAAGACGCAAAAACACCATCCTCATGCGGATGGTGTTCATGTTGGTGGAGGCGAGGGGAGTCGAACGAGCGTACCCTTTCTCCTTACCTTTGTTGCCATGTCCCCTTTTATCCTAGTGTGTCACGCTTTGTTGGGGGTTCATTTCTTATTCCGTCTCTTCACAGTTTAGCTCATATTGCCCGAATTTATCGCTTTCGTCTACGGTTGTCTACAAGGAACGGACAGGATCTTGTCCTGAGTCCATCAGATTTTAACTTATGCTAGTCTCACCTTCGCCGTGCCGCGCAGCAGCTCCAGCAGTATCAGCTGGGGGATTAGAAAGATTGGGTCGACGCAAGTCAAGGCTAGTAATGAACCCTTCGCGGCCTTGACTTACTCACTTAAAACATGACCCCCATCTTCGGAGCACTGGCTCACTCATGACCTAATAGCGGCTCTATTTCATCGAAATATTCAGTCCCTCGTTAATTCTCATCATCTTCTTCGCTCATACTTTTCTCTACATCTTTATTTGTTTCGTAACTTAATACCTTTTTAAAGTTACAATCACCATTATTACAATACAACACTGTTCGGATTCCGTCTGCATGATAATGTATGTCAATATATTCGGATGTTGGCAATAAATCGTTTCCACATATCGGGCATTCTGACGGAATATTTTCCTCGTCTACAGAAAAGCTTTTGTCATATTTGCTCATTAAAGCATGCCTCCATTTTTATGAACTTAGATTCTAAGAATACCATCTCCATACCAAAGATAATAGTAGTCCTTTCTTTTAATTCAAAAACGGTATATCTAAGTCAGATGATAATTTCAACTGCTATTAAAAAAAACGCGAGTTCCGTTTAAGGAACCCGCATCTGCGTCTAAGATAACACCTTACTCATGACACTCAGCTTTTCTTTATGCGTGTTGTCGAACAAATGGGTGTATATCCGACTGGTCGTGCCTATATCCGAGTGACCCATAATCTCCGAGATGGCTTTGATATCTACACCTTCTGAGTACATGACACTGGCAAAGGTGTGCCGCAAGTCATGCAGCCTAATCCGGGGCAACTCATGCTTTCTCAAGAAATCCAAGAAGTGTTCAGATACCGAGTTGACTCAATAAGGCTTCCCATCATCCCGGACAAAGACATAATCGGAATCGTGGTATAGTCTTCCCAGACGCTCTCTCTGCTTATCTTGCCAAGCCTTGTGAAAAACTAATAAATTGTAAACCTCATCAACAATATGCATAGATCTTCTGCTCTTCTCCGTCTTTGGCATTTTGACAATATTGTTGTTGTCCCCTGCCGCTGTACGAACCTCAATAATTTGAAGAACTCTTTGATCGAGATCGACATGCTCCCACCGCAATCCAGTTATCTCTTCGCGCCGCAACCCTTGACCGACCGCGAGGTAAACAGGAACTTCCAGCTTCGTCCCCCTCACCTTTTTGAGCAACAGCTTAATCTGCTCTTTGGTATAACTCTTACCGACAAACTTAACTCCTTTCGGCTGGGTAACACCTTCCATTACATTTCGATGTACCAAGCTCTGTTTAAGTCCAAAATCAAGCGCTTTATGGAGCAGTGCATGATGCCTGCGAATCGAGTTAGCGGACAATTTCTTCCCTTTGCTCAAATAGCTGTAGTACTCTTGAATGATAACGGCATTCAAATCCTGGAGTTTTATGTTGCCCATGTAAGGCACAAGGTGGTTCTAAACAATATTTCGATAACCGTACGCCGTTGTCTCTTGACAGTTTTCTTCCACGTATAGTTTCATCCATCTTTCCAAATGTTCAGCAACTGTGAATTCGTTCTTCATCACAAGCATACCGCGTTGCTGGTTGTAGTCGAATTCCGTCTTTAATTTAATGGCTTCCGCCTCTGTGTCGACTGTTTTGAATTTGCGTATACGCTTGCCATCCTCGGCTTTTCCATACTCGAAGGTCACTCTGAACTTACCATTTACTTTGCTATAACTCGCTGCCATTTCAATCACCTCATCAATGTATTGGGAGGGGGCAAAAGCCCCCGAGGAACTTCCTACAAATCGATCTTACCGTAGAGTGTTTTGGACAAGTAACTATCCAGTTCGTCTGAACGAATCAATATCTTCTTTCCGACAACCATCTTCGGAAAGTCCGATTGGCTTACCAATCGATAAATCGAGTTCTTTCCTAAAGGGAGAATTTCCGACAGTTGGGATACCGTATAATATAAAGGTTGATTAGCTTCACTATATAAAGCTTGAGTAGCTTCCACGATAATTGCCTCCAATCAATTTATTTACTTATTTTGTATTAACTTGTAACACGAGGGGAGTCAAGTCATTTGAAGATAAATCTCTACGACAACTTCGCAATGTGAGAAAATTTGTTCTGTTTATCAAAGAGCATCCAATCAACTCCGCCAGTTCCGGGCACCCCAGCCCTCGAGGTGAAGCTTGCCGGAAACCCTAGCACCGAGCGGCTGAAAACAATTTACCCCGCCTGTCTGCAGCCGCCTAGAGCAACTCCGGCGTTTTAAAAATAAATGTCCGGCGGGTACAGCCTAGTCATCAGAATAACGATACGTCCGGCTGATGACCTGATTAGTGCGCCCAAACCCAGCTGTCAGTCTGCAACCGCGCCTCCCAAACTACATCGCCCAGACGATTACTGGGAAGTTTGCGGCGGTGGTGCCAGATGCTTACTGAATCTCCCTCCTACCCGGTTGTCGAAACGTGTCTACAACGAGATTGACGAAAGTCTGTGCGCTCTGTTCTATTACCTAACCAAGCCGGAGCTAACCTATGAACTAATCGAAGTGCAGAGCCGCAGCTTCCTGTATATCGATCCTCCTTACACGCCGGAGCAAATGAGTCCGGACGATCATTACAACGTCAACTGGTCGAATGGACATGGGGAACGCCTCCTTGGAAGTTTGGTATATATTACCTTCTTTATAGGAGGTTCACAACAAGGTATTCTCATTGTTTTAGTTTTATTTAATTGTCGCATAAAAAAGCCAGGTCATCCTCAATACCCCGGATTGGGGATAATCGGACGATCTGGCTTGAAGGTTGTATTGAGTGATCAAAGGTTTAGGCGATGGATTCACTTTGCCAATTGCTTTGTGTAAGGCATTAGTTCTTCGATCTTGACTACGATTCTCTTTTGTTCTTCGATTGGAGGGAGTGGGATGATGCAATGCCTTAAAGTTTCTTGAGTAATTTGATTTATTGTAGTAGTACCAGTCTCCGGTAACATTGAGTTTCGGAAGTACGCTGAATTAATTATATAAAGAATGTACTCATTGCATACACTCCTGTATATTGCCATGAATGCACCAAAGCTCATTCCTCCTTTGTCAATCATCGCAGCCTTACCTACTAGCCTCTTACTTCCATTCCTAGCACAAATCAAGATATCCCCAGTTTGACACATCTTATTATCTGGGATAGTACAGGATACTTTAACAAGGTCGTTGTAGTCTAATTGTCCATCCTGAATATTACTAGAGCGCAGTACAATTGTGCCTTCATTTGTAATATCGGTCGGCTTATATGTTAAACCAATGTTCGTCATCCCTATTTCACCAAGCCTAACCCACTTCCAACTCTCGGGAATGTCGAAGGGGATCTCATCCTCCGTAATAGCTGGCAGGGGCTTCTCTCGCTTAATCTTGCCTTCCTTCACCAGACGTGCTTTTTCTGCTTGAATCTGCTGATACAGTTCCTCGGCGGTTCCTTCATCCTGCCGTTGTTCAACAAGTTTGCCCTTGATGGCATAATGCAGAATCGACTTTTGCATTTCCTCTGGGAATTTCTTGTTGAATTCCTCCACCTTGGCATGGGCGTCGTCGTATTGATCAACGTAAGGCAATAGTTCCTCAATCTTGGCCACGATGCGTTTTTGTTCTTCGAGTGGGGGGAGGGGAATTGGTAATTTCACAATATTACTAACAGCTAACCCCGGTTGGGCTGTAGCTGTAGCATATTGATTGAGATTAAGTGCTCTTAAAAAGTAGCCACTCCACATAGCATCTGTTAAGCCAAAGCAATCGACTAAAACCGCATGCTCCGTTGCGTAAAACTTTCCATAAGCAAAGTTAATATTTCCACACAATGCTCCTTGTCGACCAATCAGTGCATATGTACCTTCCCTATTAAAATTCTGTACATATCCTCTTAATCCATTACCACCGTAACATGGGAATACGAACTCTTCAGACTTATCATCGGAAATGTTAGCAGCAGTAATATTTTTTCCTGCTTGCAAATTGAATACATCTCCGATTCTAATCCATTCCCAACTCACTGGAATGTCGAAAGGAATCTCATCCTCCGTAATTTCTGGCAAAGGTTTCTCACGTTTGATCTTTCCTTCGTTGACCAACCTCTGCTTTTCGGCCCGAATTTGTTCTAGCAGTTCCTTCGCAGTTCCTTCTTCTTGCCGCTGTTCCACGAGCTTGCCTTGGATCGCCAGTTGGAGGATGCTGTTCTTTAAATCTTGTCCGTTCATCTCATTTACCCCCAAGCATGGATGTGATCTGCTCGAGTACATGATCGATTTCTGCGTTCAGAGATGCCCGTTTCTCCTGGTATTCCTGAATCAGTGCCATTGGCTCAAGGATGACTTCTTCCTCATGAGGGAAGCCGCAAAGGTCAATATTGTAGCTTCGGTCTATAATTTCTTGGATGGAATACCGTTTCGCTTTCGGATGACCATCGACTTCGATATCCTCCCGGTTAACCCACCATGCTAGGGCATCAGCAAAATGTTCCAGCTTCATCGGGCGCGTTTTCGAGAAGTTCTTTACCCCCTCGGGCATATCGAGACGATAAAACCATGTAGCATCAGTCGGCTTCGTGTGATCAAAAAACAAGATGTTCGTCCGAATCGACGTATATGGAGCAAACACACTATGCGGCATTCTGACCACCGTATGGACGTTAAACTCGCTGAACAATTTCTTCTTTATGTTGAACTTCGCATTGTCCGTCCCAAACAAAAAGCCATCGGGAATAATGACCGCTGCCCTACCGTCTCGCTTTAAGCGGTACATAATTACATTCATAAAAAGGTCGGCCGTTTCCGAACTACGAAGCTCTGTCGGGAAATTGGCTTTCACGCTTTCCTTCTCGCTTCCGCCATAAGGAGGATTCATCAAGATGACGTTGAAAGGTTCCAGCTTCCGCATCTCTTTGTAATCCATCTCCAGCGCATTGCCGTGGAGGATGTCGGGGTCATCCAGATCGTGAATGAGCATATTGGTGACGCACAGTAGATGGGGCAAGGATTTCTTCTCGATACCGTACACCGACTGGTTATACATTTCCCGATTTTCGAGCGAGTTGCCGACTTGTGGCTCCAGCGCATTCAATGCCGAGGTCAAGAAGCCCCCGGTACCGCAAGCGAAGTCACCAATTTTCTCACCGAGTACAGGCTTAATCACCTCTACCATAAAGTCGGTAACAGCTCGGGGCGTATAGAATTCTCCGGCATTTCCAGCGCTTTGCAGATCTTTCAAGAAGGACTCGTAGATCGCTCCAAATTCGTGGCGCTCCTTATACTCGGTGAAGTCAATCTCGTCGATAATATTGATCACTTGCCGTAAGAGTACACCATCTTTTTGATAGTTGTTCGCGTCTTCAAACGCAGATTTTACGATGAGTTGCCGCATCGGCGTATCCTCATCGATCTCAATATTTTTAAGTGCAGGAAATAACGTGTTGTTGACAAAATCCAATAGCGTGTCCCCGGTCAATGCTTGTCCGTCTTTATGATCCACTGCCCAATCTCTCCACTGTAGTCCTGCTGGAATGATTGACTTGTAATCATCGACAACAAGCTCCCACATTTCTTCCTTGGCATCGTAGATCTTTAAGAACAGCATCCAAACGATCTGCTCGATTCGCTGGGCATCGCCATTGACCCCCGAGTCATTCCGCATCACATCTTGAATTCTTTTGACAATATTCCGTATGGTCATCCTTCGTACCTGCCTTGTCTTCGTTGTGGTTTACGCATAGTAAATTTCGTTCTTCAACTCTTGAATGGCTTTCAAATAAGCCTCTTTACCTCCGAATGCTTTGACGATTTTCATCGGGCTGCCCATCTGGGCGAATTCCTTGAGCATGAGCACCTTGGTGTCTTCGATTTCTTTAATTCCGTCATTGGCGTACTTGTTGAGCAACCCTTCAATGACTTGCTGCGCGATATCGGAGTACTGGTATAGATAATGCCTCTTCTTCACTTGTTCGGCCCGCTCTAACTTGGTGAGCGGCGGCTTGTCGTAGGCAAGGTGGCAAATGAGGTCGAAATCATCCAATTCGTTATCGCCAAGTTCTGCTCTGACCGCATCAAGCCATACGCCGCGCTCTTGAAGTTCGTCTATGATGGCTTGTTTTTTCTCGGCTTGGCTCCATGAGCGCAAGAAGTCGTCTAGCCTCGCATAATGTTGCAAGATGTTCTTCTTCGTGTAATCGATCAGGCTCTCCGTGATGAGCTTACCATCTTGCCCTACATATTGCACGCGCTCGGAAAGCACCGTTACCGCCACGTCTCCGATGTAATATTTGCGGGGCTTCTCTTGTTCGCCATCGTCAGTGTTATTTCCTACCCCGGAGCCATATCCCGGCGGGTTTTCCCTTGTGCCGTCATCTCCACCTTCTGGTTCGGGGTAGCCAGCTTCCGGATCATCAACAGGATCATCCTGATCCAGATCAATGACCACTTCCGGTCGACCGTCAAAGGCGGGATCGGCGAACAGGCGGCTGGAGTTCCGGAAGTCCATGATGGTAAAATACGTTTTGCCGTACTCTTCAAGCAGCCGGGTACCCCGACCGATGATCTGCTTAAATTCGGTCATACTGTTAATGTTATTTTCCAGCACAATCAACTTGCACATCTTCGCGTCTACCCCGGTTGTCATGAGCTTGCTCGTGACCGCGATGACCGGGTAGGGGCTCTCCTCATCGATGAAGTTTTCAAGCTGCGCTTTACCTTCATCGTTGTCCCCCGTAATTCGCATAATGTACCGATGATTCTGGGCATACAAGTCTTGATTCGCTTGAATCAGAGCTTGTCTCATCCGCTCCGCATGCTCAATGTCGATACAGAACACAATCGTCTTACTCATTCGATCCGTCTTCTGCAAAAACTCGGTGATTTTGGCTGCGACGACCCTGGTGCGATCATCGATGACTAAGGTGCGGTCAAAGTCCTTCACATTGTACTCGCGATCTTCAATTTCGTTGCCATATGTATCGATTTTCCCGTCTTCGGGTCGATAGCCTTCCAAGTCTTTATCCAATCCGATACGAATTACTTTATAAGGAGCGAGGAAGCCATCGTCAATGCCTTGCTTGAGTGAGTATTCATAGATCGGCTCGCCAAAGTATGAGAAGCTTGACGCATCCTGCGTCTCGATAGGTGTGGCGGTACACCCAATATGAGTAGCGGCTGAAAAGTAGTTAAGAACCTTCCGCCATGCAGACTCTTCCTTGGCGCTACCCCGATGACACTCATCTATGACAATGAGATCGAAGAAGCTCGGCTGAAACTGTCGGAACGTTTCCTCACCATTTTCGCCCGTCAATTGCTGGTATAGCGCGAGATAGATTTCATAGGAACTATCCAGATTCTTATTCTGCACCTTGATCATCTTGCCGCCAAAAGGCTTAAAGTCCCCAGACATTGTCTGGTCTACCAATACATTGCGGTCGGCAAGAAATAGGATCTTCTTCTTTAACCCCGATTTCCAAAGCCGATAAATCATCTGAAACGTCATGTACGTCTTACCCGTTCCAGTGGCGCTCACGAGTAAGATGCGTTCTTGCCCCCTTGCCACAGCATCAACCGTTCGATTAATCGCGATGCGTTGGTAGTACCTTGGCGTTTTATATTGCGGTACATAGTAATACGGCTCCAGCATCACTTGCTCTTCCGCCGCACTAATGTTCTTGTCGCGCAAATAGCGGCGATATAGCTCATCCGGAGAGGGGAAGGCTTGGAGCGCCAGTTCCCGAACTTCACCTGTAATGAGATTCTGTTCGACGAAAGCATCGCCATTGGATGCGTAGACATAACTGATGTCCAGTGCCTTGGCATACTCAATGGCTTGCTGCAAGCCTGCACCGACCGGTTGTCGGTTGTCCTTGGCTTCAATGATAGCAAGTGGAACGTTCGTTTTATAAAAGAGCACATAATCGGCACGCCTCTTCCGACCGCGAGCCGTCATGTTTCCACGCAAAATGATTCTACCGGCTGTAAATGCATATTCCATCCGAACTTGCCGTTTCAAGTCCCAGCCCGCATCCGTAACCGCTGGCGTAATATACTGGGCTTTTATATCTTCTTCCGATAACGATCCTTTTCCCATACGCCCATTCCTCCCCTCATCATGAGTAAGCCTGTTTACTCAAATTCAAATTCGACAATGTCGCCGATATTACAATTGAGACACTTGCAGATTTTATAGAGACTCTCCAAATTGACAGGCTGTCGCTTCCCAAGTCGAGCCAAGGTGTTGAAGGTAAGCCCTGCCTGATCTTTCAGAACGGTCTTATTCATCTTCTTTTCGATTAACAGTTTTCACAACTTATCGTAACTGTTCACCATATGAAGTCCTCCTATTGAGCGGACAACGTAGCTCATTTCATTATATCATAGGACTAAACAGGGAAATGAGAAAACCTTACAATAAAGCAAGATGATAAAAACCTAGCTTCTGTAATATCGGGCGTATATTGATCCAGTCTTCCACTTCCACAGAGTCAACGAACAGTCGCAAGAACACTTTGCCAGAAACATCCTAGCCAAATCAGCTAACAACCTTTTCTTAAAAACAAAAAAACGGCATCTCTGCCGTTTTGTCATAGTTGTTTGGTGGAGACTAGCGGGATCGAACCGCTAACCTCTTGCATGCCATGCAAGCGCTCCAGCTGAGCTAAGCCCCCACTATAATCAATTCCTGCTTTTTATGGATGTAAATGCTTCATGGTGTTCTCCCACGGATGGTCAGATGATGCTGATTGAGGAGACCAGCTGCTGCTCGTTTGCGGGTTCTATCGAGTTGGTACAAGTGGATGGGCTTGGACATGGGAACGCCTCCTCAGAAGTTTTGTGTATGTTATCTTCTTTTCGGAGTCTTATCAAGGTATTCTCATAGTTTTAATAGTATTTATTAACATGAAAAAAGCATCTGCAGCGGTGGGCTGGAGATGCACGACTAATGCGGAGGAAGTATAAATTTCACTATGCAGACAAACTCGCTACGCCAGTATTAAATAATACTAAAGCTATAGAATATTGTAAGATCTGGACTTTCATTTTAGCATCTTCAAGTTCATTAACTGATATATCATTTTGAAAACTAGACCCATGCGCAATTGAGTGCCTCTTCCTCAACAGTTCATCTAAAAATACAATCCATAAAGAATCTTCTCTTGCTAATTTTCCACCCTTAATAGATATTCCATAATGGCCCAAATTTATGTTATACGGAAAACTCGCAATTGATTGTCTTGTATAGTTTCTTAAATTCTCCAAAAGAACATGTGTCTCTGAACTACTATTTTCAAAAACGATATCTAAAGAAGACATATGCAACAGTTTAAAGAAGTCCTTTACACCGAAATTGTTAAGAATAGTTTCAATAACTGAGGGAGATGGATTTTTATTACGATCATATAAAAATGGTTCTACTGTAAGTCGGGCATTTAACTCACCGAATTTCTCCATCAGCCTCCCTTGTATTTTATTATCGATACCACCGCTATCGTTTATAGTTGACAAGAATAAACTGCAATAAGTTTTCTGAATACGTTTGGGTAACTCACTAAACACACAATGATGATTTAGATCCTTAATCAATGTGGATGCAGCCTCTTTCATAAAACCTTCCAAGTGAGCAACCAATAACACTACTGCCGATCTACATAGTACATTTTTTACTGCATCGTTACTATGTTGTTTTATTTCTTCTATAAGTAGTTCTATCTCAGTCCACCGAGCGCCTAACTCCTCAATAAATAGTGAAGCAAATGTACTCGTTCCTGCTACTTCAGACATGGTTTGATTATCAACAAGACTCATTTGAGCAGCCCCTTGACTGCGTCAATTCGAGTGGAGACCTTTTCTTTATCATTTACACTTCCAGATACTGAATCAAAAAAGTTACTATTTTTAAATAACTCCTTAAAGGTTGTGCTATTTAATTTTGAAAAATCAGGATCATCTAGGTTAACTTCATCCGCAACAGCTATTGCTAATGCATCATACACTGCAGCATTAAATTTCGACATCTGAACAAATTCTAGATTTTCGAATCTGTATTTTGCGAATGCCTGATCCCCAAAGTGTTCCCTTATAACTTTCATTGTTTTCACAAATTGACTTCTTAGACCAATCAGTTCATCATCTGAGAGCTTATTAAGTTCTTCCATGGAATCGGAAAGGAATACCTTGAAGCCCTTTTTTAAATTCTTATAGTTATTATTTTGCAAAGCGAAGAAGCGTAGAACTAGTTCGACATCCTCCATCTTTTGAACTTTTTTACTTTCATCAGGTTTATCGAGACTAATTTGGTTTAAGACTCTGAAATCTTCTTGTTTAGCAAGATCCTTTATTAATTTATTAAATGATCCCCTGTATATCGCATTTCTTAATTCCTGCGCCTCTAATTTAACAGATCCCGAGTTTAGCCTTTCAAATATGTCATACTTGACTTGTGGGTCAAGCGTAGAATCAATTCTCAAGCACTTGATTGTCCTCTCCTCTAATCTACGTATCAAAAAGGGGGGTAAGTCCTTATACTTAGAACCGTTCAATGGCTTCAATACTTCCATTCCCTCTAAAGCCAATTCATTTGTCATAAAATTATAAATTGCCGTCAAACGCTGCTGACCATCAATAACTGAGTACCTTGCCAAACCATCGGCATCGTCAGCATCAACATCAACATCTTGAGATAGATAAACCAAAGGAACTGGAATATTGAGGATCAAGCTTTCAATTAATTTTGATGATGTTTCTTCACTCCATCTATGATTTCTTTGGTACTCTGGATCGAGCTTAATTGTCTTTCTTGTAATTTTCTTCACCAAAGTTTCCAAATCATACTCAATACTTTGCGTTTTAACAGTACGTTTCTTAGCAAGTTGCTGTAATTCAGCTAAATTTTTTTTCAATGTATTCAAAGATTCAACCCCTTAATTTCCTAAGTGGAATTTATTGAAATTTACATGAACGTCAAATTGAGAGCTATACACATTATTATAACACTATGCTTGACAATTATCTTCAATACCTTAAAGTGGACAGCGGATTAGACTATCTTACATTGGATTGAAGGAGATACGAAATTGGCCTAACTGAGTACTCCAGCATTTTTTTTCTGATCTTCAACAGTATTGACATAAGTGCGTTGGACTAAATATATCAGTAGACAAAGTGTCTACGAAAAAACCACCTTCAACATCGCCAAAAAAGCTGATGTCTACGGTGGTCTACGAACTTGGACATAACAAAAGCCCAGACCGCATGAGGTCGGGCTTTTCATGGTGGAGGCGAGGGGAGTCGAACCCCTGTCCGAAGATAACGACAACACAAGCTTCTACGGGTGTAGTCACGGCTTTGATGTCACCCGAGTATCGCCCCGTAACCGGCTATACGTTGGGTCAGCCTGATTGTCTTCTTCAGCACACCCCAGGCGGAGATGTGACAGCGTATCCCACTAAAGTTGAGCCCTCATCCCGGTACATGGGCGATACAGAGCGAGAGCACGCTCACAGGTTATTAAGCTGCGAAAGCGTAGTTGTTTTGTTGTTTGCCGTTTAATAGGCTTTAGCGTTGATGAAGTGGACGCGTCCCCACTACCCGCTACTCATGCCCGAACTACCCCCGTCGAATCCAAGAACGCCCCCTTAATAAGGTGAACCTCGCGGTTAAGCAAAGCCTCACACAAAAAAGGGATAGATGGATTAGATCTGAAGATGATCAAGCCAAGCAGATTCATCTATTCCAAAACCCTTTCCCTCCAAGAAAGGATTTTGAAGCAACAAGCTTGTTGTCAAAGATCTTAATAAAGATCAAGGATCGCTTACATCAGTTAGTATATCACATTATCTATCAAAATGATATACAGATCACAGGGAAAGCAGCTAATTGCTGCCAGCCCGTGTGATTATGCTTATAAAACCGTAGAATTACCGCTTCTTCCTCATGCGGCAGACTTACCGCGCCACCTTCTGCTTCTCCCGCAGAGCCCGCTGAATGTCCCGCTGGGCATCCCGCTTCGCAGCGGTGTCGCGCTTGTCATACTGCTTCTTACCCTTACCGAGGCCAATCAGCAGCTTCGCATAGCCGTTGCGGATATAAATCTTCAGCGGCACAATAGAATAGCCTTCCTGCTTGGACAAGCCGAGCAGCTTGTTGATCTGGACTTTATGCAGCAGCAGCTTGCGTGTTCGCGTCGGGTCCAGCGGATTGCTGCGGTTTCCCTGCTCGAACGGGCTGATATGCATGTTGTGGATATGAACCTCACCGTTCCGAATCGTGGCAAAAGCGTCCCCGATGTTCGCACGCCCGTTGCGCAATGACTTGATCTCCGTTCCGGACAGCACCATGCCGGCTTCATACGTATCTTCGATGAAGTAATCATGGGAAGCTTTTTTGTTCTGGGCCAGAACCTTCCCGTCACTTTTCTTACCCATAGGATCACTCCTTAGCTTCATAAATATATGGTCACCCTGGTGAAAAAGACCTCCGGTAAACGCATCCTGACAGCGGTTCACCAGAAGTCCATTGTATCAACTGCATCCTCCAAAAGCAAGGCGGGGCCTGCCCTCCGGCATCGGTGACCCCCGCAAATACACTAGAGTCTCATTGCCGCACTTTAGCCGAGGAATTTAGCCTAAAAGGAGCAGCGAAGGGTGTCCCTCCCGCTTTTCTGCCTGACACCCTTACTTTTTGATCTTCCGTACAAAAGCTGCCGTGCTGCCGCCCTTCTTGCGCTTGCGGCCGCCACCGCCATTTCCCGGACCAGGCGATGCGCCTTCCCCGATAAAAATGCCGCTGCCAGACGTCTTCTTGCGCCGGCTGCCGCCTTTGCCGCTGCCGGCATTGCGATCGAAGCCGGTCGAGCTCGCGCCCTGCGAGCTGTAGCCGCCCTTGCCGCTGCCAAAGGCGAAGCTGCGCGGCGTCTCCTCGCTGCGGCCCAGGCTCACGCCGCCACCGCTGCTGCCGCCTGCAGCGCCACCGGCACCGCCGGCGTCTCCTCGCTTGCTGCGCCTTGGCTTTCCGCTCGCATCGCCGGCTGCGGCGGGCTGTGCATCGCCGCCGCGCTTGCCGCGGCCGCCCTTGGCCCCGCCGCGCCCGCCATGATCGCGGCCTCCGAAGCCTCGGCCGCCACCGCCAGCACCGCCGCTGCGCTTGCCGGCGCCGCCTCCGAAGCCGCCTTCACGGCGCGGCTTCATATCCACCATCTCGAAATCGATGGTGTGCTCCTCCATGTTCACGTTCGCCACGCGAACCTTGACCTCATCGCCGATACGGAACATTTTGGACGTCCGCTCGCCGATAAGCAGCATGTGACGCTCATCAAAATGATAATAATCGTCGCTCAGCGCGCTAAGGCGGATCAAGCCCTCAACCGTATTCTCCAGCTCGATAAACATGCCGAAGCTTGTTACGCTGCTGATCATGCCCTCAAACTCTTCGCCTACCTTATCGAGCATATACTCCGCTTTCTTCAGCGCCTCGGTGTCGCGTTCGGCATCCACTGCCACACGCTCCCGCTCGGAGGATTGCTGAGCAATATCCGGCATTTTAGCGCCCAAATATTCCTGACGCTGCTCCGTCAGCGTATTGCCGTTCTCGAACACCTCGCGAATGACGCGGTGAATGACGAGATCCGGGTAACGCCGGATCGGAGAGGTGAAGTGAGAGTAGAACTCCGCCGCCAGTCCGAAATGCCCCGTGCTCTCAGCATCATATTTCGCCTGCTTCATCGACCGGAGCATCATCGTGCTCAGTACAGTCTGCTCCTTCGTGCCCTGAATGTCCTCCAGCAAGTACTGCAGCGCGCGCGGATGAATCGAATTGCCCCGTCCCTTGACATGGTGTCCGAAATTCGCCGCAAACGCCATAAAATTCTGCAGCTTCTCCGGGTCCGGCTCCTCATGAATCCGGTACAGGAACGGCACCTTCAGCCAGTGAAAATGCTCTGCCACCGTCTCATTCGCAGCCAGCATGAATTCCTCAATAATCTGCTCGGCGATGGAGCGCTCGCGCTTCACAATATCGACCGCCTTGCCGCTCTCATCGACAATGACCTTGGATTCCACAAAATCAAAATCCACCGCGCCCCGCCGCATCCGCCGGTCCCGCAGCTTCATTGCCAGCTCGCGCATGAGGCGGAAATCATCGACCAGCTCGCTATAGCGCTCGATGAGCTCCGGGTCCACGTCCAGGAGAATTTTGCGCACATTGCTGTACGTCATCCGTTCCTTCGTCTTAATCACGCTCGTGAAGACGTCATGCTTGACGACTTTCATCTGCTCGTTAAATTCCATCTCGCACGACAGCGTCAAGCGATCCACCTGCGGATTCAAGCTGCAAATGCCGTTCGACAGGCGGTGCGGCAGCATCGGAATAACCCGGTCAACCAAGTAGACACTGCAGCCCCGTGCATACGCTTCCTGATCCAATGCCGATCCTTCCCGCACATAGTAGCCGACGTCGGCAATGTGTACGCCCAGTCTGTAATGACCGTTAGGAAGACGCTCCACGTTCACGGCATCATCCAGGTCTTTCGCGTCCTCGCCGTCAATCGTCACAATGTTCAGCCCGCGCAGATCCCGTCTGCCCTGCTTCACAATCTCTTCCTCGGTAATGGAGCTCGGCGCCTGCTCCGCTTCAGCCAGCACCTCTTCCGGGAAGCCCTCGGGCAGCTGATGCTTGCGGATGATGGACAAAATATCGACGCCCGGGTCATCCTTATGCCCCAGCACCTCCACCACTTCACCTTCCGCCGCTGCACGGCCTTCCGGATAGCTGAGCAGCTTGACGACGACCTTTTCGCCGTCCACTGCTCCGTTCATTCCTTGTCTCGGGATAAAAATATCCCGGTTAATCCGCTTGTCATCCGGAATGACAAAGCCATACACCTCATGGTTCTGAAACACACCCACAATCTGGGTTACCGCACGCGTAACGATCCGGACGACCTCACCTTCCAGTTTGCCCCCGGCATGGCTTTGGGAGGTGACGCGCAGCAGCACAATATCTCCGTTCATTGCGCTTTTCAGGTCATTGGCATGGATGTATACATCAGGATGCTCCCGATCATCAGGAATCAGGAAAGCAAAGCCCTTCGCATGAGCTTGGATCCGTCCGCGCACCAGGTCCATCCGCTCCGGCACACCGTAGCGGTTCGTGCGGGTCAGCAGAATTTGTCCCGATTGCTCCAGCTCATTCAGCAGCTTCAAAAATTCGCGGAAATCTCCCGCATCCTCAATCCCGAAATGCTGCTCCAGCTCCTGGTATGTCATCGGCTTATAGGCGGTTTCCCGCATAAATTCCAGTAATGTCTGTTCTGTTATCATCTTTTCACCTCAAGAAAACGTGGCATAAGTGTAAACCTGTATTCATTCAACCTTTACCTATATATACCCATAACCTAGTATACACGAATTTAATCGAAGGTATCCTTAGGTCAGGCTCCAGGGAAAGCCGAAGTGGGAAATCATGCAATCTCAGGAATTATGTACATTGGAAAAATGGTATAAAAAAACCTCCGCTCTCTTCCGAACTGAAAAAAGCGAAGGTTCTATGTTCATTCTATTTCAGCATCGCGACAATAACAGCAGTGACAATAAAGCCTACAGCGATGACAACGGTGGTGCGCTGCAGCACCAGGTCCATCCCGCGAGCCTTTGTCTTCCCGAAAAGATGTTCAGCACCGCCGGAGATGGCACCAGCAAGACCCGCACTTTTACCCTTCTGAAGAAGAACGACCACGATCATAGCGATCGAAAAAATAACCAGCAGAACCTCCCAAAACATTACCATACCTTCCACCTCCCAAGCGAGTAAACATCATCAATATAAAAAACACCATTATTATTCTACCACAGTGAATTGCAGGTTGACAAGAAAGATAAAGCGACTTCCGGCTCTTTTCCTTATCCCAAAAGCCTATTATTACCTTAACTTGAGTTCGTTTATTCCAGATTTACCACAACGGCGCGATCGAGTTTTTCGCGTTCGTTGGGCGCGGGGGCGGGCGGCGGACGCATCGGGTTTGGTTTTTCGCATTCATTTGCTCCAGAACCGCTCACCGCCGCATCGAGTTCGGTTTTTCGCATTCGTTGGGCGCGGGGGCGGCATTCGGACTCATCGAGTTTAGTTTTTCGCATTCGTTGGGCGCGGGGGCGGCATTCGGACGTATCGAGTTCGGTTTTTCGCGTTCGTTGGGCGCGGGGGCGGGCGGCGCGCCCATCGAGTTCGGTTTTTCGCATTCGTTGGGCACGGAAACCGCCCACCGAGGCAAAAGGAGTTGCAATCTGTCGCACATCTTTGTATTCTATATATGAGCATATGCTCATATATAGAATACAAAGGGCGGCGAATGTATATGGAGGCTCATGAGCACTCTTTTTTACAAGCACAGACGGTTGAGGATGTATCCCGGATATTTAAAGCATTGTCAGACCCCACGCGCATTAAGATCCTATATATGCTCGCTCAGGAGGAGTGTACGGTGGGTCATATTACGGAGGTGCTAGATATTTCCCAGTCAGCAGTATCGCACCAGTTAAGCCTGCTGCGGACGATGCGTCTGGTCAAAAGCCGGCGGGAGGGCACCAGCATGATCTACTCCTGCGATGATAATCACGTCATATCCTTACTTAATCAGGCGGTCTGTCACGCCGAGCAATGTCAGGAGGCTGAAACGCTATGAGCTCTCACTCTCATTCCCATCACGGGCATAGCCACGATCATACGTGTCACGGTCATGGCCATGGCCATCATGGACACCACCACGGTCATCATCACGGGCTGGACCCCCAGGGCAATAAAAAAGGCCTGCTTCTCGCGTTAGGCATCACGTTCAGCATTATGCTGCTTGAGTTTTTTGGGGGGCTGCTGACGAACAGTCTGGCCCTGCTCTCGGACAGCGGCCATATGCTGAGTGATACGGTCTCGCTGCTGCTTAGCCTGGCTGCCGTCTCTTTTGCTTCCCGGCCATCCTCTCCGAAGCGGACGTTTGGCTTTTACCGGTTTGAGATTCTGGCAGCGCTGCTCAATGGGGTGACGCTGTTTGTTGTGGCCGGCTTCATTATGTGGGAAGCGTATGGACGTTTTACCGAGCCACCCGAAGTGGCCAGCGGCTCCATGATGCTGATTGCGTCCATCGGTCTCGCCGCTAATGTGCTGAGCGCCTGGGCACTGATGCGAAAAGGCGATGTCAAGAACAACATCAATTTGCGCAGTGCCTACCTGCATGTGCTGGGGGATGCTCTGGGCTCTGTAGGTGCCATTGCAGCAGGCGCGGTTATGCTGCTCTTCGGCTGGTATATCGCGGACCCCATCATCAGCGTAGTGGTAGCCCTCTTGATCTTGCGCGGCGCTTGGGGCGTAATTACGCATACCGTGCATATCCTGATGGAGGGGACGCCGGCTCATGTGAATGCCGCTGATGTTGAGGACGTTCTGAGCCGCATTCCTGGCGTTACAGAGGTGCATGATCTCCATATCTGGAGTATTACCTCGGGCCTGGATTCACTCAGCTGCCACCTGGTTATTACCGATGGACAGAATTCCCAGATTGTGCTGCAGGCTGCGATTACGACCATCGCTGAGCGATTCGGAATTGACCACACCACGATTCAGATTGAAACCCCGGCAACCCGGCATGCCGAGCTGAAGGTGTAGGTGCTGCAGATGAATACACATGTGGATATCCTTATTATAGGGGCAGGCCAAGCGGGATTAGCTGCCGCCTACCATCTGAGTAAGACAACGATAAATTTCCTGCTGATCGGGCAAGAATCACGTATTGGAGATCCCTGGAGACAGAGATATGACTCTCTGATCACCTTTACTCCCCGTGCCTACAATGCGCTGCCCGGTCTTTTGCTGGAGGGGAATCCAGACGGCTGCAGCAGCAAGGACGAGATTGCCGATAGCCTGGAGCAGTATGCTCGGCATTACAGCTTCCCGATGCAGCTGGGTGTTAAAGTTCAGAGACTGGAGCGGACAGCCGCTGGATTTGCAGTCACTACGAGTCAAGGTGAGATTCAAGCACGACAGGTCATTGTGGCGACAGGCCCTTTTCAAAAGCCGCACCTTCCTCCCTTTGCTCAGCAGCTATCCGAAAATATCCGCCAAATGCATACCTCGGAATACGTAAACCCCTCCTCCCTTCAGCAAGGCTACGTTCTGATCGTTGGGGCAGGCAACTCCGGTGCGCAGATCGCCGCGGAGCTGTCTATGGAGCGGGAGGTTCATCTCTCTGCAGGGCAGCGTCTGAAATTCATGCCGCTTACTTTTTGGGGTAAAAGCATGTTCTGGTGGTTGAAACACAGTGGCGTGCTTCGTGCCTCCGCTGACAGCCCGGCAGGCCGATGGCTTCGCGCTAAAGGCGATCCCATTTTTGGCACAGAGGTGAAGCGTGCGTTAAGGTCCGATGCCGTCACTATCAAGCCAAGGACCGTAGCAGCCAAACAGGATGTGATGCTCTTTGAGGATGGCACCCAAGCCGTGTATCCCAACATTATATGGGCTACCGGATTTCGGCCTGATTACGGCTGGATAAAGGTTCCCGGGGTGCTGGATGGCGAGGGCAGGCCCCTGCACCAGCGCGGGATCTCTTCGGTCCAAGGCTTGTTCTTTCTGGGGCTGCCATGGCAGCAACGCAGAGATTCCGCACTCCTGGGAGGAGTGGGACGCGATGCAGAATACATTGTGCAATGGATCAGGAAGAGCCGCCGAGGCTGAAGGCAGGAGCACCCGCATAAGAGTTTATCCTCAGTCTCACCGCCCGGTCCATCCTGCTGAGTGCATTTGGTGATTACGGCTGAGTCCTCCCGCCGGTAAAGTCACGATGAAGTTCCTGCAGTCTGAGGCTCTCCCTCCGTCATCAAGGTCTGGCCCGTCTTCTTCATATGGCACTCTCCCCAGGCGCACATCGTATCCAGGATCGGCTTCATCGACCAGCCGTACTCCGTTAAGGAGTACACCACCTTGGGAGGCACCTGTTCAAAAATCTGCCGCTTCAAAAGCCCCGCCTCCTCCAGCTCTCGCAGCTGCTGGGTCAGCATTTTCTGGGTAATGCCGGGCATAAGGCGCTTCAGCTCACTGGTGCGCTTTTCCCCCTTATCCAGATGGCATAAAATAACGACCTTCCATTTTCCTCCGATGACCTCCAGGGTCGCTTCAACCGGTATATTATAGGCCACAAGCCCCGCCCTCCTCATTTCGTATACTCTGATATGTGAAGTGCACCTTTCTCGAGCCTGCAAAAAACATAGGTACTTAAAGGTGCCTACAGTACTTTAAAGTGCGTACTTACCTCTGACATTCTACCGCCCTATAATAGCATTTGTCCGCCGGATGTAAAGCATTCGGGGCTTGGACAAATTTGTTATATCAGGAGGCTTCCTCTATATGAACTCTAATAGTAACCCTGCAGCCCTGCCTGCTTCAAAAGCCGGAACCCCCTCATCCCGTTGGGCGCTGTTCGCGCTCGCCGTCAGTGCATTCGGCATTGGAACGACCGAATTTGTGCCGGTGGGACTGTTATCTTCCATCGCAGACGATATGAGCATCCGGATCACCTTGGCCGGCCTGCTCATCTCCATCTATGCGGTCGGTGTCGCTGCCGGTGCACCCGTGCTGACAGCATTGACCAACCGGATGAGCCGCAAAAGCCTGCTGCTCTCCCTGATGGTGCTGTTCATTGTAGGCAACACTGCCGCTGCCTTATCGCAAAGCTTTGCGCTTCTGCTTACAGCCAGAGTCGTTACAGCATTTGCACACGGCGTATTCTTCTCGATCGGCTCAACCATCGCGGTCCAGCTCGTTCCTGCGGAGAAAAAAGCCAGCGCCATCGCTCTCATGTTCACAGGTCTGACCGTCGCCACCGTGACCGGCGTGCCTCTGGGCACATATATTGGTCAGGGCTTTGGCTGGAGAGCTACTTTTGCCGGTGTAGCGGGACTTGGCGTTATCGCCCTCCTTGCGCTATCCGTGCTAATTCCAAAGAATTTGAAGCAGCCGCCTCCAGCCAAGTTCCAGGACATGCTTCGGCTGTTGACTCATCCCTCTATTCTGACCGGACTTGGCATGACAGCCCTTGGCTACGGAGGAACCTTTGTCGCTTTTACCTACCTGACTCCGATGCTGCAGGATGTCGTCGGACTCAAGCCCTCCGCCGTAGGTATTGTACTGCTTATTTATGGCCTTGCCGTTGCTGCCGGTAATGAGATCGGCGGACGATGGGCGAACCGGAATCCGGTGTCGGCCCTCCGTTACATGTTCATCATCCAGGCAGCTGTGCTCATTCTGATGTCTCTCGTTATCCCGTTCCGGGTCGCAGGACTGGCGGCTGTGATCCTGATGGGACTGTTCGCCTTCATGAACGTGCCGGGCCTGCAGCTGTATACGGTGCAAATGGCTGAGAAGTATGTGCCCTCGGCTGTTGACGTAGCCTCGGCGCTGAACATTGCCGCATTCAACGTCGGGATCGCTTTAGGCGCCACCATCGGGGGGATCGCCGTGGATACGATTGGCATCCGGCATACGCCTTGGATCGGCAGCCTGATGGTTCTTGCCGCCGCTGCCCTGGCGATTCATGCCACCCGGCAGTCTGCAAAAAGATAGCACAAGCGCCTCAAGCATTCCCTCTTATGCTTACAGCGTGCTTCTCCCGTCTCGCGGGGGCAGAGAGACCGGGTGTCCCGTGCAATGATATTTCCCTTTGTGTTATTATGTGTACGAATCCGATTGGAATGCTAGGAGGGACGCCATGAGCTTGTTACGAGAGCAATATATCCGGAATGATATTGAACGAGAGCGCCTCAAGAAGCTGCGGGAGCTGGCCATGCGGTTTGCGAAGCGGGCTCCGAAGCATGATGAGGAGGGCTCTTTTCCATTTGATAACTTTGAAGATCTCCGCCAAGGCGGCTACAACGGGCTAACTGTGCCTAAGTCACACGGCGGAGAAGAAATTTCATTATATGAGCTGGTGCAGGTTCAAGAGTGCCTTGGCTGGGGCGACGGCTCCACGGCGCTCGGCTTTGGCTGGCATCTGGGCCAGCTTCTGTATCTGCGGACGAGCGGTAAATGGCCGGAGCCTCTGTTTGAAGAGCTGTGCCGGGATGTCATTCAAGAGGGCTCCCTCCTGAATGTGTTCGGCAGTGAAGCCGGCACGGGCAGCCCAAGCCGAGGCGGCAAGCCTGCCACCACTGCAGAACGTATCACAGGAGGCTATAGAGTCAACGGCCGCAAGACCTTCAGCACGCTTTCACCTATACTGGACCGTTTTGTCGTCACTGCGACGGTCACCCCGGAGGACACCGTGAGTGAATTTCTGGTGAAACGCTCCGAGGCCGTGAAGGTCATTGAAACCTGGAATACGATGGGGATGCGCTCGACCGGCAGTCATGATGTGGTGCTGGAAGAGGTTTTTGTCCCTGAGGAAGCACGCATCGTAACCGGAAGCGGCACCGATGACGGCAGCGGGTGGCTGCTCCATATTCCGGCCTGTTATGCCGGGATCGCGATGGCTGCAAGAGACTTTGCCGTGGAATTCGCAGGCACCTACTCCCCGAACAGCCTTCCCGGACCGATCGGAGAGGTGCCGACGGTACGGCAGCTCATCGGGCAGATGGAGGCCGAGCTGCGCACTGCGCGGTCTGTGCTTTATGAAGCGGCGGCTGTCTGGGACAGCCAGCCTCAGCTGCGGCCCGGCCTGCGCCCGCAGCTTGGGCTGGCCAAGCATGTCGTCACGAACCGCGCGCTTCAGGTCGTAGACCTCGCCATGCGGATTGTCGGCGGAACCAGCCTCTCCAAGGCTTTGCCGCTGGAGCGTTACGCCCGGGACATCCGGGCGGGCCTGTTCAATCCGCCTATGGATAATATGCTGCTGGACCAGCTCGCTAAAGAAGCGCTGGGAGAGTTTGGCGGCAGCAGCGCACTATAAATATAAGCCAACAGGCAGTCGTAAAGACCATGCCCTGCTAGCTTGGTTAAATGTAAAGCAGTTCTTCACTGACCTCGCCCGGCGGCGGGGTTTTTGCTGTTCCATTAGATTGACACGTCCTGCGTCCTGCACATTGCTCAAGGCTCACCGCTGCTTCCTGCTCTTATTGACGGCTTCCTCCAGCCGCTTGAAGCGTTTCACGTCGGCCTTGCGGATCGGCAGCGGTTCTCCCTTGAACATGCGGATGACTGCAATCACCAGCAGCAGCAAGATGATAGTGAACGGCAGTGCCGAGATCAGGGAAGCGGTCTGCAGCGCTTCAAGGCCTCCGGTATAAAGGAGCACGCCTGCAATGGAGGCCATCAGAATGCCCCAGACCATTTTTACATAAAATGGGGGATTCAGGCTGCCCGAGGTCGTCATGCTGGACAAAATATACGTCGCCGAGTCCGCCGAAGTGATGAGGAACGTCAGGATCAGAAGGAGAGACAGCACATGTACAATATCTGACAGCGGCAGCAGCTCAATCAATTCAAAAAGCGCTGTCGATACGTCATGATAAACGGCTGTAGCAATGCCTGCATTCTGGTTCATATCGAGCCACAGCGCGGTTCCGCCAAACACCGCCATCCACATACAGGCAATCAGCGGCGGCACAACCATAACTCCCAGAATAAACTCCCGGACGGTCCGCCCCCGGGATACGCGCGCGACAAAGGCACCGACAAACGGGGACCAGGCAATCGCCCACGCCCAATAAAAAATCGTCCACTTGCGCACCCATTCCCCGCCCGCATAAGGCTGCAGCCGCAGGCTGTACTGAATGAAGTTCGAGATGTAATCGCCGATCGCCAGCGTAAAGGTTTCAAGGATAAAGACACTGGGACCTGCGAAGAACACAAAGAGCAGAAAGGCCAGCGCCATGCCGAGATTAAAATTACTCAAATATTTTATACCCTTGTCCAGCCCTGTGGTGGTCGAGATCATATAGCAGATAAAAATGAGGCCCAGCACGCCGATCTGCAGCAGCGGTGTATTCTCCCACCCTGTCAGGATGCTCACGCCCCCGCCCATTTGCAGAACGCCCAAGCCTACGGAGGTGGCGACACCCATCACGGTGGCAATGACCGCCAGAATGTCGATGGTGTCCTTCACAGCCCGTTTTTGTCCGGTGATCGGCTCGAGGGCGGTGGATACGAGGCCGTCTTTCTTTTTGCGGAATTGGAAAAAGGCAATGACTAACCCCACCAGCGCGAAGACCGACCACTGACTGATGCCGAAGTGAAAGAACGCATAGCCCATAGCTACCCGGGCGGCTTCAATGGATTGTGATTCCATGCCGGCAAACGGCGGCGTAAAGAAATGCGTCATTGGCTCCGCCACGCCCCAGAACACTAGGCCCACCCCGAAGCCGGCAGAGAACAGCATGCCGATCCAGGTAAAGAAGGGATAATCCGGCTTTTGGGCATCATCCTGCCCCAGACGGATGCCTCCGTATTTGCTGATCGCAACGCCGAACAAGAACAGAATGATCATAAAGATGGACAGCAGATAGAACCAGCCGAAATAGTTCGTCGTCAGGTTAAACAAGTAGGCCGCCGCATGGCCGAACTTCTCCGGAATGACAGCGCCCAGCACAGCCAGCACCCCAATCAGAAGTGCCGAAATCGTAAACACCATGTTCGTCATTAATTTACCTTTCAACTGCATCACCTCGGAAAAGTATGTATTGTGGCGCGTCCATCTCATTATGTCCACATCCACCCAGATCTCATGTAGCATGCTACCGTGAATTTTTCCGTATGCCTGCTTGTTTAAGGTCTCCGATCCCGAGTTAAACTGGAATTTCACGTGGATGACCCGCGCCTTTAACCCAGCGGTTATTCCAACTACTTAAACAAAAACACTGCCTGATTATACAGGCGGTTCTCAATCCCTTAATGATCCTTCAAGCCTCGCAGCGCATCACTCAGCCCTTCAAGATCCAGGCCGTCTACGGCAAATGCCGTGCGCAGCAGATCCGGCTTGACGAATTCATCGTATTTGCCCAAATATGGCGCCTCTTTCGGATCAAGCAGCGACTCGGGCCCGGCGACAAGGCATTCGTCCAGCTCTCCGGCGATGGCATCCATCAGCTGCTCCGGGGTCGTCTTGCCCGCGACCACCATATAATACGGCTCCATGGGTACGATGGACCGCAGGGAGTGGGCGCCAGCAAGATTGTGCTTCAGCAGCCGCTCCAGCGTACGGAATGGCTTGCTGCCCGCCCAGGGCAGGACAAACATGGAGTCTCCCCCCGCAGGTATGACGGTGCTGTTCAGCAGCCCGCTCTCCCGGGCGAGACGCCGGGCCCGCTCCAGCCGCTGCACTGCACCTGGCGCCAGATAAGGATACAGCGTGCTGTCATCGAGAACCTGGCGCATTTTGCGGACGACCCTGGTATGGATGTCTCCGCCTGCACCAAGCCAAAGGGTATCAACCTTGCCCTTGGATGATTTGACGTACAGCGCCTTATGCCGGGGATCGACCTCCTCCACCTTCCACAGCTTGCCGGCCAGCGAGAAGCAGTAGCCTGGCGGCGGCACGGTCGTGATGGAGCCGATCTCCTCCGACCCGTTATACACGACATGCTCTTCATCGTCTTTGAACACCGCGTAGAAGCGGAAATGGTTCACGATGCGCTCTCCCGTCAGGCCGATAATGAGCGGCCCTTCATCGGTGCGCTGGATATGGTCTGTCTGCAGCAGATAATTCAGAAAATCCCTGTACTCTGCCGCCGTGAAGCCGCGAAAAACAGGCAGCGTCAGCACCGCCTTCGCCAGCTCGGCCGGCTCGGCTTCCCCCATGCTTTTCAGAATGCTCATCGTCTGATGATACAAGAGCCCGACCGGCTTCTGCCGCAGTGTCAGCGGCTCCACCCACCTCTCGTGAACATACAGCTCAATGACCGCGATCGCGCGCAGCAGCATCCAGGGCATGCGCGCCGGGAGCTGTGCAGTTTCATCCTCTTCCTCCGGACATAGAAACAGCATCTCCGATGCCTGTCCACGTCTGCCGGAGCGCCCCAGCCGCTGCACAAAGCTGGAGCAGCTGTACGGGGCACCGAGCTGCACGACCCGCTCCAGCTCGCCCAGGTCAATGCCCAGCTCCAGCGTCAGCGTGGCGGCGGCTACAGCAGGACCGGGGCCGCTGCGCAGCGCCGCCTCGGCTTCCTCCCGCAGCATCGAGGAAATGCTGCCGTGATGAACATGAAATACATCCGGCTCCTGACGCTTCGCAGCCACCCCCCGCATTTCCAGTGTCGTCAGCTCGGCATCGGAGCGGCTGTTCGTAAAGATGAGCGCTTTATGACGGCGGGTCGTGTCATACATATAATCGTAGTATGCTTTCTCCGCGTGCTCCCGCTGCTCCGCCTTCTTCTCATCCCGTGCATCCGGAAATGAAAAATGCTCGACGCTGATCCGCAAGCGGCGCGATCCTGGCGGGGACACCACCTCCGCCAGTTCTTTCGTGCCGGCCGCCAGCCATCCGGCCGCCGTGTCATAATCCTTGAGGGTGGCAGACAGCCCGATACGGCGCGGCGTGCAGGCTGCCATCCGCTCGATTCGGGTCAGCTGGCTCAGCACCTGAATCCCCCGGTCTGCCCCCATAAAGGCGTGCACTTCGTCAATAATGACATACCGCAGGTCGTGAAACAGCGCCGGAATGGCATTCGGGCGATTCATAAGCAGTCCTTCCAACGATTCCGGTGTAATCTGCAGCACGCCGGAAGGATTTTGCATCAGCTTGGTCTTCTCCTCCTGCGACACATCCCCATGCCAGTGCCATACCGGCACCTCTCCCTCCCGAAGCAATTCCTGAATCCGCTCAAACTGGTCATTAATGAGTGCCTTCAGCGGACCAATGTACAGAATGCCAACCGAGGACGAGGGGGCTTCATACAGTCCTGTCAGTGCCGGAAAAAAAGCCGCCTCCGTCTTCCCCGACGCCGTCCCCGATGCGATTAGAAGATGATGAGAGGTGTCCAGCAGCACCCGGCAGGCCTCCACCTGTGCTTCGCGCAGGGTGTCCCAGCGTTTGCGGTACATGTATTCGCGGATGAAGGGAGCCAGCCTGTAGAACAGATGACCCTGGCTGCTCATAGCTCAAACTCCGCCAGGAAATCATCACTGTCATCCTCCTGGTTCTCATTGGAGCTGGATTTGGCGCCTGTAGACGCCGAAGTCTGTGCCGGTGAGGACCGCTTCCCGAGCAGCGTGTCAAAATCACTGTCCGGGTGCTGATGCAGCGTATGCAGCAGATCCAGGAAATCCCGGACGACCTCGCGCGGAGTCAGCAGCTCCTCAGCGCCGAGGCGGTTTACCGCATTTTGCATAAAGGCAACCAGCTGCGCATCCTCCAGCGCCGCCGGATATTGATAATGCAGTGCATGAATGTCCCGCAGCTTCTGAAGCAGAATGAGAATCTCTTCATGCGACAGCATGCTCAGCGTAAGAATGGGCGAGCTGTAGGTGCGGTACGACTGCGAGCCGTAGCGCCCGTCGATCAGGCGCGAGCGCAGCGCGTCATAGCTGAACAGCCCCCGCCGCTCATCCTCGACGAACTGAGGCGTACCGCCCAGCAGAATACCAAGATGCCGGGCCTTGCCCTGCATCGTATCATTGAACAGCGTCAGCAGCTTCTCATAGTTGCTTTGGCGGGATACGGTATTCGTGATTTTGTATAGATTGACACCCTCGTCGATGAAGAGCAGCAGCCCCTTGTATCCAATCAATGCTGTAAATTCCGCCCACAGCTTCATGTAGTCGTACCAGCTCTCATCATCAATGATCATTCCGACTCCGAGCTCCTGCCGCGCCTCTGTGCGCGTCCGGTATTCCCCCCGAAGCCAGCGCAGGGCCGCCTGCTTGACATCATCATCTCCCAGCTTGCAGCCTTTCCAATATGCCGTCAGCACCTTGGCAAAATCAAAGCCGTGCACCAGGCTCTGCATACTGCCCGTCACTTCAAAAATCCGCTGCTCCACCCTCAGGCTAAAGCCAGGATCATCGGCGGAGATGCCCTCCTTCTGAACCAAGGACTGCTGGATGGCAGAGATCCATTTCTGGAGGATGACCTCCAGCGCTCCGCCGTCCGGGCGTGTCCGGGTGGACAGGTGAGTCATAAGCTCACGGTAGGTGGCAAGGCCCTGTCCCTTCGTCCCCACCAGGCGCCGCTCCGGCGACAGATCCGCATCGGCCACGACGAAATCCCGGTCCATCGCATAGTTGCGAAGAATCTGGAGCAGAAAGCTCTTGCCGCTGCCATACCGCCCGCTGATCAGGCGAAAGGCTGCACCGCCCTCCTGAATATTGTCCATATCCTGCAATATCGCTTCGACCTCAGGTTTGCGGCCCACCGCAATGTGCTCCAGCCCGACTCGCGGCACGACACCGGCCGTCAACGAGTTCATCAGCGCGGTCGTCAGCCGCCGCGGAATTTTTAACTCAGTCATCTCTTGATCACCTCTTCGTGAAATCCAGCATATCTGCATAATCCTCCAGCAAAGCATCTCCATCTATTAAAAGATCGCCGATCCATTCCATCGCCGCCTCGTTAATCTCATCCAGCAGCAGTTCTGGCATGGAGCCGGCACGCTCTGCTGCTGCCTGCCGAGCAGCAGGCCCCAGATTGTGCTTCAGTGCATACAGCATCTCCAGCTGCGGAGGCGTCAGTCTCAACGCCAGCTCCTGCCACTCCTGTCCCAGCTGCTCCGTATTCCAGTGTATCCCGCCATCGGCCGTGTTGTCCCAAGAAGGAGGGACAGGCGCCGCCCCGGCAAAAGATTCGCTCTCATCCGGTGCAGGAGATTTCTGGTCCTCAGACTCCGGCTCTTCCACCATAAGCAGGTCCCGCACGAGATCCGACTCCTGCTGCAGCCGCTGCAGCTTGTCCGGATCAATAGTGACCACGGGCGCCGGCGGCTGGGGCGCTTTCACGCCGGCGCCGAGCTCTTTTTCCAAATAACGTCGGATGAGCTTACCGAGCCCTGGCTCGACACTCACGCCCTTCAGCCGCCCTTTAAAGTGCATCAGCTCTCTCAGCACGTTCTCGGTCAAGCGGACCAGCTGTGTGAGAAACGCCCGGAGAGGTGAATAGGCGGACAGCTTCATATAGCGCACAGTTACCGTGCGTCCAAACAGGCTCTCGTCGTATACTGCCGTCCGGAACAGCGGCCGCTCCGCGTTAATCTCAGGCGGTCTAAAGCGCTCCAGCAGGCGACCGGCTCCCGTCTTCTCTCCGTAAGCATCTGCCAGAGCAATCACTTTGGGGACATAGGTCTTCAGCGCCTTACTGCCGGATTCCTGGAAAAAACGGCTCTTCTCGGGATCGACATCCAGCAGCTCCCGAAGCACGTCCCAATTCAGCTCAACGGGACGGGCGCTGAACCGCCGCAGCCACTCCCGCTCCCGAAGCTCGGGCGAGAGGCTGCGGGGGAGCTTGTCCAGGACGTCCGCTTCCGGCAGCTCCAGGCCGTGCACCCGGGCAAAATCAAACCGCCACTCTCTCAGATAACTGTCGAGCTTACGGTACCGGCCGCGGTAAGCAAGCCAGACCTGATTCAGCAGCTGCCAGCCCTGCTGCGGCCCGCTCCAGCCGATGCCGTGAATTAGCTCATATATATAGAGAAACAGGTAGGAAAGGTCCGTGTCCGGGTAGCTTCCGGAACGCACCTCCTCCCTCCAGTAGAAATACCAGCGCTCCTGCGGCGGTGACATTTCACTGTACACCGGCCAGTAGCTCTTGAACGGAGTGAAGGGCGCCTGCGGCTCCGCATGCCACTCCAGCTCCTTGGCCCGCAGGTAAAACTGCTGCTCACGCGTGTAATATCTTACACCATCAAAAGACGGGGGCACGCTAGAGGCCGGCAGCGTCGAAACCTCGGGAGAAGGCGGCGTCGGCCGCGTCAGCGCGTGACCAGCATGGCTGGCTGCGCCTGAGGGCTGCTCCCCTGACGGTCCAAAATCCAGCTCCGCCAAGGTAAGCTGTCCTGTGAAAGCCTCTTGGCTGTCGCCCGTGAATTTCTCTGGCTCCCGCAGGGCAGCCTCGGTCTCCTGCATGGCCGCTTCTGTTTCCTGGTGCCTGCGTACTGCAGACTCCTCCGGAATTCTCAGCTCCCGCTCTTCGCCGCCCAGCTGAAACTCAGCAAAGGTGAGCTGCAGGTCATGGCTCCGCCATGACTTCACTTTTGGCCCCTCCTGGCGGGAAACTTCGTGTACCTGACCCGGTCGGGGGCTTTGATGCCGCTGCTCCGATCTGGAGCTTTGATGCGGCTGCTCGGATCTGGGGCTTTCGCGTGGCTGCTCTGACCTGGGGCTCACGCCTCCGCTGCTCTCTCGCTTGGCGTGGCGGGGTCTGCGTTCCGGTTCCTGTGGCTGCGTCACGGCCTCTCACCTCCTTTTTGTCCACTTCGTCTCTCTATTGTACCACTCCCCGCGAGGAGCTGGATTCGTTTGTACAATGACTGTATTGCCGTCTATACTTGATATAGGCGAGCTTTCATGGAACATACGTTCCATTTTATCACAACATGAATCGCCCTGTCTGTATGTTCCACAGCCCATCGCAGACTTCCTGTAGAAAGGATTATGATATGAACAAGTGGATCAAAACGATTCTGTATCTGGTTGGCGCCGCCATCTTGACCCGACTCATTCCTTTTTCCTCCTGGTTCCGCATTATGGACACCATGGTGCATGAGCTGGGCCATGCGCTCGCGACCCTCGCTTTGTCCGGACGGGTACTGAGCATCGAGCTGAATCCGGATCACAGCGGCGTGACCTACTCCCTCGTAGCACCGGGATGGAAGTCCCTCGTCGTTTCCATGGCAGGATATATTCCGGCCTCCCTGTTCTCTGTGCTGATGTTTTACGTTTATGCCCGCCAGAAGCAGGGACAGGGGCTGCTAGCTATAACTGTAACCGCACTGCTCATGATCATCCTGTTCGTCCGCAACGGCTACGGCATCTGGTGGCTCTCCATCTTCATTGTGATTACCCTTGTCTTCTATTTGATTGGTGGAAAAATCCGAAATGCCTACTATCTCTTACTCGCTTTCCTCTGCCTGGAGGAATCGGTCATGGGACCGGTAACGCTGCTCATCTATGGAGTCATTACTCCGGCGCGTGCCGGCGATGCGGCGAATCTCGCCCATCAGACCCCTCTGCCTGCAGTCGTGTGGGCGCTGATCTTTTTAGCCTTTGCCCTGTGGTGCGCCAAGCTCGCGCTGCAGCTGTTCTGGGGCAGGCGGTCAGCATCAGGCCGCAGCCTGGACATGAGCGCGCGGCTGCGCTAGCACCGCGCCGCGCCAGGCGCCCGCTCCTCTGCTCGATGCTCCAGCGCAGCAGAGCTACCCTCTTTTTTTGCAGCTGGTTGCAGCTGCCAACCGCATAATGATAGCGCTTAAATTCTCTGTTGACGGAAGTCAAGCGACTCCTGTAATATGGATTTCACTTGGAATTTATTCGGTGTCATAGCAGAAACTAGGGGGTAACCGGGTGGACGCAGCGGGAGATGGTCAAATCAGAAATACCTTGAAGAACAAATGGAGCGCTTATCAAGAACGGAGAGAGACCTATTTCTGGGTGCTGTCCTATTTGAAGCCTTACCGCGGGAGTTTGATCGCCCTCATCGTGATGGGACTTGTTCTCGCGCTTGGCGAGATTAGCATTCCGCAATTTTTACGCTATCTCATTGACGTGGTAGTTCCTGAGAAGAGCAACACACTATTTTTCACAGCGCTGGCCGTATTGATCCTTGTTCTGGGATTGATGTTTGCAGCGACGGCCCTTTGCAACATTCTGGAACGCTCGGTGCAGGAGAAGGCCGCCCGGGATTTACAGCTCAGCCTGTTCACACATCTAAGGAAGCTGGGCTTTGCTTACTATGAGCAGCACCCGACCGGAGAAACCCTGTCTCTGTTCAACCACAACCTGACGGCGGTTCAGAAGATCTACACCCAATACCTGCCCCTCATCATCCGGCATCTGCTACTCATTCTGGTGCCCCTGGTCATGGTACTCCATATGAACACGAAGCTGACGCTTTTCATTCTTCCATGCTATTTCCTCTACTATTTGATAGGTCCTGCTATTGATGGAAAGACAGCGATGTATTTTAAACAGCAAACCCAGGAGCGGGAACGACTAAATCAGAAAATTTATAATTCGGTCAGTTCACTGGTAGAAGTGCGTGCTTTTGGCGCGACCTCCTGGGAAGTGGGGCGTTTTACGGAAACATATGAGCAATATGCAAAAACCCGTCTCGGCTCCCTGCTCTACCGGCATCTGCAATTCTCTTTTCGAATGACGGCTACAGCCGTCGGAGTCATCCTGATGTACATCCTCGGCTCTCAATCAATTACAAGTGGCAGCATGAGTGTGGGCACTTTCGTATCATTTACCATCTACATATTGATGATCTTCCGCTCGATCGGGCGTTTGACTTTTCAACTGCTGGAGCAAAGCTACTGTATAGGCCAGGCACAGCTATTGTATGAATATGCTCAGCACAAGCCTGTGGTTCAAGAAGACCGAAAGCCCCGGTTCCTCTCTGACATTGCCGGAGCGTTGACGTTCAGCGAGGTTCATTTCAGCTATAAGGGACGTTCACCGGTGATCACGGGATTTACAGCACAGATTCTTCCCGGGCAAAAGACGGCTCTCGTAGGGACTAGCGGCGGCGGAAAATCGACACTGCTCAAGCTGGTAGGCCGGTTTTACGATTCGGATCAAGGTCAGATTCTACTGGATGGCGTCCCCTTGACCGAGCTCTCCCTAAGTCAAATTCGGGAATCGATCGGCATCGTGTTTCAAGAAACGTATCTATTCGGTTTGTCCATCCAGGAAAATATCCGCTTCGGTCGACCGGATGCCTCTCAAGCGGACATCATTGCGGCTGCAAAGGCCGCCTTCATTCATGATTTCATATTGGAGCTGCCAGAGGGATATAACACCTTGGTCGGTGAGCGGGGCATCCGGCTTTCCGGCGGCCAGAAGCAAAGAATTGCTATTGCAAGAATGTTTATCAAGAATCCGTCCATCATCCTATTGGATGAAGCGACTGCCTCACTGGATACAGTCAGTGAAAAAGCGGTACAGCATGCGCTGCAGGCGCTGCTAGCAAGCCGGACCACCATTGCGGTAGCCCACCGGATTTCTACGATCCGCGATTACGATCAGATTATCGTGATTGATCAGGGAAAAGCGGTGGAGCAAGGTACCTATGAGGAGCTTGTCAGGCAGCAGGGCATCTTTTATCAGCTGGTAAAGGGGGAGGAGCTTCATGAAGAGCAGCTTGGCTTGGATATGGCCATTCATACGTAGAAGCAAGGGCTGGTATCTGTTCGGTTTTGTCATTATGATGGCAGAAACGGCCTTTTCCCTTGGGGGAACCTGGGTTCAGAAATGGATCATTGATGATGTTTTTATCGCGGGTGAGACGGAGCATGCCCTGACCTACTTTGTACTGCTGGGGGTTTGTCTGTTTGCGGCTCCTGTACTCTTTACAGCGACAGCCATGGTGCATCACAGAATCGGCTATGCACTGCGCATCACGTTAGGAAAGCTTGTTATGAACCATCTGTACCACCTGCCGCTTTCGCATATTCAGAAGGAACGAAGTGCGCGGTTTACAGATTATCTCGTGAAGGACATTTATACGGTGGGCGGCGGCGTTTCATACCAGATGCCAAAGGCACTGCAGCGCGTAGTGTCCGCGGTCGTGATCATGATCATTATCGGCAGCGTCAGCCTGATGCTGCTGCTCTCTACCACCGTGCTGTGTCTCAGCTTTATGGCGTTGGGACGCTATTTGGGAGAAAAGGTTCGGTCAAGCTCACGTCAGGTAGCCGATCGGAAAACAGCGCTCACTGTACATATGGAAGAAGGCATTGCCGCTACCAAGGAAGTCGTCGCCTTTCACCGGGAAGCCTGGGAGCTGGAGCGGTATCATCGGTTGTTTAAGCCTTATATGGAAGAAGTAATGAAAGCAGGACGTCTGGAGAACAAGCAAATGATTCTCAGTCAGCCGTTGAAATGGTCTGCCACTTTAGTCGTTCTGGCCTTTGGTGGCTATCAGGTGATGCAGGGCACGATGAGCGCCGGCTTGCTCATCGTGCTATGGCAATATTCCTCGAGCTTAATGGATGATTTCCATATGATTTTTGAGCATGCCATGCAGGGCGCGCGCCTGGTCGGTACCATTGACCGACTGAAGCGGATTACAGACGTCGAGAAAATGGCGGATGGAAGCCAAGCCTTCACAGAACCGATCACCTCTATGGAGCTCAAAAAGGTAAGCTTCTCCTTTCAAGCGGAGGCGGGGCAGCCCATCCTGCAGGAGCTGGACATGACACTGAAGGTAGGCAAGAAAAATGCCATCGTCGGAGCCAGCGGCGGCGGAAAATCCACCATATCCAAGCTGCTGGCCCGGTTCTATGAGCCAGAGGCAGGGGACATTGAGGTGAACGGTCATTCGCTTTCTCTCCTGCTAAGGCAGGATTGGTCGGAGCGGGTATGCATTGTCCTCCAGGAGCCGTACTTCTTCCCGGAGTCCATCCGCACCAATCTGACGATGGGACGAGCTCACATCTCGGACGAGGAGTTGATGGCGCTCTGTAAGGCCATGTATATTGACGATTTCATCAACTCACTGCCGCTGGGTCTGGATCAGGAGATCGGAGAACGCGGTGTAATGCTCTCCGGGGGCCAGCGTCAGCGTCTTTCACTCGTTCGCGCACTCGCTGCACGGCCAGAGGTGCTCATTCTGGACGAGGCGACCTCGGCGCTGGATTTGGAAACGGAGCGTAAAATTCAGCGCAGCCTGGATACGCTGCGGGAAGGGCTGACAACCATCGTCATCGCTCACAGATTGTCTACGATCCGCAACGCTGACGTCATTTTCGTCATAGACAAAGGTGCATTGGTGGAGGAAGGGAACCACGACATCCTGCTGGCGCAGGATGGGCTGTACCGAAAGCTGCTGCGGGGCGAAGAAGAAGCCACCGGCGTCGCCTGAAAGATGGTGGAGCAATCCACCGGCCTCGGCGCTGGGGCGGTTCAGAAGTAAATGAATGCGAAAATTCGAACTCATTGCGTCACTCGGGCGGATCAGCACCAAATGAACTCGAAATACCGAACTCGTTGCCCCACTCGGGCGGTTCAGCACCAAACGAACTGGAAAAACCGAACTCATTGCCCCGCTTGGGCGGTTCAGCACCAAATGAACGCGAAAAACCGAACTCATTGCCCCACTTGGGCGGTTCAGCACCAAACGAACTCGAAATACCGAACTCATTGCCCCACTTGGGCGGTTCAGCACCAAACGAACTCGAAAAACCGAACTCATTGCCCCACTCGGGCGGATCAGCACCAAACGAACTCGAAATACCGAACTCATTGCCCCACTTGGGCGGATCGGCACCAAACGAATGCGAAAAACCGAACTCATTGCCCCACTTGGGCGGTTCAGCACCAAACGAACTCGAAATACCGAACTCGCTGCGCCGCTGGATCTCACCCTGTCGCACTCTACTGCAGCCGGAAGCTCATTAACACCTCCCGATCCGCTGCCAAGGTGGCCCATGCCAGAAACGCAGTCAGCAGGAAGGCTATTGTGAAGCTGATCATATGCCGCCGCGTGTGCCGGATATATTTCTTCTCCAGCCAGCCGTTAAAGCATAGGTACAGTGCACCCGCAGCCAGAATACCCTGCATCATTCTGAACGGGTCTATTACAGCATTGAAGTCAATCAGCAGGATGCCGAACACAACGGTACCCATCATCAAGGTTGAAGCGATATACCACTTTTTCCCCGCTTTGTCACTCAGCTTCTCATGACGATGCTCGCTCTTGACGAGAATTAGGTTTAAGACGATCGACACTACAGATATAACGAACCCTACAATTCCAATGACGTTCATGGTTTGTCCTCCTTCTTCCACGCATGGATGACAGCCCTGCTAGGCTGCATACCGCCTTCTTATATTAACGTCTCCAGCTTGGCAGAAGTTTGTACCCTTTCAGACAGCCGCAGACGATGCCGATGCTAATGCAGGAGCACAGCTTCAGCCGTCTTGCCGCATGTGAAAAGCCCGGCACCGCTTGTACAGCGAGTCCGGGCTTCAAATAACACGAAGTGCATCAAATCAAAGTCAGCAGCGTGCCGCCAAGCGCTCCCGCGATGACGATCACCCACGGCGGAAGCTTCCAGAAGACGAGCATGAGGAAAAAGACAGCGGCCATGGCAAAATCCGCCGGCGACAGAATCGTCGTCGTCCACAGCGGATCATAAAGCGCGGCCAGCAGGATGCCGACGACTGCGGCATTGATTCCGACCAGGGCGCCTTGCACCTTGGGATTGCGGCGCATAGCGTTCCAGAACGGCAGCGTGCCGATAATGAGCAGAAACGCAGGCAGAAAAATCGCAGCGGTGGCGATCACTGCGCCGGAAATGCCGCCAGCCAGTGTCCCCAGAAATGCCGCGAAGGTAAACAGCGGGCCCGGCACGGCCTGGGCTGCACCGTAGCCGGCCAGGAAGTCCTCTTTGTTCACCCAGCCCGCCGGTACGACCTCTCGCTCCAGCAGCGGCAGCACAACATGACCTCCACCGAACACCAGCGAGCCGGACCGGTAGAAGCTGTCAAACAGCGGCAGCCAGCCGCTGACCGCTCCCTGTCGAAGCAGCGGCAGCGCTGCCAGCAGCGCCGCGAACAGCACCAGACAGAAGAGCGCGACTCCGCGCTTCACGGGGATATTCAGATCCGTGACCTCCGGGGTCTCGGCTTTGCGGTACATCCACAGCCCGAACAGTCCCGCTGCGACAATGATGCCGACCTGACTGAACACCGACTGCCACAGCAGCGCGATAGAGGCTGCCGCGATAGCCAGTGTCGCCCGGCTTCGATCCGGTGCCAGCTTCTGGCCCATCCCGAGTATCGCATGGGCCACGATCGCTACGGCGACCAGCTTCAGTCCGTGAATCCAGCCCGCATTGCCCAGATCCATCCCCTGCAGCAGCAGAGCGAACAGCACCAAGGCCACAACGGAAGGCAGCGTGAACCCGAGCCAGGCGATCAGCCCGCCTACAAGCCCTCCGCGAATGACGCCAATGCCGATGCCGACCTGACTGCTGGCCGGTCCGGGAAGGAACTGGCACAGCGCGACCAGATCTGCATAGCTTCGTTCATCCATCCATTTACGCCGCCGTATGTATTCGTTGTGAAAATACCCAATGTGCGCAACCGGTCCGCCAAAGGACGTCAACCCAAGCTTCGTGGACACCGCCAGTACCTCCAGATAGGTGCCTGCCTTCCCTTTTGACCCGTAACGGGCAGCAGCTTGCTCCTTGCTCTCCATGAGCTCTCATCCCTCCAAATCTTATAGTCTCTCTATACCACACTTTATCCACCCACTTCATCACAGCGTCCCGATACCGGCTCTCACAGGAAAGCCAGCGGTCGGTCTGCTCATGACACATCCATTTTGTGGGTCCCACACTATCTATATCATGGACGATAACATCCGGAAAAGTAAATACACCATGCTGTTTTTTTATGGGAGCCATGAGCCTGCAGCCCTTCCCCCATCACAGGGGACTACAGGCTCATTATGCATGCAGATCGGCTCCTTTGCTCTAGAATTACCAAGCCAGCGGCAGACAAAAAAAGCCGCCCTGCTGTGAAATCAGGACGGCTTAGATGCAAAAGCTGCTATTCGTCTTCGGTCAGAATGGGAGTCATCCGCAGCTCAAAGGCCATGTCCTTATCGCTCAGCTGATACTGCTCCAGGAGATCCGTTCCGCAGGAGCTGGAGCCGATCCCGTTCATTTTGTAATCCAGATGCACGATCGTCTCCTTGCGTCTACGCAAGGAATACGTATGCTTCGCCTGAGTCATATCCTCCGGCGTGTAGTGCAGCGCCTGGAACGAGAACTCCGAGCCCGGGCTGGTGAACAGAAGGCCCATACCGAGTGCATTGCTGACAGAAGCCCACTCTGTTCCATACCGCGAGCCATTCTCCTGCGGCACAACATAGGAATGGTGCATCTGATCGACGGTCAGCTCATATTTGCTTTTTCTAACGCTTTGACGCTTGTCGATATAGCTTTCATGCGGTCCGTAGCCAAAGTACTCCACCTGCTCATTGCCTGCCGGCATGACGAGCTGCAGCCCGAAGCGAGGCAGATACGGCAGATCCTCCCGCACCTGAACGGACGTGTTCAGCGTGATCGCTCCGGCGCCGTCCACCTCCCAAACAGCCTTGCCCTTGAGCAGCGGCAGCTTGATGTTGCAGGTCAGTGCGAAGTCCACCTCGATTTGTACCCGCTTCTCTGATACCTCGGTGACCTCGGCGCGGTAGACCTTCGTGATGGCGCGGTCATAGCCTTCCTTGCTCCAGAGCACCTTGATCTTGCGGTCATTATCTGCGGGCGCCCGCCAAATGCTGAACTGCGGCTTGCCCTGAAGCAGCGGCACACCATGCTTGGTGATCTTCGTAAATGTCCCGGCGTGAAGATCGAATACATGCAGGAAATCAAAGCCCTCCACGATCACCTCAACGTCCCGCTGCTCTACCGTAATATCCGGCAGTACCCGCAGATCGGCAGCCGGTGCAGGCACAGAAGCCGGCATTGGCAGCTCGAACTGCTCACTGGTCAGCTCATGCCCTGCCGCTGCCCATGGCTTGTCGGTGCGCTGCGTTACGAACAGATTAAGGAACCAGCGTCCTGCCGTATGAGGAACCGAATAAGGAATGGTCACGATCTCTGTGCCATGAGGAGGCGTTTGCAGCGACGGCAGCTCTCCCTGCTCCACGGTTTCGCCGTCAAGCTCGACCTTCCAGCTCATGACGACATCTGACAGGTCGATAAAGTCATAGCGATTACTTACGCGAACCTTGCCCTCGGCGGCATCCTCCGCCTCCAGCAGCACGGGCGCCATCACCTTTTTCAGCTCCAGCAGGTTCGTATGAGGAATCCGGTCCGGGCTGACGAGCCCGTCAATACAGAAGTTCCCGTCGTTCTGCACATCGCCGAAATCGCCGCCATAGCCATAGAACGTCTGCCCATCCGGGGATTCCGCCTTGATGCCGTGGTCACACCACTCCCATACACAGCCGCCCATCAGCTTCGGATAGGCATAGATCACGTCCCAGTAATCCTTCAAGTCTCCGCAGCTGTTGCCCATGGCATGGCTGTACTCGCATTGCAGCAGGGGCTTGGTCTGGCTCTCATCACTGCCGTAAGCAATCAGCTCCTGCACGGTGGCATACATTCTGCTGTTCATATCCAGGCAGCTGGTATCAGGATGGCCGTTATATTTCAGCGCCGCCCCTTCGTAGTGCACGGGACGTGTCGTGTCGCGCTCCCGGGTCCAGCGTGCCATCGCGATATGATTTACGCCATAGCCGGATTCATTGCCCATAGACCAGATCACCACGGACGGGTGGTTCTTGTCCCGTTCAACCATGCGGACAGCACGGTCGAGGAAGGCTGCTTCCCACTCCGGATTTTTCGTAAGCATATGATAGTCTCCGGCATGCAGCACACCGTGCGCCTCCAGATCCGCCTCATCAATGACATAGAAGCCGTACTGGTCGCATAAATCCAGAAATCTCGGGTCATTCGGGTAATGGGAGGTCCGGATCGTGTTGATGTTATGCTGCTTCATCAGCTTCAAATCCTGAATCATATGCTTCAGCGGAATCGTCTGTCCCAGCTCCGGATGGGAATCGTGACGGTTGACGCCCTTCAGCTTGATGTCCTGGCCGTTGATGCGGAATACGCCGTCCACCACTTCTACTTTGCGGAGTCCGACATGAAAATGCAGCACCTCACCCGCACCGCTGACCAGCAGCGAATACAAATACGGATTCTCTGCACTCCACAGCACCGGGCTTGCGATGTCCAGGCGCAGCGTTTCCTTACCCTTCACCCGGGCCGTGCTGGAGCTGACCTCGTGCCCCGCTGCATCCAGCAGCTGAACCTGCACCTCCACACTGCCATGGCTCTCGACATCGCAGCGCAGTGAGGCCTGCTTGTAGTCCGCCGATAAATCAGCCTGATAGAACACGTCGCGGATTCTTTCCTGACTGCGGGCAAGCAGATACACATCTCTGAAAATACCCGAGTAACGCCAGGCATCCTGATCCTCCAGATAGGTGCCGTCGCACCATTTGAGCACCATAAGGGCCATGCGGTTCTTGCCGCTGCGCACATAAGAACTCAGATCGAATTCCGCCGGAATGCGGCTGCCTTGGCTATAGCCGACAAACGCACCGTTCACCCACAAATAGAAGCAGGAATTCACGCCTTCAAAGACGACATGCGCTGCCTGGTCCTTCCAATCGCCGGATACGTTAAATTCCCGGATGTACAGCCCCGCCGGATTCTCGTCCGGGACGAAGGGCGGATCGCACGGAATCGGATAATTCACATTGCAGTACTGCATCTGGTCATACCCGTTAGACTGCCAGCAGGAAGGCACCAGCAGGTCGTCCCAGCCAGAGTAATCATAAGTCTCCTCGTAGAAAGCCTCCTTCACCTCCTGCACACTGCGGTGGTAGCGGAACTTCCATTGTCCATTCAGGGTTTGGTAAAAAGGGGATTTGCCGCGCTTCCCCTGTCTTGCCGATTCTGTATTGGCATACGGTATATAGTAAGCTCTCGGGGCTTCCCGATTGAGATGAAGCACGTCAAGATTTTCCCAGACCTTCTGCAGATCCTTCATTAAATAACCTCCCGAGTACAAAAAATGATGTTTCCAAGACCCGGATACCTGACCTCGGCATCGCAGGCCTTATTCCCATCATATCTGCTGTGCGGTCTCTTTTCCCATGCACATACCCTCACAATAGTAGTACTATTTTTACCTCGTTGCTGAAGTAGTACTATCTTGACTTCTCTGCGCCGGCTCGCCCCAGCTGCTTGATTGTTCCGCCGGCCCGCATCAGGGTCTGCATACGGGCCAGATTGTCTCCCTGCAGCAGATGATAGCTGTTCACCGTATTACGGGCCTGCTGCATATCGTCAAGATCAGCCAGCGGCCCAAGGCCCGCCCGCCAGGCTAGAAGCCTCTGCAGCAGTGCCTCCCTGACGGCGGCATGGGCGGGGTCCTGGAACAGATTATGTGTCTCCCCGGGGTCCTGATCCAGGTGATACAGCTCGCCCTCCACCACGTCATCGAGGAACATATGCGTGTACTTCAGATAGTGGTCGTTCATCAGCCGGTCGTGCAGCTCTTCCTGCCCCGGATACCAGGTAAGCTTCCAGGCTCCCTTGCGGATCATCAGTGCCGGCTCGCGCTGCAAGCCGCCTGTAAAAATATGCCCGAACACCTCATCCTTGGCGACTCCCGGCTCTCCCTGGAGCATGGGCAGAAGAGACTGCCCCTGCACGCCGCCCGGAATGTCAATTCCGGCAGCATCCAGGAGTGTCGGCATAATATCTATAATTTCTGCGAAAGCCTCATACGTTCCCTGGTGCTTGCTCTTCGGAAACTTGATCAGAAGGGGAATCCGGGACACCTCTTCATAGAGGATCCCCCATTTCTCGATAAAGCCGTGCTCGCCCATCATGGAGCCGTGATCCGATGTAAAGACGATGATGGAATCCTCGTACAGCCCGAGCTCCTTCAGTCTGCCAAGTACCTGACCGACCCGGTCATCCACATGCGTAACCAGGCCGTAATAGCTGGCCAGGCTGCGGCGGTAATCCTCCTCCGTCAAGCGGTCAAACCCCCGCGCCCGGTAATAATAACGGTGCAGCAGCGGTTTGGTGGAGAGATCCTCCTTCCACGTATCCGGCAGTCGCATTTCCCGGTAGTCATACATCGATGCATAAGGCTCTGCCGGAAAATACGGCGTATGCGGATCAATGATCGACAGCCGGTGGAACAGCGGCCGTTCACTGTCCTTGAGGTCGTTCAGCCGCTCTACATACGCTGTGGTCAGCAGCGAGTCGGCGGTTTCCCCGGGCTTTTGCGGATTAACGCCGTGGATGACGAGTGAAACCTCTCCTTCATTTTTTTTGTAGACACTGTTCTTCAGCAGCTCGCGATTCGTAACGCCGAACACCCCGACCTCTCCGCCGGCAAACTGGCCGCGGGGGTAATGCTCCTCAAAGCCGAAGGTGCCCGGTGTGTTAAAGTGGATTTTGCCGTAGTTGATCGTGTGATACCCGTGTTGACTCATGGTGCTGTACAGCGAGTGCTCATCCTCCACCGGAGCGAAGGCGTTGTCCAGCACGCCGTGACTGAGACCGTAGCGTCCGGTAGCCAGACTGACCCGCGCCGGAGCGCACATCGGGCAGCTCGTATACGCATTCGTAAATACAGCACAGTCCTTGGCGAATTGATCCAGATGGGGCGTCTGCACCGTGCTGTGGCCCCGGAATCCCAGCGTGTCGGCCCGCAATTCATCCGTCATTATAAAAAACACATGCGGCTTCTTGGCCATCCCGTTCCTGCCTCCTTTAGCTGCAGCTTCTGCAGTTTTGTCCTTTGCGCTGGCATGTCTGACACCATGCTACTCGTAGGCGCGAATCTCATACACACCCACCCGCCTGGCGCCATTCGTCTTATGGAAGACGACCTTCAGCTCATTCGTAAGGAACGGCTGAAAGGACAGCTTGTTCACCCGCTTGTAATTGTCTGTTACGGTGATCAGCTCGTGGTACGCTCCATTTTTCTTGCCATAGACGGTATAGTCCTTGACCAGGGTCGGGAAGATATTGAAATCCTGATAAATCTCCAGGTTGTCATAGTGGTAGTTGAGATTGGAGTCAAAAACAAGCTGCATGCGGCTGACGTTCCGCGCCTCCTTCAAGCTCACCGTAATGCTTTCATCCCCCTCAGTCGGTGCAGAAAGCCACAGATTAGGCAGCCCATGGTTCCTCGACAAGCCATTGTTCAGGTTACCGCCGTTATAGATGTCCTGCTCTGTACCCGTCCGGTAGCAAGGAAGCCCCTTCTCCGCACGCCACATTTCTTTCTTCACTTCCAGGGTGTCAATATCGCAGAAGGTTGTGCGGCGGTTCATGGCATGCTTTTTGAGGAAAAATACACCGTTCAGCTCGTCATCACACATGCCCAGCTGAATCGACTCATTCGGCTCGAATTCGATGAACAGCTTGCCGTTCTCGCTCTCGCCGCTTAGAGGCAGGTTCACCCACTGCAGCTCGGAGCTGGCCGGAACGGTAATCTCCCCTTCATACAGCTTGTGCTGCGGCGAGTAGTTCTGCAGCTTGCTCGGGACGTAAACGGTATACCGCAGACGGGCCTCCCTCTGACTGCTCAGACGCAGCGCCAGCTGCTGAACAGGCTCCTTCACCGGCACGATGAACGCGTACCGGCCATCCAGCGGCAGACTGAAATCTGCCTGCTCCAGGAAGGAAGGCTGCACGGAGCTGACCTGAATGTCAGCTTGACGGCACAGATCAAGCGGATCGTGGCTGCGCTTCCCGATGATGTATTGGTCATTCGCCAGCAGCAGCTGCTGCAGCTCCTCCATATGCTGCTCGTAAATATCTCTTGGCTGCACATGGTACTTCTTGCACAGATGAGCGGCTGCCGCGCAGGACTGGCCCAGCACCGCCAGCGTAGCCATGACGCGCGTCGTACCAAAGGCTACGTGGGTGGTGGACATGCAGCGGCTGGCTACAAACAGATTGTTTACATTTTTGGAGTAGCAGCTGCGGTAGGGAATCGAGTACACGCCCCGCAGCACGAAATGGCGGGTCGTCATATCCTTCGAGAAGAAGCCCTCCACCGCATGCAGGTCGATGGACCAGCCGCCGAAGCCGATCGTATCCTCGAAATCCTTCTGCTCCACAATATCCTCTTCTGTCAGGATATAATCGCCCATCAGCCTTCTGGATTCTCTCTTGCCCGGAACACCGCTCACATACTCCAAATCGTACTGGGAAGCGTCATAATTGCCGCTGTTCTTGATATGATTCCAGATCCCGTAGACGAGCTCTCTGTGGTTTTGCATAATTTCCTCGTTCTCGCGGATGGGGTCCTTTCCATGGCCAATTTCGTAAAACCACTGCATCCGGTATGCCTCATAGCGGGAATTTCCTGGGATGCGGTCGGGAATCTGGCGGTGCTGCAGCGCCTCCTCAACCTTCAGGCTTTGGGCAAATTCCGGCATCACGAACCGTGCAGGACGCCCGGTGTCTTTGGAGTACCAGGACAGCGTGCTCAGCAGCATGTTCTGGTCTGCCTCATCCGGAGCAATCCGTTCGTTAAATTCCGACTTTGCTTCCCGCCCGGTACGGTACTCCGCCCCGGCAAGATAGCCGACCGTCCCGTCTCCGGTATCGTCGAGAAACAGCGGGCTGTAGAAGTCAAAGCGCTTCTCCGCGCCCAGCTGTGATCCGGACACATACAGGATGTTACCGCTTCCATCGGTTTCGACTTTATCTATGTTGGTATTCAGAAACAGCGATACATTCGGCTCACCCAGGACAAAATCCAGCAGAATCGTTTCCCATAAATACGCATTGCCCTGCGGATTTCGATACAGATTCTCCAGGCGTAGCTCTTCCATAATGCCCGACTCCCGGGCGTAGAAGTTAAACTCCTGGGCACCGTCGGCGCCGACCACATTGATCCGGTTCTCAGGGCTTGCATTGCCGCCTAAATACCCCCGGTTATTAATTAAGGATACTTTCATGCCAAGTCTTGCGGCCTGGATCGCCGCACAGATGCCCGGCATTCCGCCTCCGACAATCGTCAGGTCCCGCTCCACCTTGATTGGTGTAAATTCCATCAGACTTCCTCCTTCGCATTTACCATATATCCATATGATAGTCCAGCATCCCGTCTTTAAAAATACACGCAACTGCAAGATTGATATCTTATATCAACTTCTATACAATGTCTTTTAAATCGAAGTGTAAAGGAGGAGTTGTCCCCATGGAGCAGCGTGTCATGATGAACCGCAGCGAGCTGCCTGCTTTAATTACAATGGGGGTGTTCAAGCCGGCGCAGCCCTGGATTCACGTCGACCGGATCTTGAATATGGATACCCTGCTGTATGTCGTGGACGGAGAAGTGACCGTGTGTGAGGAGGAGATTGACTATACCTTGAGCAGCGGACAAGCTTTTTTTCTCAAAAATCAGTGCCGTCACTGGGGCAAATCCCCCGTCGCGCCCGGCTCGACCTGGTACTGGGTCTCCTTCGTGCCGTTTCAGCCCCGGGCAGAGCAAGAGCCGCTCTTTCTGCCGAAGCAGCTTACCTTGTCCTCCCCGGAGTCGTTTATGGATATCCTGAACGCCATGCTGCGGCTATACCGCTCTGCCGCGCCGTTCAGCACGGAGCGCATGAACGGCCTGCTCTATCAGGCGCTGTACGAGCTGCTGCAGCAGGACCTGCAGCAAAGAGAGAAGCACCGCGGCTCCGCGCTTTCCTCTCGGATCATCGCCTGCCTGAAGCAGCAGCTGGAGCAGCCCTTTGACAGCAAGAGAATTGCCGACCGTCTGAGCATGAACTACACCTATTTGGGGCGGGTGTTCAAAGCCGATACCGGCAGCACGATCAATGAATACTACCGGAAGCTCAAAATCCAGCGTGCTATTGAGCTGATGCACGCCGAAGCGCTGAACCTATCCCAGATCAGCGAGCAGCTCCAGTTTCCGAATCCCTATTATTTCAGCCGGGTGTTCAAGCAGGTCACCGGCCTGTCGCCGCGTGATTATCAGCAGCAGCTGTATCGGTAGCAAGAGAAAGGGACGCTCCACCGGATCAAGCTTCGGTGGAGCGTCCCTTGTTGTTACGTGAGATACAGCGCGACCGGTGCCTTACGGCACCGGCTTCACCTCCAGCAGCAGCACCTGCTCTGAACCGAGGCTGAAGCTCGCTGGCGAGCTTTTGCCGGTCATCAGGTTTTTGACGGTAACATTTTTGTTGTTCGCCATTTTGAGGCTGATATTGGAGGTGTTCTTTCCAACGTTCACGATCGTCATCAGGTAGGTGTTCGTGCCATGCGGCACAACCCGCCAGAAGGCTCCCTTGGAAGGCAAACCATTGTTCTCGGTCAGGACCACCGGTGGCAGCTGACCTTTGGCCGACAGCTCTGTTGTTACTCGGGATGCAATGCCGGACACGGCATTGTTCGTCATCTTGATCAGCTTGCCGGTACCTGCGGTCAGGGTCTTCGCGCGCGGCTGCTTGTATTCATTGAACTTGAGGCTGACATCATCCAGGATGACGGTTCCCCCGTTATCCAGATAAATTTGCAGTGCGTTAAATTCCGCTTCGGTGACTTCCTCCGTCTTGCGGACTACGATGACATCCCAATCCGAGTTCGGCTGCTTGAAAATAATGTTCTTCGTGGCAAAGCCGAGCGGTACCCCGCTAAAGTACATGGACTCATACAGATCAAATTGATCCTGCATGTAATTGAAGTCGTTGATCGCGGCCGCTTCAGAGTAGAACAGCCGAACCGGCTTACGCTCCCGCTGGAACTTGACGATCTCATTCGAGAAGGCGTTCATGTCCATCATCGTCTTGGTCAGCTCCTGCGCCACTCTCGGCTGCTGGGCTACCGAAGCCGCATAGGACTCGCCGAGACCGCCAGTAGCATTCTGCAGCCGCTCCTCGATCGAGCCGTCAGCGTTACGGCCCCAGAACCAGGTCAGGCCCCCGTTCAAGCCGTGAATCGTCGTCTGCCAGTATGTGGAGCGCACATACTCGGGCTTCATGTACAGATCCCGGTACTGCGTTGTCGACAGCAGATGCACCTCGGAATTAAAGTGAGGCTTGTTCGGGCTGACGGAATCCATAAAGTCATACGACATCGCCATCTCTTCCCAGTAGTAGGCGTACTTGGACTCCCAGCTCTCCGGACCGGTACTGTTCATGTTCCGCTTGCGAATCTTTGCATCGTCGCCGATGATCTCGGTCATCTCGGTCAGGGCCTCAAAGTCGATGCCATGATCCCGAGGGCCCTCGACGAAGAGGTCTGGCATAAGCTTCAGCTGAGTCCGGGCTGCAGGATCATATTTCTTGATCTCATCATGCAGGAAGGTCAGCCATTCAGTTCCCCGATCCATGTTGAAGCGTGACCAGTCATACCAGATCGGAGTGTTCTTGTAAGAGGCATCCAGTGGAATGGCAAGATTCACCTGGCTGAAGCTGCTGTAGCTTGTCCCCCACAGCCCGTTCAGCTTGGCAATCGTGCCGTGCTTGGCCTCAAGCCATGTTCTGAACTTGCTCATCGTATACGTAGACACATTGGAAACGGCCGCCCAATGCCCTTTCGCCGTAAACCAGTGCGGTTCATTAGCGAGAATGTAGCCGAGCTTGGTGTAGTTTTTGCCGGCCGTCGTCGGGATGGTTCCCTTGAAGACATCCTTCCAGATCTCCCGCACCTGCGGGTGGTCAATGTCATACTTTGTGAAGAAGCTCTGCCCCTTCAAAATCTCTGGTCCATACTTGGTGGCTGCCCATTGCGGCAGCGGATCATGCCACAGCATAAGGTAGCCGGCTGTATTGGTCGGGCGATTCTTCAGATCAGCCAGCTTCGTCTGATCGATGGTTCCGGCCTCGTCCAGCGCGAAGATCGGGCTGATGGCCTTTGGATGATCCAGCTTGCCTAAATATTCGTTATACAGTGTCGGATCGGAGGTTGGAATATTCAGCGGCTTGGAGAAGTAATCGTACAGGAACACCGGCTTTCCGTTAGACATGAACTGATCATTCTGCACCGTAATATTCGACCAGTTGACCTTGGACACTGCGCGGCGCGTCACCGCTCCGCTCATGACCTGATTCAATTCGGTTTTGGCTGTATCCAGCATCTGACTGACTTCTCTGCGCTCAAAATTGGGCAGGTCATTCGCCAGCTGCTGCGCATTATTCTGGAACAGCTTGACCCGCTCGAACTGGGCCTTGTTCTTCGCAACGTTGGCGGCATCCCAGTCTGCGTATTTAATAAATTCACTTGCCATCCATGCCGCACTTTCCTCCCGGGTGGTGTCAATGCCACTTCCTTTCGCTTGTGTGATCAACGCGTTCAGCTCGCCCAGCTTTCTGACAGCCTCCTGCTTCGGGGTTTCAGCAGCGAACGCGATCGAGAAACGGTCTGCTGCGGTCATGCCCATGATCAATCCGACACATAAGGTCAGGCTGATCAGCTTCTGTTTGGTTCCCATCCATGCACCTCCATTTAAATTTAAAATTTAATTTCACACTTAGAATATTTAACATTGGATGTTAAGTCAATACATTTTTTATATATTTTTCAAGTTTGTAATGGAGCAGCTTCAAGGCATGAAGGAAAAGAAGCACGCTCTGCTGTAGAGCGGCTTCTTTCCAATGCTTTGCCTCCATTCCTATGCTTTGCTAGTTCCTGTGTCCTGCATTTATGGAAGCTCCAGCAGACGCTCCACCAGCACGGCCGCCTGGGCGCGTGTAGTGAGCTCCTTCGGACCAAATTGCCCGTTGCCTGATCCCTGCAGCAAGCCGGAGGCCTGCATGGCCTTCACACTGGCTGCCGCGTATCCGGCAATCAGCCCCTCATCCTTAAAGGCCTTTGCAGAACCGCTGCCCTCTGGCAGTGAAATCCCCTCTGCTGTCAGCAAGCGATGCACGATGACCGCCATCTCTTGTCTTGTGATGGAGTCATGAACACCGAAGCTGCCATCCGGCTTGCCGGAAATGATGCCGAGCGACTGTGCTGTGCCGAGCGCACCACTGTACCAGGCTCCCTGCTTCACGTCGCTGAAGGTAGAGGCAGCCTTCTCGCCAGAGCCAAGCTCAAAAGCGTTAACGAGCATTTGAACAAACTCGGCACGGCTCACTTGCTGCGCTGGCTGAAAGGCTCCCGAACCAGTGCCCTGCACGATTTCCCGCGCTGCCAGAGACAGAATGCTTTCCTCAGCCCATGGGACCGTTGAAAGATCCTTGAAGCTGACGTTTGCTGACGCTGCAGTATAGTAGCTGAAATGCTTCACATGGAATACAAGCGTTCCCGTCTTCTCGTCATAGCGGCTGTTCTTCACGGTCGTCAGCTCACTGTTGTCGTTGATGTAATAAGCAACGATATGCTTCGGCTTCTCGCCTCCCTTCAGCGTATAGGGAAGCTGCAGCTCCACGGATGCCCCATTGCCGAAATGGCTGATTGCCGCGCCATCCACAGACAAGGTGAAGTCGTAGACCGGATTGTCTTTGACAATAGCCCGTGCCTTCTCGCTGTCCAGCGTTACAGAAGTCTTCTTGACGGTGAGCTCTACGGTTTGGGCGTTAGGGCTCAAAGCTTTCTGCAGCATGGACGGCGGGATCGAAACGACAGCGAGACCGGTGTCAATACTCAGCTTGGTAATCTGCGCCTTGCCTGCAGCGCTCACGCTGGAAGCCGGAAGCTGCAGCTGCACTTCATTGGCGGCAGCCGGCAGCTCTACCTGGATACGCACGCTGCCGTTTACAGCCTGTTCCACTGCACTTTGCAGCAGGCTGCCAGACAGCTTGGAGCGCACAACACCGTTCACAATGGTGTCTGCTGTCACTTTCACTGGAGCGGCAGGCTGTTTAACAGGTCCGCTATTGCCTGGGACCGAGCTTCCGCCTCCTGCTGCTCCGCCAGTCGTTCCGCCAGGAGTTCCACCAATCGTTCCGCCAGGGCTTCCACCGGTGCCCGGATCACCGTTTGTTCCTCCATCTGAGCCGTCACCGCTGCCTGGCTGCCCGGATTGTGGCAGCACCTGAAGCTCCAGCAGCATGACTCCTTCCGGCTTTAATGTCCAGGACGTGCCGAGGCTTTGGCCTGTCATCATGTCTGTCACTGTAAATGCGGCATTGCCGGCCATCGCCGCCTGCAGGGAAGCCTCGTGCTTGCCCAAATTCACAACCGTCATCATGTAACGGTCGTCACCCTGTGGCACAACACGCCACATGGCCCCGCGCTGATTGGAAGGGTTCGTCTCCATCAGCTTGACCGGTGACAGACTGCCTTGCTGCTCCAGCACAGTAAATGCCTGCTTGGCCAGGCTGGCAGGGGATGTGTCCGCCGGCTGATACAGCACACCGCTTCCTTGTGTCAAGGATGCTGTGCGCGGCTTTTTGTACTGAGTTAGCTTCAGGCTGGCATCATCCGTAATCACCGTTCCGCCTGCATTCAAATAAGACTGAAGCGCCTCAAACTCAGCGTCTGTCACTTCCTCGGTCTTGCGGATCACGACAGCATCCCAGCTGGAATGCGGCTGCTTCTCCAGCATGCTTGCTGTCACAAACCCGACCGGCACTCCGTTAAAGAACAGAGCCTCGTACAGCTCAAATTGATCCTCCATATAATGCGTATCATTAATGGCCGCCGTTTCAGAGTAGAAGATCCGCACGGGCTTGCGCTGCTCCTGAAACTTCACAATCTCTTCAGAGAACGCGTTCAAATCCATCATCGTCTTGCTTAACTCATTGGCTACCCGTGGCTGCTGAGCCACCGTTCCCGGATAGGACTCCAGCAGTCCCTGCACCGAGGTCGTCATCAGACGATTCTCAATGGAGCCATCCGGATTGCGTCCCCAGAACCAGGTAAAGCCCGCATCCATACCGAGCAGTGTCGCCAGCCAGTAGGTGTTGCGTACATACTCCGGCTTCATGTACAGATCGCGGTAAGCGACAGTGGACAGGAAATGCACCTCTGAGTTGATATGCGCCTTATCCGGGCTGACCGAGGACATAAAATCGTAGGACATGGCCAGCTCTTTCCACATATAGGAGTAGTGCTCCTTCCAATCCTCCGCCTGTCCGGTTGATTTGAAGTTCTCCTTCCGGGTCTTCGCATCATCGCCAATGATGTCGACCATCTCAGTCAGCTTCTCAAAGTCGATGCCATGGGTCCGATTGTCCTCTACGAACAGGTCCGGCATAATCTTAATATGCGTATTCGCCTGCGGATCATTTGCCTTCACCTGCTCATGAAGGAAGCCCAGCCATTCTGTTCCCCGCTCCATATTGAACAGGCTGACATCATAGCCGATCGGTGTGCCTTTATACTTCTTATCCATAGGAATGACGCTCTGCGCAGCGGCATCAAAGCTTGCATAGCTCGTTCCCCACAAAGCATTCAGATTGCTCAGTGTTTGATGGCGCTCCTCCAGCCACTCCGCGAATTGCTTCAGAGCAAGGTCGGAAATCCCCTCTTGGCCGTTTGCTTTTCTAGGAGTTGCCCAGTGGCCCTTCTCCAGGAACCAGTGCGGCTCGTTCGCCAGCAAATATCCCAGCTCCGTATAAGGCTTTCCGCTCGTGATGGGTCCGGTCTGCTTCAGCACATGGCTCCAAATCGAACGAATTTCCGGGTGATTAATATCGTATTTCGTAAACGTCGTAATACCGTCACGCAGCGTCTCCCCGTGCTTGCTGGTCGCCCAGGCCGGAGCAGGATCATGCCACAAGATGGTATAGCCCATATTGTTGCTCGGACGATTCTGTAAATCACCATACTTGTCTGCCGTCGGCGTACCCTTTTCATCGCTTACAAAGCTAGGATTGATGGATTTGGGCAGGTCGATTTTGCCGAGATAGTCATTGTACAGGGTTGCGTTGTCCTTCGGCACATCAAGCGGCTTGGAGAAATAGTCGTGCAGGAACACCGGCTTGCCTTCACTGTAGAAATTACTTCCCTTCAGCTCAATGCCGTCCCAATCCACGAGCCGCACCGGCCGCCGCACAATTGAGCCGTTCAGCACTCCGGTCAGCTCGGCAATCGCCGTATCCAGCAGCGCGATGACTTCTGTCCGCTGGAACTCCGGCAGCTCCTGAGCCAGCTCCTCCGGTGACTTGCCGCCCGGGCTGTAGGATGGAATCACGCCGAACATCTTTTTGTTCACATCTATATTTTTCTCATCCCAATCGGCATACTTGTCATACTCTTTCGCGAACCAGACCGCACCCTTCTCCCGCTCGGTATCGAGCTTACGGGCCTGTGCTTGCAGGATCAAAGCTTCGAGCTCGCTAATCTTGGACTGAATGCGTGCTTTGAGCTCCGCGGCCGACAATGCGCCGTATTTCAAAATACTCTTCGATATAACGCCGCCATTGTTCAAGTCCGCTTCAACCGTCGCCGTCCGGCCATCCTCCGCCTTCACAGTCACGGTCACCTTCTTCTGCTCCATCGACTTGACGGTCAGATAGATGCGTCCGTCCTGAATCTTGGCGGTCAGAGCCGTTTCATCCGAGGATTCAGCTGATTGTCCAACCATACCCAGCTTGGACTCTGTATTGGTAATGCTGGCATCGATGTAGGTTCCGCTGGATTGCACGGCAATTTCCTTCGGAATGGAACCGATCACCGTCAGCTCTGCACCTGACTGTACACTCAAATCCGTAGTCAGTGATGTGATGAGCGGCTTCAAGACCGTTGCTTTACCTGATGTAATCTCCATGCGATTCTTTGCATACATGCTGAGAATAGAGTTTGGCTCTACCCGGAGCATCCCGGTGTTCCCAATCGTTTCGCCCTTGCCCTTGATATACATCGCACTGCCCGGCTCAAACACGGCAGAGCCAATGCCGCTTCCTCCAACAATACCATTGCCGATAATGAAGCCCTCGTCCCGGAAGTCCTGCAGCTGACCCTTGACCTGGATCATGGCATGAACCGTCATCTGAGCCGTGAACTTCAGCCGCACGTTCGCGGGCACCGTCAGCTTTTTCGTTACCGTTACCGGCTTGAACACTTCCACGACCTGGAACGTCTTCTCGCCTACCCTCTCATCGGCCAAGCGTTTGGCCACAGGCTCTGCGCTGCCGCTCAGCCCGTTCAGGGCCGTCAGGAGCTCTTCTGCCGTCGTAATCTCTGCGGCCTGCACCGCGCCTGGCTGCTTCGCAGCGTTAAAGGCTTGAACGGCAGCCTCTAATGCGGCAGCGGCAGTCTGATAATCGCTCTCCGCCGCTGAGCTGTTGTTCTTCGTCACGATTGCGGCATCCACACGATCTGCGAGGTCATCTCGCTTCACTTGGGTGACCCAGTATTGATCCGACGTAAGTCCCGCCCCGTCCACGCTGACCGGCGTGGAATCCAGATTCGTCGCTGCCAGCCGGATCAGCTCATTCAGCCTGACCAGGCCAGCGCTAACCGGCGTATAGTCCACACCGGCTCCAATATTGGAAGAGACGGCATTAAATACGGCCTCAGAGGCTACCGTAATCCGCTGCACCACTGACGTTTCCACCGGCTTCGCCAGCGTAACTATACCGGAAGCGATGCGCATATGATGATTTCCTTGCACCTCTACGCTAGAGTCTGAACCCAGCTTGAATATACCGTTTGGACCTACCACCTCGGTGCCCTGCTGATAGTAACTGCTTCCCGTGCGGAACACCACGACACCGGAGCCGTTACCGGCAAGACCTGCTCCCCGTTTGTCCGGTGTACGGCTGTCCTGAACGGTGCCGAGTACAGTGACCGATGTATTCACCGTCAGGTCGGCAAAGCTTTGCAGCTTCACGCCCGCCGGAATAGACATCGGCTCTCCAATAGTGATGGCTTCATACAGCTCCACGGTATTTCCGCTTAGCTTCACCTTCGTATCATCCACTGTGATATGCTTCAGCGCATCCGCCAGATCCTGTGCCGTCTTGATCTCGGCAGGCACACCTGTACGCGTGCCATTCTGCTTGGCAGCATCAAAGGCTTGGACTGCGGCTGTCAATGCAGCCTCACCTTCCGTGACCTGACTCTGTGTGGCCGCTTCATCGTCTCTAATGCCGATAGCCGATTGAATGGCTGTCATGAAAGCATCTGCAGCCGAGGCAGTGACCCATTTTCCGGTGGATGGCACCTCACTGCCGTCCACGCTGACTGCCGTGGCGTCCTTGTTCGCCATCGCCGCAGAGATCGCCTGGACCAGTGCTGCCTTGTCTGCTGTCGGACCGGATCCTGGAGGGGAAGGCAAGATCAAGACAACGTCGTTATGGATGACTCCGTTAACCTCGAATTTGGCTCCCTCTGCAACCTCAATCACCTTGAACATGTCTGATGTCACCGTCTTGCCGGCCGGCACGGTAACCGTCCCGGAGGCTACGTACAGCCGGCTGTTCGCCAGCAGCTTTACGCTGGAATTCGGCCCCGGCTGAATGACGCCGGCCGCTCCTACAATCTCAGCGCCTTGCTGGTAGTAGCTGCTTCCCGAATTCAGCAGCACCGAGCCCGTGCCGGTGCCGACAACACCGTCCCGGCGAAAATCAAGGCCCCGGCTGTCCTGCAGCTTCCCGTCTACTATCATTTCATCCTGAATGCCGATCTTTAAGAATAGCTGCAGCTTCACGCCGCTCGGTACGTTAAAGGTCTCATTCAGCGTCACAGGAGTACTGACCTGCACCGTTGCATTGGCGTCAGCCAGTTTAATCTTGGTAGCATCCCCGCCTGCGTCCACTTTCGTGCGCAGATACTCCATAAGCTGCTGTGCATCCGTAATCACGGCAGCTTGCAGCGGAGCAGGTGGAACCACCAATGCTGCAATGAGACTCAGGCTCAAAAATAAGGACAATAATCTTTTCATGTCGGCCTCCTTATAAAAGCGTTTACATTTTGTGAGCTTATGGTACTTCATTCCTTAACCTGTCTACAATCAGCGGTTTTTTGCGGGCGTATGCGAAAACAGGAAAGCCCCAAACCCCTTGCTGCATAAGGGATTTGGGGCTTTGTCCCGATTTAGCATACTGCATGCCATGACAAAGCGGAGGCCTCTCGACGAGAGCCCCCCGGCCATTCGTATCAGACTATAAGGACGCGAACCTTTCCCCAGCACGATGGGCCATCCAGAGATTAACCTCCCATAGACTCGACACCGGCTGATTCGTAAACGCCAGGGTCGGCATGTAAGGCACCGGTCCGAATTCAGGCGTAAAAGTCGTTACCGTTTCTCCCTGCTCTGAGCGGTGCTTTAGCATAGACTCCCACCAGCCTTCGAAGCATTCCCGCTCCCGGGTCCATTCCGGCGCGCCCGGATGCGGAACCTGCGGCCCCTGGGTATGACCAATCCGGCCGTGAATATGATGAGTATGCCGGATGGCGAGAGCCAGATCCTCCTCCAGATCTCCCAGCAGCGATTCACACACATTCGTCCAGTGACTGAAATCCGCGGTAATCTTCAGCTCCGGGAACTTGCGCAGCAGCCTCGCCGTCGTCCATGGGGTAAACATGGCCCGGTGACGATGAGTTTCATGAGCAATGATCATCCCATGCTGTTCTTCGGTACGCAGGGCGCTTTCGAAAAATGTATCCTGCTCGGCATCGCTCATGCGGTCCCTTGCACTGTGCGAAACGATATGTACCGGCTGGAATGCCGCTGCTCTCTCCACTTGTTCCTGAAAGCTTCGGATATGGTCCTCCACGCTGTCTCCTCCGCTAACCACCTGAGCGATATACCCCAGCGAATGAGACTGTAACGCCTTCCGAAATTCCTCTTCCCGCTCCTGCGGCGGCAGCGGACATTCAATACCCGTAAAGCCGGCCTCTGCGGCCTTGCTGCACAGCTCCTCAAAGCTTCCATGCAAGCCCCATAACGCCATATACACATTCAGCTTCATCATTGCATATTCCCTCCTCTGATGTCTGTAACGCACCCTCACTTGACGGGGCCTCTTCTCCGCTTTCGACAGTTGCATGTGCAAGCGGCTCCATACAGTGTATCAGATTACACTTCCTTCAATATACAATATACAATCCTTTTCAAGGCTTGAATTTAAACGTTACCGATAGGATGTTGCACTTTACCGACCTCTTGAGTCCTTCAGAGTAAATTTGGTAGATTAGGGTGTTACGAGTTCCCCCTCCTGCCTCGGACAGATTATCCCTACACCACATGATGTATGATTATTATAAAGTAATAAGAGCTAGAATCATCCAGTCGTTCTACCTACTATGACAATCAAAGGAACCTCTGCCTAACTCATTTTGGTAGCGTCAAGAAGTTTGTGTAAAACAACAATAATTTGTGGTCCTTGTATTGCTGTAGATGCCTTGTCCCAAAAAGCCTCCTGTATCAAGCTTTTCAGCTTCTTAACCCCCAACTGGTGAAATTCAGCAGAGGGATTTGAAACGCTCTGAGAGGCAAATTACAGGCAATATAAAGGGACTGCTCCCCGGAGATTTGAAATCTTTCGGGAGCAGCCCCTCTTCAGGCTTTAGCTTGAACCATCATACTCGCGGGAACCAGACGCTCATATCACTTTCCTCCCGGTTCGCCCAGGAGAAATACGGGATCAGCTTGATGTAAAGATTTATTTCCCGTTTGCTGCATCATAGTATTTCTGATAAAGAGCTACATACTCATCCACTCTCAGCTTCTTCAGCTGAGCCAGGTGTTTATCCCAATCGGCATCGCTGAAGCCGTTCATAACGAATTTGGCAAAGGTGCTGGCATAGTAGCCGTTCTTGCCATTCAGATCCAGGTTAATGGCAGCAAGCGTCTCGCCGTCTTCAGCAGACCACAGCATATCGTGAATGAGCTCAGTAGATGCAAACGGCATATACATCTTGTAATGCTCCCGCTTCTCATCCGCCTGATCATCAATCAGTCGATCTACCATATCCTTCAGCACCATTACCGCAGCGCCGTTGCCCGGGGCCTCCGAGTGCTTAAAGTCACCGGAATTCATGCCTTCCGGAACCGGCTGCTTGTCAAAAGTACCGTCCGGATTCTCCTTCACGGTCAAACCAATCGGTCCGACCTCGAACTGGAAGCTCAGCTTTTCTTCATACATCGTGTCCATCCATTTCAGCGTTACTTCCGGGTGTTTGTTATTGGACGTAATAGCGAATGCTCCCTTGCTAAGCGATACCGGCATCCGCAGCCAGCCTTGTTCGCCGTTGGCGCCCTTCAGCGGCAGTACCGGAACATAATCCTCATTGAACGTGCCAAATGCTCCTTGGTTGGAGTAGGTGAAGAATGAACCGATCGGAACATCCTCACTGCGCACCTTCGTCAGATACGTGTTCTGGTCATGAGTAAAGACCTCCGGATCAATCAGCTTCTCTTTGAACAGCTTGTTCATATACTGCATGTAGTTCTCGTACTCCGGCTGCTCCGGCGCATACTTCACAGTGCCGTTGTCCACATACAGATTGTTGCGCGGATCATCCAGCTTGATGCCAAAAGAGCCTGCCAGAGCATTCGCCCCATTCTGGGCATTGTTAAAGAGGAAGGAGAATGGAACCTCATCCGGCTTGCCGTTTCCGTTCGGATCCTTCTCTTTAAACGCTTTCAAGACGTTATAGAAGTCATCAATTGTCTCTGGCATAGACAGTCCGAGCTGATCCAGCCATTTCTTGTTAATGAACAGGACAGATCCAATTTCATTGAAATCTCTTTCGACAAAGGTTGGAAGCGTATAAATATGACCGTCCGGTGCGGTAAGCATCTTCTTGAACTCCGGACGCTGCTCGAACACCTTCTGCAGATTAGGCGCATACTGCTCAATCATGCCCTCCAGTGGAATCAGAGCACCCTGACTGCCCAGCTTGACGATCTCCTGATCCAGCAGCACACCCCGTCCGTAAAATACGTCCGGCAGATCGCCGCTCGCGATAATAATGTTTTTCTTCTCCGCCAGATGCTCCCAGCCTACCTGAGTCCATTCCACGTCTACATTGGTCATCTCATTCAGCTCTTTGAACATCTGCATTTCATTGTAGTCCTTCTTGACCTGCGGCGCCGTATTGGCAAGAACCTTTAGCTTCACCGGCTCCGCCAGTGGAAACTTGAATTTGTCCTCTGCATTCGCATTCGCGTTCGGCGTTTCCCCCTGAGTCTTAGGTTTCTCCGCAGCCGTCGGCGTGCTGCCTCCTCCCGAGCACCCGCCGATGAACAGCGACATTGCAGCCATTACACTTACACAGGGGACCAGCCATTTCTTTCTCATGTGTACAACCTCCCAAAATAATGGTTTGTCTATCATGACCCTCGTCATTTATGAAGCGCTTACATCTGGTTGTGAGATCACAATAGCAGACATCAGCTGCTGCCCGCAATCAGCCAAAATCGCCAGACATATGCGAAACCTCGACGTCCCAAAAACCCTTATATATCAAGCTTTTCAGCTTCCTAACCCCCAATTGGTGAAATTCAGCAGAGGGATTTGGAACGCTCTGAGAGGCAGATTACAGGCAATATAAAGGGGCTGCTCCCCGGAGATCGAAATCTTTCGGGAGCAGCCCCTCTTCAGGCTTCAGCTGGAACTATTATGCTCGCGGGAACCAGACGCTCATATCATTTTCCTCCCGGTTCGCCCAGGAGAAATACGGGATCAGCCTTACCGTCACGGTCTGATTCTGATCCTGCACCAGCGGATGATACAGTGCATCGCCCTTCGGCCGGATCACCATCTCTGTCTGCAAGCCTACCATATGATAAGGCATCTCGGCAATTGGCACCTCTTGGAAAACAGCTTGGGTAGGAAGTGCCAGCTCATCCAGAGTGGCATCCCCGGAAATATCACAGCCCTCCAGGCAGTAGACGACCGGTCCCCGCTTCACGGCAACCATTCCATTCGCCTGCTCGACCATCGGATTGGCCTGATACAGCTGCGCCTTCATCGGCAGCTGGATGTTGATTTCTTCTCCCACCTGAACCGTCACTTCATGAATACCGCTTTGAATCGGCTGACCGTTGCAGGTCGCATCGGTGCACCACGCCGGAATCCGGAAGGAGAGCTTCATGCCCCCTGCCGGCGCCTGGTCAACGTAAATTTTGACCTCTTGATCCCACGGGTAATGGGTTTCCATGCGCAGCTTCACCGGGTCTCCGTTCGCCAGCTGGGAGTCCAGCTCACAGCCTGCGAACAGGTTAATCGCTACCCCTTGCTCGGAGGTGGAGTAGATCCACTTCGGCATGCCTGTCAAGGTTCTCCACAGCTGCGGCGGACAGCACCAGCAGCCAAACGTGACAAACCGTTCATTCGGTGCATGCGCGTATTGGCGAAAGGTCGGCTTGATGCGTTCATGAACACGGTGTGACAGCGGATTCGCATAGAAGTACCGGGTCATGTCCAGACTGCCCCCAGAGATGCCGGCATTGTAGAGAATGCTTTCCATCCAGTCGCCGTATACAGCCTTGTTCGTCACATGCAGCATCCGGTGTGCCCACATCGCAGCTGCGATATTCGCACAGGTCTCATTGTACGCGATTCGGTTCGGCAAATTGAATTCATCGCCGAACGCCTCTTGAACCCGGTCTCCCCGCTCGGACACGCCTTCATAGATCGGACATACGCCGCCTGTAATATAAATTCTCCGGCTGATCATATCATTCCAGATTCGTTCCAGTGCCGTCAGCAAGGTCTCATCCCGGGTATAGGCATACACATCCGCGGCCCCGGCGTACAGATAAGAAGCCGTTACCGCATGACCGACAGGCTTATATTCCTCACGCAGTGCGACGCGGTTCTGATTCTGGTCTCCGTTGCCCTGCTTCGTGCCGCGCATGGTCACGAAAATGTCCGCCAGCTCCAAATAACGCTGTGTTCCGGTCAGACGATACAGATCCACGAGTCCCATGATCTGACTCGGGTTGAAGCAGAAGTCGCCCAGCTCCGCATTCAGCGGCATAAATACCGTGCACAAGTAATCAGCACAACGGACGGCGACCTTCAGCAAGCGGTCATCCCCTGCCGCTTCATACAGTGCGCAGGCTGCCGTGAATAAATGCCCGATGTTATACAGCTCGTGATGACCCGGATGCTGCCACCGCTCCTTGTCTGTCAGCAGAATCTGGGTGTTGATGTATCCATCCGGCTCCTGGGAGGCTTCGATCCAGGGAATATACTTGTCCAGGATTTCCAGAATCTGCGGATCCTTGGTTACGGCATATTGATTGGCACAGCCTTCTATAAATTTATAGCAATCGCCATCCGACCAGTCATTGTCGTGAAAAGTTCCTTCCAGCTCTCCGGCAGCAATGCCGAAATTAATCAGGCGCGCAGCATTGTCCGGATGCATCAAAGAGCTTTCCATGCTCTTGATGACGTGCATGTAATCATCTACGCGATTTCCCCAGAACCCTCCGGTTAATTTCGCTTCTCCCAGCTTAACGGGCTGAAACTTGGCGATCGTGTGCGTACTCATAGCGATTTCTCCCTTCATCTTCTTCATATTGAATATTGAATAAAAAGCTGGACCTGTTCATACCCAGGTCCAGCTCCAGAGCTCAATTATTTACCGTTTGCTGTATCGTAGTACTTCTGATACAGCGCAACGTATTCATCCACCTTCAGCTTCTTCAGCTGTGCCAGGTGATTGTCCCAATCGGCCTGGGTGAAGCCGTTCATGACAAATTTGGCAAAGGTGCTTGCATAGTATCCATTTTTACCGTTCAGGTCGAGGTTGATGGCGGCCAGCTTCTCGCCGTCCTCAGCGGACCACAGCATATCCTGAATGACATCCTTGGATGCGAACGGATCGTACATTTCATAGTACTCCCGCTTCTCATCCGCCTGCTCGTCGATCAGGCGGTCTACCACATCCTGCAGCACGATCACCGTTGCACCGTTACCTGGCGCTTCGGAGTGCTTGAAGTCACCCGAGTTCATGCCGTCCGGAATCGGCATTTTGTCAAACGTACCATCCGGATTTTCCTTCACCGTCACACCGATCGGACCAATCTCAAACTGGAAGCTCAGCATTTCTTCAAACATGGCATCCATCCACTTCAACGTCACTTCCGGATGCTCATTCGAAGCTGTGATAGCAAAAGATCCTTTAACAACTGCAGCTGGCATACGCAGCCAACCTTGCTTCCCGTCCGGACCCTTCAGCGTAGGAACCGGCACATAATCCTCATTCAGGTTCCCAAATACGCTGCGTTGGGAATAGCCGAAGAAGGCGCCAATCGGAACATCCGTGCTTCTTACCTTTGTCAGGTACGTATTCTGGTCATGCGTGAACACTTCCTGATCTACCAGGTTTTCCTTGAACAGCTTGTTCAAATATTCCAGGTATGTCTGGTATTCCGGCTGCTCCGGAGCATATTTAACGGTGCCGTTATCCACATACAGGTTGTTCCGCGGATCGTCCTGCTTGATTCCGAAGGAGCCGGCCAGCGAGTTCGAGCCGTTCTGTGCATTGTTGAACAGGAAGGAGAATGGAACCTCGTCTGCCTTGCCGTTGCCATTCGGGTCTTTCTCCTTGAACGCTTTCAGAGCTTCATAGAATTCGTCTGTCGTCGTCGGAACAGCCATGCCCAGCTGGTCCAGCCACTTCTTGTTAATGAACAGAACGGATGGAATTTCGTTGAAATCACGCTCGACGAACGTAGGCAGAGAGTAGATATGGCCGTCTGTAGCCGTCAGCATGGTTTTGAAATCAGGGCGCTGCTCAAACACTTTTTTCAGGTTAGGTGCATGCTGCTCGATGAGATCCTCCAGTGGAATAATCGCTCCCTGGCTGCCCAGCTTCACGATTTCCTGATCCAGCAGTACGCCTCGTCCATAAAATGCATCCGGCAGGTCTCCGCTGGCAATAACGATGTTCTTCTTCTCAGCCAACTGCTCCCAGCCTACTTGAGTCCATTCCACATCGACATTCGTTAATTCTTTCAGCTCTTTGAACATCTGCATTTCGTTATAGTTCTTCTTGACCTGCGGCGGGGTGCTTGCCAGAATCTCCAGCTTAACCGGCTTCTCCAGCGGAAATTGAATTTCTGTTGCCTCTGCGGCCTTGCCCTGATCCTTATCGGATGACGACGGTGTGCTTTCCGAGCTAGAGCAGCCGCTCAGCAGCAGCACAGCAGCCAGCATGGCGCTCATGCCTGCAGACCATTTTTTGTTTCTCATTTCTCTTGACCTCCTGGGTATAATTTCTAATGAAGCTTGTATATTCATGAAGCTCTATTAGCCTTTAACAGAGCCGATCATGACACCTTTGACGAAATAACGCTGCAGGAACGGATACAGCACAAGCACCGGCAGACTTGCCACCACGACCATGCCGTATTTGACCAGGCCTGCTACCTTCTGTTCTTCCACCGCGTCCTTGGAGCTGTCGATCATATCCAACTGGGCTTCGCTGACGATCAGAATTTTGCGGAGAACAATCTGCAGCGGATGCAGACTCGCATCATTCAGATAAATCAGAGCCTGGAAATAGGAATTCCACAGTGCCACGGCATTGAACAGCACCATAACGGCAATGATCGGCAGAGACAGCGGAATCACCATCCGAATGAAAAATTTGAAGTTACCGCAGCCGTCCATCATGGCGGCCTCCAGCATCTCGCCCGGAATCGTGTTCTGGAAGAAGGTTCTCACGATAATGAGCTGATATACACTGACCGCACCTGGAACGATCATGGCCCAGATGGTGTTCACCATGCCAAGCTCCTTCACCAGCAGGTACGTCGGGATCAGTCCGCCGTTAAAGAACATGGTGAACAGGATCAGGATCATCAGCACCCCGGAGAATGGAAGATCCTTGCGTGACAAGGCGTAACCGCCCGTGATGATCAGGCTGACACGGAACAGGGTTCCGAAGAAGGTATAAAAGATCGAGTTCGAATACCCCCGCCAGATTTCATCATCGTTAAAAATCCGTTCATAGCCGATCCAGGTCACATCCTTCGGCAGGAAGCGAATCTGTCCGGAATTGACAAGATCCGGGTTGCTGATGGAGGCCACAATAATGAAATACAGCGGATAAATGACCACGAACAGGATGCCGCAGAACAGCAGGACATTGAACCAGTCAAACAGCCTGTCGGATCTACTTTTGTTTAATACGTCCATTTCTTTTCCCCTCCTACCACAGACTCGCCTTGCCGAAGCGTTTGGCAATCAGATTGACAGTGACCAGCAAAATACAGTTTACAACGGAGTTGAACATCCCGATCGCCGCAGAATAGCTGTACTGTGCATTGAGCAAGCCACTCTTGTACACATACGTCTGAATGATCTCCGCCGAGTTGATGTTAAGCGGATTCTGCATCAGGTATACCTTCTCGAAGCCGACGGACATAAAGCTGCCGATGTTTAGAATGAGCAGGACGATGACCGTAGGCATGATGCCCGGCAAATCAATATGGATGATGCGCTTTAATTTGCTTGCACCGTCTACGACAGCGGATTCATGAAGCTCCGGACTGATGGACGTCAGTGCTGCCAGATAAATAATGGTGCCCCAGCCTGCGTTCTGCCACACCCCGGACCACACGAAGATCGAAGCGAACCATTCCGCTTTGGCCATGAAATACTGGCTTTCAATGCCGAGGCCCATCAGCATGTGGTTAATGACTCCACTGCTAGGCGACAGGAACAGGTACAGCATCCCGACGACAACGACAGTGGAAATAAAGTGCGGTGCGTACGTGACGGTCTGGACCAGCTTCTTGAAGCGCTGGCTCGTCAGCTGATTGATCAGCAGCGCGAGGATGACCGGAATCGGGAACAATGCGAGCTCGTACAAGCTGATCGTCAGCGTGTTGAAGAGAATTTCCCAGAACTTGTAGTTCTCAAAGAACCGCTGGAAGTTCTCGAAGCCGACCCATGGACTGTCGGCAATACCTTTGAAAGGCAGGAAATCCTTAAAGGCGATTTGTAAGCCATAAATCGGGCCATATTCAAAAATGGCGAAATAAATCAGTGTAGGAAGCAGCAGCAAGTATAGTTCATAGTGCCTTTTCCATTGCTTCAGCAAAGCATTCCCCTCCCGTGCGTTTTCAAAATGTTGATCGTGGTTTTAAGCGCTTTCACCGTGATGCAAATTATAATACCAACCACCTGATCAAGTGCGCAATCAGCGAAATTCAGAGCGATATGCGAAATTTAAAAAGCCCGAAAACCCTTGATAGATAAGGGTTTTCGGGCCTGCCTAAGGAGGATCTGCTCACTTCTTGTCTTCATTCTGCTGCAGCCGCTTCCGGTACTCTCCCGGCGTCAGCTGAACCTCGGCCTTAAATTTGCGAATGAAGCTTGAAGGATCGCTGTAACCGATTTTTTGAACGATTTCGGCAATCGACAGATCGGTGTCGATGAGCAGCCGTTGGGCCTTGTTAATTCGAATGGCATGCAGATGCTCCGAGATCGTCTGGCCGGTCTGCTCCTTGAAATATCGCGACAGCGAAGAAATCGACTGGGAGAAGTGACTGGACATGCTCTGGATGCTGAACTGCGGATCGGCATATTTCTGCTGCAGCAGCTCGATCATCTCCTGAAGCAGAATACGGTCCTGCTCTACTGGCGCTTCCTTCATCAGCAGCGGCCGAATCTGCTCGAACGTGCTCCAGACGATTTCGTCCATTTGCTGATAAGAGGTGCAGGAGGTCAGGGCAATGACATCAGGGTATGCCACCGACATTCCCCTCTCCGCTCCAGCCTCGGCCGCAGCCTTCACCAGGGTATTAATCAAATCAAAATAAATGTACTTCGCGGACAGCAGCGAGGAGCTGCTGCTATGAATATGCTCCAGCAGCTGCTTCATATGCTGCTTCACCTTATCGGTATCATGGTCACGCAGCAGCATCGGCAGCGTCTGGAACTGCTGCGCAGAGTATACGGGCAGCTTCTGATGCTCCTGATTCAGCTGATGTGGCAGAATAACACGGTCTTTTCCCAGAATAAGCCGGTACTGCAGCGCTGTCGTTGCGCTGATATACGATTTCGGAAGCAGGGTCAGATCGTCCACGGCCTCTCCGACCCCGATCGTCCACATCAAATCCGTCGCTTCCTTCAGCCTCTGATGCCACTCGTTCCAGCTCTCGACCCCGCCGGATTCCGGCGGGCAGGACTGAATCCAGATCCACTGCTCCGGCTGAATCGTATCAATGGAGTATAGCTCCATGGATTCCGGCACCATCGACCTCCACAACGCCGGAAGACGTTCACGGATCAGACTCATCTTGCCTCCCGGATGAGCCTGGATACAGACTACCCGGTACTGATCGGCCTTCAAGGTGATGCCAAGCGCAGTCCCCTGCTCCTGAAACGCGGACCATTCCCGAATCTGTCCCGACAGCAGCTGATTCAGCAGCTGCTGCCGCAGGGCTGGGCGTCCGCGCTCCACCTGGGATTCCAGCGTGTGGCTGCGATCGCTCATATAATCGAAGGCCGAGCGCAGCTTCTCCAGTCCGCCGGAGGGGCTCTCGCCCTGGGCAGGCTGGAGCTTGCTCTCTACCACATCAATCAGCTTGCGCAGCGGATGATAGTGAACGTTCATATTGATATAAATAATGCTGGACCCCACAAACAAGATAAGGGCCAGTGCAATCCCGGCCTTCAGCTGCACCTGGTCAATCGGCTTCATCAGCTCCGTCTCCGACACAACGGTCACATAGGTCCAGCCGGAGGAAGCCGAGATCACTTTGGATACATAATATTGGTCGTCATCCAGCCTGCGGATTTCACTGCTTCCCGCCTCTACATCCAGCAAGCCCTCTGGAACACCTTCGGCATCGGCTAGAGAAGCGACCAGCTGTCCCTGTGCATCCAGAATATACACATTGCTCTTACGGTAAGGCAGGAAGGAGGAGAACATCTGATTGACCTTCTTCTCCTTGATCAGAAAGAGCAGGGTGCCCTTGTTCTTGCTGGTGGAACCGAAGGCCGGAACAGGAACGGCATAGCTGATATACCGGTCCGAGCGCGGATGCTCCAGCGATTGGCTGGCATTCGCGGCATTGACCGCAGGTACGTCCGACCCCAGCAGAACCAGGTATTGATCATAGGTCAGATACTGGCTCAGAAACATGTTATAGAACACGACGGACAGATAGGTGCTTTTGGAAGAGATCAGAAGGTCCTGATTTCTGGCTTTATACACGACCTCCGAGAAGAACGCATTGGCTTCCGCATACAGGCTGATCTTGTCCTTCGCCTCATAAATGGAATAAATACTGCTCAGCCGCTCCGGATCAAATTCCCGCCGCACGGACAGCTGAACGGCAATGTTTCGCATCTCCGCCAATTGGCCATCCATCGTATCCCTCACCTGCTCAAGCATCGCCCGGTTGGACTGCTGCACCTGAGTTTGAAGCGTTGACACAATATAATGATTCAAAAAAAGGCCGATGACGATAACAGGAAGGATCAGCAACAAGGCATAGGAAATTAGATATTTGTAAAAAAGCGACAGGTTCTTTAATTTCTTCAGCCCAGCAAATCGCACCTTTCATCTCACCTCTTCTCTCCAAATCCCGGCATAAAGACCTCTATCCAGTGCGAAAAGCCGCACTGGATAGGATATTTTTGCCGGTAGCTTACTTTTCCTGAATGGTCTTGTCACCCCGGGTCTTGATGTTCTGAATCGTTTGCTGCACGTCCTGCTCCTTCACGAGGTACTTCTCTATCTCCTCGTTGATGACCTTTTCGTATTTCACGTTGTTTGGACCCATGACCTTCTCCCCGACAAACTCAGTCTCTTCGTTCGCAAAAATGCTCTTCAGCTGCTCTACCGTAATATCATCCTCCGCGAGCGCTTCACCGAATACCGCGAACAGCTCATCCTGGGAAACCGTACGGTTTGCGGATTCAGAGGAATCAGCATACTTTGCGGCCAGTCTGCTCAGCTCGATCGCAATGTCCAGCGCAAGCTCCGGATTGGCCGAGGTTGGCGAGATACCGAAACCGTTTACGATGCCCCAGGTTTTCGTCTTCTCGCCGCTGTCTACCGGAAGCGGAGCGACGCCGAGCTTCCAATCGCGAGGGAACTTCTCTTTATCTGCAGCCCATGGCAGCACCCAGCCGCCCTGGATATTCATGCCGTACTGGCCATTCATAAAGGCCGGAGGATCGATCTTGGATGTTACGGTATTGGCATGGGTCGGCATACTCTGATCGACATGCATCATATTATAGATTCGTTCCATGGATCTTGTAAACACAGGGTCCTCGATATTGGACAGCCCTTCAGCGGTATAGAACTGCTCGCCGCCGCCCAGTGCCATGATAGCATCGCCATACCAGAAGGTGCCCCACGGCAGGTAGAATGCGCCATATTTCTTGGCTGCCCCTTCCCCTGTCGTCAGCTTTTTGGCCACCTCGCGGTATTGATCCCAGGTCATTGGGACTTTTGCATCCGGATAAGGTACACCCGCCTGATCAAAGAGCGATTTGTTATAATACAGCGCCCATCTTGTAATGTTATGCGGCACTATGAACAGCTCGCCATTGTTGCTGGCGTTGTCTGCATACGGGCCGAACTCTTCTTTAAAATCCACCCCGATCGATTTGGACAGCTCGTCAAGCGGTACAATCGTGCCGGCATCCGCCCACTGCTGCTGAATCATTGGATTCGCCACCACGATAATGTCCACCTGGGCCCCCGAGGCGATTGCAATCGGCACAGAGGTCAGGAAATCCGCTTCTCTCCCGTGGAAATCAAACGTCACATGGCTGTACTTGTCCAGCTTCTGGATTTCCTCCATCGCCTTCTTCATCTTGATATCCTCGTCGATGCCGTTCAGATGAATGACCATCTTGACAGGTTCTTTCCCATCCGTTCCCTTCGCACCGCTTCCCTGGGTCTTGCCCTCCTCCGAGCCGCTGCTGCAGGCTACAACTGAGGTCAGCACCAGCATCAGACAAAGAAGCTTGAGCATCGTAGTTCTCACATTGAACATCCCCTTTTTATTTCATTATAAGTTCACTGCACAAGACGGCAGCCGCCGAGCCCGCACAGGAGCTATCCCTTGACGCCAGACAACGCAACCCCTTCTACAAAATGCTTCTGTGCAAACAGATACACCACGATGATCGGAATCAACGCCAGCGTTGCTCCTGCCATCTGGACCGCAAAATTCGTAGAGTACTGTCCCTTGAAGCTTGCAATTCCGACACTGAGCACCTGCTTCAGCGGATCATTAATGTAGATCAAAGCGCTGAAGTACTCATTCCAGCCCCACGTAAACGCCAGAATGAACAGCGCCGTAATCTGAGACTTCGCAAGCGGCAGAATGATTCTCAGGAAGGTGGTGTACTCATTACAGCCATCGATTCTCGCAGCATGAATGAGATCATTCGGAATCGAGGTGAAGAACTGACGCATCAGGAAGATGGAAAACGCATTGAACATCCATGGCAGCGCTACGCTCAGTACGTTGTTAATCAGCCCCAGAGACTTAAAAATCATAAACTGCGGGATAATCCGAACCTCCACCGGAATCATCATTGTGGCGATGAAGAGAAAGAAAATGATATTTCGGCCGGCAAAATCCAGCTTCGCAAAAGCATAGCCTGCCAGTGTGCTCACGAACAGGACGAAGAAGACGATGTACACCGTAACCAGCGCGGTGTTCATATACCAGTGTGCGAACGGGAATTCAGTCACCGCTGCGACATAATTGCTTGTATTTAAGGTTTCCGGAATCCACACAATCGGCATCTGGAAGACTTCGCTCTCATACTTGAAGGAAGCGGAGATCATCCAGGCCAGCGGAAATACCATCACGATGCCCAATATAGCAAGCAGTACGGTACGAATCAGTCCGGATACCATGGTGAAACGTTGAACCACTGCTGCCACCCCCTCACGTTAAGTGTATTTGACCCACGCCTTCTGACCGATCCACTGCACCATCGTGATGATGACCACAAGCACGAAGAACACCCAGGATACGGCAGACGCATAGCCCATCTCATATTGCTTGAAGGCGGTATCGTAGATGTGATACACCATCGTCACCGAGGCCGTACCGGGCCCGCCCTGTGTCATAACCATAACCTCTGCGAAGATTTGAAAGGAGGAAATGATCGACGTAATGACCAGGAAGAAGGTGGTCGGCGAGATCATCGGAACCGTAATCCGCAAAAATTGCTGCAGCCGGCTCGCTCCATCTATTGAGGCGGCTTCATAATATGTACTTGATATTCCCTGCAGGCCTGCCAGATAGATGACGATGCAGTACCCGATATTTTTCCAGATCCAGAACAAGGCAATCGTGGGCAACGCCCACTTTACACTCGTAGCCCAGCCCGGCAGTGCTTCCACGCCCAGAGAACGCAGCACCCCATTGACAGGACCGTACTCCGGATGGAACAGCGCCGAGAACACCAGCGCCGCCGCTGTGATCGTTGTGATGTAGGGCACGAAATACATCGCCCGCAGCAAGCCCCGCCCCAAGATTTTCGTATTCAAAAAGGCGGCAATCACAAGCGACAGGATCAGCAGCACGGGAACCGCCATCGCGACCAGCAGAATGTTGTTCACAAAGCCGATGCGAAAGTATTCGTTCTGAAATACATCTCCGTAGTTTTCCAGCCCGACGAATGTAGAGCCTGACGCCCCTTTGAACATGTTCCAGTCCATAAAGCTTAAATATAAGGAGTGGAACAGCGGATAGGCCATGAACAGCACATATCCGATGACAGCCGGCAGTACAAAGGAATAGCCAACCAGGCTGTCCCGCAGGCTCACCTTCACTTTGGTCTCCATAATCTACCTCCCTAAAACTTCTGCCTTGAAGCCTAACTTCAGTCCTACAAATTAAATATAAAATGACATTACATATTTATATATTAAAAAAAGCGCTTACAAATGTCAACGAATTTAAAAAAAATAGCATGGCATAATATTTAATTATAAAATTATTGACTATATATAAACGTAGGAGTATGTTTAATTTATACGTTCGTTATCGCCGCACAATCTATCATCATTAAAGGAGTGATCCCGTTGACGACGAATGCCCGACCGCATGTGTTTTTTCTGATGTGTGATGAGCTTAGAGCCGACAGCCTGGGGTTCATGGGGAATTCTGTAGTTCAGACTCCTCATCTTGATGAGCTCTCCCGGGACTCTGTCATTTTTGAGAACGCCTACACGAACTGTCCGATGTGTGTCCCTGCCAGGGCCAGCATGATGACAGGACGCAATCCGCTGAGCAACGGCGTGCTGGACAATGCCATGAGGATGGTAGAGGATGAGAAGCCTCTTCCCGACCTGCTTCGCAAGAGCGGCTATACAACCACGATGTTCGGCAAGCTTCATGTCCACCGGACCCCGGAGGAATGCGGCTTTGATGAATTCAAGTTTGGATATCCGGACCCGAACACCAGCTTCCTCGGCATCCAGGACCCGGAGGTCCGCAAGAAGGCCACCTTCAAGAAGAATGAAGGCGATATCCCGTTGGTCATTCACGGCGAGAGCCCTACGCACCCGGATCAGACCTCATGCTCCCGTCTGACGGAGGACTACATTCAGCGCATGGAACAGATTGCTGCGGATGAGAAGCCGATCTTCCACTACCTGTCGCTGATGGACCCGCACACACCGTACATGCCGACCAAACCTTACTCGGAGATGTATAACCCTGACGAGCTGCCGCTGCCGCAGAATGCCGGACGCACGCTGGCTGACAAGCCGATTACACAGCGCTACTTCCACAAGGTGCGCGGCTTTGACAAACTGAATGAAGAGGATTACCGCAAGAGTCTGGCCAGCTATTATGGCCTGGTCACCCATGTGGATGACCGCATCGGCAAAGTCATTGCCCGGCTGAAGGAGCTGGGGCTATATGAGGATTCACTCATTATCTTCACTTCGGACCATGGATCGATGATGGGGGAGCACGGCTTTATCGAGAAATGGGGCCATATGTACGAGCCCGTCGTCCGCATTCCGCTGCTGGTCAAGCTGCCGGGCAATCTGAATTCCGGATCTCGTCTGGACACGTTCGCGGAAATCATCGACCTGCTGCCAACCGTTCTGGATGCAGCCGGGGTAGACATCCCGGAAGAGGTTCAAGGCATGAGCCTGCTGCCGGTCTGCCGGGGCGAGCGCAAAGTTCACCGAACGGAAGCGCACAGCCAGTATTTCTGCGGCTCCATCCACGTTGAGCCTGCCCTTATGATTCGGAATCATGACTTCAAGCTGACGGTGTATCCAGAGCAGGAGTCCATTCATGAGAAGCTGTATGGCGATCATTATCTAAAGTACTCTGCATTCTTTGATCAGCCGCTTGTAGAGGGAGAGCTTTACGATCTCCACAACGACCCTTATGAGGAGCGCAACCTGTTCGATGACCCGGCTTACGCACAGCAGCAAGCCCAGCTTCTGTCCAAGCTGACAGAGTGGAAGGCAGGGCTAGGCCCGCTGGCCGATTACCGGGGACTGAAGCAGGCGAATATGAAAACCCTGTACAAATTTATTCTGGATCAAGCGAACAACTGGACCAAAGTGTCGGATGCCTTGAAGGCAGACCAGGGACTGACCCAGTGCGCCAGACAGAAGAGAGAAATCTCCGTAGAATCCTAAAAAGCATTGTTCGCTACCCGGATGTCAGCATCCGGGTAGCGTACAGATCAAAAGCGCCGGAATCCTGATAATTTACTCGGATTCCGGCGCTTTTTAAATGAGACGGTATCAAATTAAAAAAAGATGACCTCTAAAGAAAACAGAGGTCATCTACGTGCTAACTCTATAAAACTTTCTACAATCCAAGCGACGATCACATTCAAAGCCTAGATATTGGAATTGGAACTTCATAGGGTGGCTTGTCAGCCTGACTGCTGACTATCCGCCGCGGCCGTCAGATATGGCAAGCGATCTCCAGTCTTCCGGACTGGAGCGACGGCACCTCGGCTAGGAGCACTGCGTTCCCTCCCTCCCCCGCCCTGGACCGCACAATAACCAGGCATTTGCCGTGGAACGCCTGCATGTCACGGGCACTGAAGGGAATGATGCTGGTGGGGTCGCCGTTATCTACGGCTGCAATTTCACCCGGTCCCTGCAGCAGGAAGGATACGTTGTGATCGGCATGGGGACAGAGTCTTCCCTGTTCATCTACAATGCTCACTGTAATAAAGGACAGGTCCTCTCCATCCGCCTGAATGACAGTCCGGTCCGCCTCCAGCAGAACGCGGGCTGGCGCTCCGGCAGTATGGACCTCATGTGTCATGACCTGTGATCCGTCTTTATCATACGCGATGACCGACAGCACCCCGGGCTCATAAGGTACCGCATCCCAGCGCAGACGGTAGCGCTCCGGCAGCGAAACCGGGGATTTGTGCCGGATGCCGAGGGATTGTCCGTTCAGGAACAGCTCGGCAGCCGGATAAGTCGTGTAGCAGAACACAGGAATCGGTCTGCCTTCCTCCCCTTCCCAATTCCAATGCGGCAGCAGATGCAGCACCGGCTTCGTGCTCCACTGGCTCTGGTACAGATAATACCGATCCTTGGGAAACCCGCATAAGTCCACAATGCCAAAATACGAGCTGCGGCTCGGCCACTCTGTCCGGTAAGGCGTCGGCTCGCCCAGATAATCGAACCCGGTCCAGACGAATTCGCCCAGCATATACGGCAGATCGTCCTGGGCCATAAACTCCTGATCCGGTGTCGTCCCCCAAGGCGGAGCACTCAGATCATAGGAGCTGGCCTGCAGATCCCGCTTCGGCTCCATGGGGATCTCTTTGACGGCAGGCAGGTGATACACACCCCGGGAGCTTACCGTTGAAGCCGTCTCGCTGCCGTACATGATCCAGTCCGGATGCTGTCGATGATATTCCTCATACCGGTGCGGCTTGTAATTCCAGCCCGGGATGTCGACAGCGGCCGCCAGGCCGTTCGCAATGGCATCATCGGACATGCTGAAGCCTGCGGTCACAGGACGGGTCGGGTCTGCATCATGGGCAATGGCGGTGAGAAAAGCTGTCGTGGACGCCCCGCTCTCCAGCCGCTGCTCGCGCATCTCGTTCCCGATGCTCCACATGATAATGGAGGGATGGTTGCGGTCGCGGGTGATCATAGCCCGTAAATCTTTTTCCGCCCATTCCTGGAACAGCCGGTGATATCCGTTCTGCACCTTCCCTTCACCCCATTCGTCGAAAGCCTCATCAATGACCAGCAGCCCCATCTCATCGCATAAATCGAGAAGCTCCGGCGCCGGCGGGTTGTGGCTCATCCGAATGGCGTTGCAGCCCATGGCCTGCATCAGCTCCAGCTGCCGCTCCATGGCTCTTACGTGAACAGCCGCTCCCAGTGGACCCAGGTCATGATGCAGGCAGACCCCTTTCAGCTTGAGCCGCTTCCCGTTCAGCTGAAACCCTTCCTGCGCGTCAAAGGAAATACTCCTTATGCCAAAAGGCGTCTCGTACCGATCCACCTCCTCCCCGTTCAGCAGCAGCATAGAAACCGCCCGATAGAGCCGGGGGTGCTCCGTGCACCACAGCTCCGGATGCTCAACATAAAGATGCTGCTCAAGCTCCGCCTGGCCGCTGATCTGCTCAAAAATAGTGTCTTCAGCGCACATATGGCCGCTCGGATCAAGCAGCTGCGTGACCAGCTGGGCCAGAGCCGGCTGAGCGCCGGTGCTACTTACGCTCGTACGGATGTTAATGGCTGCGCCCTGCTCTGTTACCTCAGGCGTCGTAATATAGGTACCCCAAGGATTGACATGCAAGGATTCCTTGATGACCAGCCTGACCTGCCGGTAAATGCCGGCTCCGGGGTACCAGCGGGATGCGCTGGGCAGTGAGCAGACCTGCACCGCCAGCACATTATCTTCACCATAGATTACATGGTCGGTGAGATCGAAGACGAAGGATGTATAGCCGTAGGGCCAGGACCCGCAGGATACTCCGTTCATATACACGGTGCTGTTGGACATCACCCCGTCGAACTCCACCGTAATCCGCCGGCCTTCCCACATCTTCGGGATCTTTAGATGCTGGCGGTACCAGCCCATCCCGACGATCGGAAGCGCCCCGGTCCGGCCGACATGCGTAATGTGGTCTTTAATGCCATCCTCCATCACGGAATTGACATGGACATCATGATCCTCGTGAAAGGGTCCTGCAATGGCCCAGTCATGCGGTACCCGGACCGTCTCCCAGTAGCTGTCATCCAGGTGAACCTGGTATCCCCGCAGCGGATCGGCCTCCTCCAGCGCATGGCGCGTAAATTTCCAGCCTTCCTTCAGCGGGATGATCTGCCTTCCCTGTCTACCCTGTCTGGCTTCATCGGTCATGGCGGTCTCCTCCCTCACGGTTACGCTCCAAAAATCCGCGGCATCGGCATCGGTTCAATGCCCAGCTCCGCCCATGCATATTTGAGCAGCAGCTCGCTTTTCAGCTGCTGACTGTCCGGATCGTCCCATACATTGTTCAGCTCCTGCGGGTCCTGCTGCAGATCGAACAGCTCGCCATAGGTCTGGTTATAATACACTGTCAGCTTATAGCGGTCATTGACATAGGATTTTTGATGGATCGTCGTCGGCTCATGCCGGAACTCGCACAAAATGTGATCCCGGGCACGGCTCTTGCGTCCCAGCCACACCTCGGATTGATCCACACCCGTCATCTGAGGGGGAATCTTGAGGCCGGCAAGGGACAACAGGGTCGGCGCCAGATCCACCAGCGATACCATCGCATCGCTCTGCAGATCCGCTTCCACCTGTCCCGGGTACCGGACAATGAACGGCACCTTGATCAGATCCTCATACATGAAGCCGCCCTTGGCCTGAAGACCGTGCTGGCCGAAGAAATGTCCGTGATCTGAGGTGAAGACGATGATCGTATTGTCCGCCAATCCCAGCTCATCCAGAGAATCCAGAATGCGGCCAATGTATTTATCCATCATACTGACCATGCCATAGTAGGTCGCTACCAGCTGCTTGCGTTCCTCCTCCGGCAGCAGATGGGAGTGGTATCCATGAATGGACTGGCCGCTCTCGCGCAAGGAGGAGAAATCCGGAGAGGCCTGCTGGGTTTGGCCAAAATGCGGCGGATTGCGGTCATGCTCTCCCGGCACAACAGCCGGAATGCTCAGCTCATTGGGATCATACATCTTATCCCACGGCGCTGGCACCAGATATGGCGGATGCGGATCAAAGAAGCTCGCCCAGAGGAAAAAACTCTCGTCCTCCTGCTGGTAGCGCTGCAGCTGTGCCTCAGTTCGCTCGGCAATCCAGGTGTTATAGTGGTATTCCTCCGGAATGTCCCAGGTGTGCTGCTTCTTGGGATCCATGGTGCCGGTAGGCGCCATGAAATAATCTCTCCAATGGGTGCAGCCCTTCTCCTCCAGCCAGATGGCATAGTGCTGTCCAACGTGCGCCTCATTCGTATGGTTCCGGGCCAGCTCCACGTGGTTAAAGCCGTAGAAATTCTCGTTAAACTGCCGCCAGAACTCCAGGTCCTGCAGCAGCGGATACGACTCCAGCGATGGATACTCCTCCGTGCTGCGCAGCGGCTGAAAGTGAGCCTTTCCAATCAGTGCAGTCTGATAGCCCGCGCTCTGGAAGGAGTCACCGACGACCTCCCGGTCCTCCATAAGCTTGGTCCCGAGCGTCCAGGCCCCATGCTGGCTCGGGTACTGGCCTGTGATGATCGATGCGCGTGTCGGGGTGCAGGTCGGGTTGGGACAATAGGCACGCTGAAAGGTAGTACCCTCCCGCACGAGCCGGTCCAGATTCGGGGTGGACAGCTCCGGTTGAAAAGCTCCGATCGTATTCCAGTGCTGCTGGTCACTCGTGATTAGCAAAATGTTGGGCTTCTTCATGATTTCACTCCTTACATTTCTTGTTCTTATCCATGATCGTATAGCCAACTCTCCCTTTAATACATGCCAAAATGTTATAATAATGTACAAAATGTTAGCTGTAAGCCAAAGGGGAGAAGAGCATATGAAGCTGGAGGAGAATCCGCAGGAGTATGCCGACGTCCGGCTGCAGGTGCCCAGCGAGTTCCAGCAGCGGAGCGGCCTGTGTCTGCTGCGCTCCGGCATGAGCCGGACCAAGCCTCATTACGAGATCGGACCGCGGAAATTGATTCACTACAGTTTGCATTTTGTCATTAAAGGCACCCTGGAGCTGCAGGACGAGAATTCCACCTACCTTCTGGAAGCCGGCACGATGTTCTGCTTGTTCCCGGACATCACCTACCGCTATAAAAAAGCCTCCGAAAAGCCGCTGGAGCTATGCTGGCTCTTACTCGACGGCTTCCTGGTACGCCCTGCCCTTTCCATGCTCGGCATTCAAGAGCACAAGCCCTTCGCCGTGCAGCCCTGGGGCCAGCAGATGAAGCTGCTGCATGAGCGCATTCATCACACCATCGGCAAAGACTCGCCGCTGCAGCAGCAGAGCCTGCTGTACGAGCTGCTGCAGCTGCTGCAAACCACCCAGGAGAGCGGAGCCGGACGCGAGCCTTCCGCATGGCTGGAATACTGCGCGCTCTACATGCAGCTGCATTATTCCGAGCCGCTGCGCGTCGAGGCGCTCGCTGTAGAGGCGGGAGTGCACCGGTCGTATTTTTCCGCTGCCTTCCGCAAGCATTTCGGTCAGTCGCCCAAGCAGTACCTGACCTCCATCCGCATGAAGAAAGCGCTGGAGCTGCTGGAGAGCCCAGGCCTGCCCATCCAGGAAATTGCCCTGACCGTGGGCTATCCCGACCTGTTCATGTTTACACGCGCCTTCACCTCCTACTTCGGCGAGGCGCCGACGGAGTACCGGAAGCGGGGCACCCGCTCCGGCGAACCGGATTAGCAGCCCTGAGTCGAAAGCGCCTGCCCTGCACCTGAACTCCCAATGAATCGCAAGCCCAAAAAAGCCGCCCCCCCCTTCCTCGGGAGAGCGGCTATAGAACCGGCAGCGGAACGGCTGCCCGCGGATAAAATGGTACAGGGTTAAATCTCCGGTGTTCCGATATTCCACGGAATGTTCCATTTCGGAATCGCCCGGTACATGTGGTTGAGGATGATGCGGGTGCCTTCGAGCTTATGCTGCTGATAGCTCGGATCATCCCACAGATTGGTAGTCTCCTTCGGATCCTGCTTCAGATCGTACAGCTCGCCGTAATCCCGGTCCATATAGTGCACGGTCTTAATGCCGTTATAGATGCAGCCCTTGATTGCACCGGCTTCCATATAGACCGCATCTCTGACCTTGATCTCCTTGGCATGATCCCAGTAGCCGTTGTACGAGAAGCCAGACAGCTCCTGTGGCACCTGGGCTTCAGCAGCTTCCAGGCAAGTGGCTGCAATGTCGATATTCAGCACCTCATCCGCAATTTCCATGCCTTTGAAGCCCTTGATCGGCGGCTTCACGAACAAGGGAACTCGCATCAGGCTGTCACTCAGGCATTGCAGCTTCTCCACCATGCCGAAGTCGCCCATAAAATCGCCGTGATCCGAGGTATAAATAATGAGCGTATCCTCGTACATATCATGATCCTTCAGCATTTGGATCACTTCGCCGATCTTCTGATCCATCAACGTAATGTTCGCGTAGTAGGAGCGCTTCGTTTTCTTGAACTGTTCTTCGGTGAAGTCCTTCAGATATATTTGGGCATAGGAATCCATGCCCTTGAATTGAGGCGGCTTCTGGTCCAGCTGCTCATAGGTCGTCTCCGGAGACGAAAGGCCATCCAGCTCATACCGATCCGCATACTCTGTGCCTTCCAGATCGTAAGGATGATGCGGGCCGGAGAAGGACAGCGTGAAGAACCACGGCTTGGCGTCTGCGTCTGGCTTTTCTTGAAGCTTTTTTCCCAGCCAGGTCTTGCCCAGCTCTCCTAAAAAATCATCCAGATGATACTTCGTATCCACGTTCCACCGGCCGCCGCTGATGAATTCCCGCGTGTACACCGATTTGCGGTCAATGCCGTTTTGCTCAAGGAAATCCAGGTACGGCTGAATATACTGATTCTCGGCGAACGCGCCGTGGCCATCAATGATCATCTCATCATCAAAGCCCCGCCGGATCTCGGAGCCTGCAAAATGCTGCTTGCCGACCACCGCCGTATGATAGCCCGCCTCCTGCAGCCGTGTCATAAAGGTCGTCTCCTCTGCCGGCAGCTGGGTGATATAAGAAGGGCACTGACATTCCGACGGGAATTTCCCGGTCATAATCGCAGCCCTGGAGGGCACACAGGACGGGTTGGCACAGCGGGCGTTACTAAAGAACACGCTATCCTGAATCAGGTTATCCAGATGGGGCGTATGCACCTCGGGATTAATGCAGGAAAAGGTATCATTGCGCTGCTGGTCAGTCATTAGAAATAAAATATTCGGTCTTTTTTTGATGGACATATCAGGTTGACTCTCCTTCTGCTATATTTGTGGAGCTTTGTCATTCCAGGGCATATGAGAGCGCTCTCCAAGTGCCAGCAGCTCATCCATCAGCAAGGACTTCAGCTGCTCCTTCACGCCAGAGGCGCTCGCATTCTCCCACAGATTATGCCGTTCCCAAGGGTCCTCCTTGAGGTGATACAGCTCGCCGTACGGACGTCCCCGGTAATAGACCAGCTTCCATGACTCATTCCGTACCGCGCGCAAATCTCCGGCTTCCAGGTACACGGTGTCCTTGACCGGCTTTTCAGCACCCGGCTTCCAGAACGGGCTGAGGTCTACACTGTCCATATTGCCGGGCACCTGTGCGCCTGCGGCGCTCAGGCAGGTCGCTGCAATATCGAGATTGGAGACGAAGGCCTCCTCGGTTCTGCCCGTAAATCCGGAAACCGGTGGCTTGATGAGAAACGGAACGCGCATCAGCACCTCGGACAGGTACTGGCCCTTGCCCATCATCCCGAAATCGCCCATATATTCCCCGTGATCGGATGTAAACAGAATCAGGGTGTTGTCATATTCGCCGGCGGCCTTCAGCTCGGTGATCACCTCGCCGATCTTTTGGTCAATAAGACTCATGTTGGCATAATAGGAGAGCCTCGTCTCTCTCAGCTCCTGCTTCGTCATCCCGTTTGCCATAGCCCCGCCGGGATTTCCCTGCCCCGTGACGAGCTGCTGCCTAAAGTGCGGCGGCTTGCTGTCCAGATCGCTCTCTTCGGTCAGCGGCAGGTCGATGTCCTCCAGCCGGTAGCCTGTCTCCTGCGGCAGTCCCGCCCCGTCAAAAGGCATATGCGGACCGGGGAAGGACAGGCAGCAATACCAGGGCTGTCCCTTAGGCCGCTGGTGCCTTAGCCAGGACTTGCACAGCTCGCCGATATAATCGTCAATATGGTACCTGGCCTCCGTAATCCAGCGCTGGCTGTAGCGGTTCACCCGCTCGCTGAGCTGTGAGGTTCTGGTGAAGCCCGCAGCTTTCAGAAACTTCATGTATGAGGTCTCCGACTCTCCCTCGATGTCCCAATCCCCCGGCCCGTGCAGGTCGATAATATCGGCATGATCATAGCCCCGATCAATGAGCGAATCCCCAAAATGCTGCTTGCCCAGAACCGCGGTATAGTAGCCTTGCTGCTGCAGCAGAGATGTAAAGGTCACCTCATGAGGGGGGAGATGGGTGATATAGGTTGGAGCACCGCACTTGCTGGGATAACGCCCGGTTATAATAGCCGCTCTTGCCGGCACACAGGACGGATTCGTCGTATAGGCCCGCGTGAAGGAGATTCCTTCTCGTGCCAGCTGATCCAGGTGCGGGGTTCTTACCGCAGAATTGACGGTGCCCAGTGTGTCGAACCGCTGCTCATCGGTCATGATGAACAAAATATTAGGTCTCAAGCCTGTTCGCCTCCCCGCTCCTTGACGCCCGATCCGGTGAAATCGCCGCTGGAGGTGTAATCGTAATATCCTTTTTTCAAAAAGGAAGTGGGATTGGTGCCCGTGACCTGCTTGAATACACGCGTGAAATAGTACGGATTCGAGTAGCCCAGCTTCTCGCTAATCTGCGAGATGTTCATGGAGCTTTCGCTGAACAAGCGGATCGCTTCCTTGATCTTCTGCTCCATGATGTACCGCTGGATGGACAGACCCGCCGTCTTCGAGAACACCCGGCTGATATAGGAGTAATTCATCGAGAGCGACTGGGTTAAGTCCGTCGAGCGGATTTCCTCGTGAATATGGCTGTGGACGAACTTTTTTACGTCGGTGACCAGCTTCTGATTGCCGCTCTTCCTCCGGTTCATTTCCCGGTACAGATCCAGCAGCAAATCCAGCGTGCCGACCTTCAGCTTGAGGTCATCATAATCCGAGCCGCTGATATAGTGGTCCAGCAGCTTGGTCAGCCGGACCGAGGTGCGCTGGTAATCCTCCACCTCCAGCCATTTCATTTCTACCGAGCCCGGGGTAACGGCTTGCGCCGGCGTGAACGTAATCCAGTTCCACTCCGAGCCCGCCTGGGTTTTCTTATGGCCGTAATGCCGGACACCGTGCTTCATGAAGAACACCTGTCCGGGGCCGATGTAGTACTCTTCGTCGGCCTCAATAATATGGACGAGCCCTTTTCTGACGAAAATGAGCACATCACTGTCTACGATCCGGTCCATATGGGCCCAGACGTCCTGAGTGCGAAACAGCCCCATATTTTGTACGTCGGGAAGAGCATCCAGATTGAATTGAACGCCGTTTATCACCGGCACTCACCTCCTTCTCCTTACCTTGAAGCCGCGCCGGGCCCGACTTAATTACCGGAGAGGCTTTGCACCATCTTGGCAGTATTGGACTCAATGCTTCCATAATCACCGGCATGAATTTCCTTCATCGTAACCAGGCTGCTGCCCAGGCCGACACCGACTGCGCCATTTCCAATATACTCCCGGGCATTCTGCGCATTCACACCGCCGACGGCAATAATCTTCGCCTGATTTAACGGAGCCAGGATTTCCTTCACATAGCTGGGTCCGAAGGAAGAGCACGGGAACAGTTTCACGTACCTGGCACCCGCTTCCATCGCCCGCACGACCTCTGTCGGTGTCATGGCACCGGGAAGCGGCAGCACCTCGCGCGCAAGAGCGCTCTCAATCACCGCCTCGCTGACGTGAGGGGAGATCAGGAACTCTGCTCCCGCCGCCATGGCCTCCTTGGCATCCTGAGCGTTCATGACCGTGCCGGCTCCAATTCGCATGCGTCCCTCGAAGGCTGCTCTCATCTCGGCAATGCCAGACAGCGCACCCTCCGAATTCAGCGTAATTTCAGCCAGGCGTACTCCGCCGGCGTACAGGGCCTCCATCACCTTGTTCAAGCGGTCCGGGGGAACATTCCTTAAAATAGCAATGATTTGATGCTGCTCGATATTTTCCTGTACAGTCTTTGTCATGACGTCAAACCTCCCATGTAATATTGATACAGCGCAGCAGCTCCGTACACGCTCAGCAAGTCGGACTCCTCCTCGGAAATGACTTCAATCTGCAGTCCGGGATAGGCTTCAGCGAGAATCGGGGCTGTGAGCGACGGATACAGCGGTTTACCATAGAGCACAATCCGCTCCACGCCTTCCAGCAGGTACGGAGTAAGCATGGCCAGATCCATGGCGATCACCACGCCCAGCAAGAAGCTGCTTACTGCCCCCTTGCTGTGGCCGGATAACAGCCGCAGGGTCCGTACCGAGAAGAGCGCATGACCCGTGCCATATGTCCGGGCTGCCTGAAGCCCCTTCTGTACCCAGGGAAGCTCCGGCACCACCTCGTCCAGCGAAAGCACGCTGTCCTTCAGGATGGTATGCTGGGACACGGCCATCAGAAGCTCCCCGGACACAGAGGTCAGGCAGCCCTCGATGGATGATCCGCGCACCTTCATCCATTTATGGTGAGAGCCGTAATGCATCACGAGCTGGCCGTCGTCACGGCGGATCGGATGCTCCTTGTCTCTCTCTGCCAGGAAGGATACATCGTGATCCTGTGCTGCATAGCGACTCAAATATCCGCATAGCTCCGTCTCTTCTCCCCGCATCATATCACATTCCTCTTCCGGCTCCCGAATGAATTTAATGCCCGGTACGAACAGGATCGGGTGGGGAATAACATCAGCGAACAGCTGCTGCTCCATCCGTGCTGCTACAGCTCTGCCATCCACCGGCCCCGGCACATGAGCCACTTCATGCAGCCCGGCGTTCGACGTGATCATGCCGGAGGCAACCACCGCCTCCACCTGTGACATAAGCTCAGGATGGAGCGCGCACAGCTCAGTATAGCTTTCTTTCAATGCAGCCTTTAACGGCTCGCTGCTGCCGGCAATCGCCACATCCTTGGCCCCGGCCGGCTTCTTTATGCTTGCAACCAGTGTATGGTGATCCAGCAGCCTCATCCGGCAGTTGGTCGTCCCACAGTCAATGACTAACAGCTTCACATTGCTTCCCCCTAAATCCCTAAATAAACAGCAAGGGACGGGCAGATGTGTCTCAGCCCGCCCCCGCTTGATGGGATCCCTTATGGTTGAATCCTATTTACGAATAGAAATACGCTTGATGTAGTAGTACTCCTCCAGGCTGTAAGTGGAGCAGTCTTTACCGACGCCGCTCTCCTTCATGCCGCCATGCGGAAGTGCTACAGTGTAGTGCGGACCGTTGACACATACCGTTCCGGCCTCCAGCGACTCCGAAATGTACAGAATATGCTGCAGATTCGTGCCGAACACATAGGAAGCAAGGCCGAACTCCGTGCTGTTCGCTTCCTTGACGACCTCCTCAACCTCCCGGAACGTCATCAGCGACAGCACCGGACCGAAGATCTCTTCCTTGAAAATATCCATATCCGGGCGCACGCCGCTGATGACTGTCGGCTCCAGATAGTAGCCTTTGCTCTTGTCTGCAGGTACGCTGCCGCCAGCTTCAATGGCCGCTCCTGCCGCTAATGCAGAAGCAATCAGCTTCTGTACCCGGCTCCGGTGCCCATCTGTAATCATTGGGCCCATACCAGCGCCGGACTCCCGTCCCCAGCCCAGAGTGATCTGCTTCGTCTTCTCTACAACCTTTGCTTTGAAAGCCTCCTGCACGGATTCGTGAACAAAGACGCGGTTCGGTGAGACACAGATCTGACCGGCGTTCCCGAACTTCAGGGATACCAGCTGGCTCGCAGCCTGCTCCAGATCAGCATCCGCAAGCACGATGGCCGGCGCATTGCCTCCCAGCTCCAGCGAATAGCGCTTGATCGACGTATTGGATTGCCCGATGATCGCTTTGCCGGCCGCGGTTGAGCCGATCAACGTGATCATCCGCGGAATCGTGCTCTGATTCATCACGGCCGCGAGCTTCAGCGTGTCCCCGGTAATGACATTGATGACACCTGCCGGGAATCCGATTTCTTCAGCGATTGCACCGATCATTAGTGTCGAGAGCGGTGTTAACGGCGACGGCTTCAGCACGCAGGTGCAGCCCGAGGCTAGCACCGGACCGAGCTTGTAGGCAAGGTTCAGCATCGGAAAGTTCCAGGCCAGATAGCCGACAACGACGCCGACCGGCTGTCTTTTGATCAGATTCATATATGAATTGTCTTCGTCTTCAATAATTCGTCCATGCAGGCGTTTGGCTTCCTCATAATAGTAACGCAGGCAGCGGGGCAGCATGTCGAAATCCTCTTCCGCTTGAGCCAGCGGCTTGCCGGTCTCGCTCATCAGCACATCCAGGATCTGCTCCCGCTTCTCCTCAATCGCTTGTGCCAGACGCTCCATCCACTCTCCACGCTGCAGCAGCGGAGTTTTGGACCATGCCGGGAATGCCTTCTCGGCGCTCTTTAATGCAGCTTCGGCTTGAGCTTCTGTGGCCATGCGCAGTTCTCCGGCCAGCTCCTCTGTCGCAGGATTGTGGACCGACATCACATCGCCCAGACCCTCTACGGCAATTCCACCAATATAATGACTGTACATTGCCTCCAACTCCATTTTTAAATTTGTATTCTATATTTAAATGATAACGACAGCGTTTTCAGCTGTCAATGCTTAACTTTAAATATTGAGGTAGTTTTTATATATAGTTCACGCAATGAATGCGTTTTCTACAATGATTGGGCTTCATTTATGGTATAATCCCTAGTATGAGTAACGAAAGAACAGGAAGTCGGAGGCGGCTCTTCAATCATGACAACGACCAAGAAGTATAAAGCTCCCGCTGCGGAGAAGATGCTGGACATTTTGGAGTTAATGGCAAAAGAGAACAAGTATTTCTCAGTCACTGAATTGAGTCAGCGGCTGAGCATTTCGTCCAACTCGGTCTTTCGGATTATGAAGGAGCTGGAGGACAAGAAGTTTATTCAAAAAAACCCGTTGGACAGCTCGTACCAGCTGACCGGCAAGCTGTATTATCTCGGCAGCTCCATCGGTAACCGGATTGCGCTGAAGAATATTGCGGAAGCGTCCATGCTGCTCCTGCGCGACTACACCCGGGAAACCACCCTGCTCACCAAGCTGGGCTCCCTCGGCCGGACGCTCGTGGTGGATCAGCTGGAGAGCCTGGAGCCGATCAAGTTTCTGTCCACGGTGGGCCTGGAGTACCCTTCCCACACCTCGGCGATGGGCAAATGCCTGCTCGCCTTCAGCCCGCCCAGCGTGCTGGAGCAATACCTGGAGCATAACGAGCTGACGCCCGTTACCTCCTCCTCGATTGCACATCCTTCCAGGCTGAAGGAGCAGCTGGAGCAGATCCGCGAGACCGGCTATGCGACCGACATGGAGGAATCCTGCGAAGGGCTGCGCTGCCTCGGAGCGCCGATCTTTAACGCTGTCGGCGAGATCGAGGGCGCGATCGGTATTTCCGGCCCGATCTTCCGGATGTCCAAGGATCATATGAACCGCTATAACAAGAAGCTGCTGGAGCAGGCCCGGCACATTTCCGAGCTGCTGGGCTACGATGCTTCACGGAAGGCTTAACAGCTTGACGCGTCCTGGCGCATTGGCCAGCAGATGACAATAGTCCCGGCACCATATGGTGCCGGGACTGTTTGTTGTATGTGCAGGGCTTGTTTATATCGTGGTGCCGTACTGCTCAATAATATCTCGGTTAATCTCAACACCAAGGCCCGGTGCCGTTGGAATGGCAACCATCCCGTTCTGCAGGGTGATGGCATTATGGATCAGCGCGGCCCGGAACGGATGGGAGGACTGGTCGTACTCCAGCATGGGCTCCTCCGGAGCCAGTGCGAGAGGGGCCGGAGCCAGGGTAGCGATGAACTGCAGCGAGGCCGCAAGGCCAATGCCGGAGCCCCAGACGTGCGGGATGACCATCGTATTCCACGCCTGCGCCATGGCTGCAATTTTGCGGCACTCGGTAAACCCTCCGGCCGAGCACAGATCCGGCTGCAAAATATCCAGCGCTCCTTGCGAAATCCAGCTCCGGTAGCCCGTTTTGCCGAACAGATTCTCGCCGGCGGCGATCAGGGTGCCGGTGAGGTGGCGAATGGACAGATATCCCTCCTGATCCTCCGGTGCCAGCAGCTCTTCCAGGAAATACAGCTTCTGCTCGCGGCACTCCAGCATCAGTCTTCGGGCGAGGCCCGCATTGTACGCTCCGTTGGCATCAGCCATCAGCCGTACGTCAGGCCCGATGGCTTCCCGCACGGCAGAAATGAGCGCGAGATCCTCCTCTATGCCGAAGCCGATCTTCAGCTTCATCGCACGCAGCCCGTTCTCTTTATGGCGAAGCGCCTCCTCTACTCCATCCTCAGGATAACGCCCCTTCTCGGTCCGGTAAAACCCTGTCGCATAAGGCATGACCTCTTGACGGTACATGCCGCCAAGCAGCCGGCTGACCGGCTGGCCGCATGCTTTCCCTTTAATGTCCCACAGGGCGATATCAATCCCGCTAATGGCATTCACAGCCGCCCCGCCCTGTCCGTAGGGTCTTGATTTATTGTACATTTCCTCCCACAGCACATCAGAGTCGAATGGATTTCTGCCGATCAGCAGCGGAGCAAACGCATGGCGGATAAACGCTCCGGCAATTTCCGGCGGCTGCAGCCCATGGCACAGGCATTCACCCCAGCCGGTAATGCCTTCATCTGTCTGAATTTCTACAATAACCGAGGAACGCTGGTGCACCCAGCCTTGCGAGAAGTAAAAGGGCTCATCCAGCGGAGATGTAAGAATGTGCACGCGCAGATCCGTAATGTTCATGGGAAACCTCCAGGGTACTATTTTTTTACCAATGTATATCTATATGATTTTTATGTCAATTGCCTATTTATATTTAAATAGCGGGAGATTGTAAACGCAACCATTGCTTCTAGCCCTAACAGGTAAAAATAGTACTACTTTTGTTCTTTCTACTGCATGGAGGGGGAAGGGGAATGAGACTACAATGGCTGTAATAACATTACTTTTTTCTACAGGAGGGCTACCCTTGAAACATGACATTCGTAAAGTAAAACCTCTTCAAATGACAGATGCCCGCTGGACGTCCGGATTCTGGGCGGACCGCTTTGGACTTGCGCACCACGAAATGATCGACTCGATGGAGGAGGCGCTCCAGGTCAAGGAGAACGGTGCCTATATGCCTAACTTCGAAGTGGCTGCCGGCCTGAAATCCGACAGACATTATGGTGAGGACTGGTCTGACGGTGACTGCTACAAGTTCCTGGAAGCGTGTGCACATGTTTATGCGCTGACGAAAGACCCTAAACTGGATGAGAAGATGGACAAGTATATCGGCTTTATCGCCAAGGCTCAGGACGATGACGGTTATATCAGCACCAACGTCCAGCTTAGCCATAAGCAGCGCTGGGGACAGCGGATTTTTCACGAGGATTATAACTTTGGTCATCTCCTGACTGCTGCATGCGTACACCACACAGCGACCGGCAAGGACAATTTCCTGAACGTTGCGATCAAAGCGGCGGACTATTTGAATCATACCTTCAATCCTTGTCCGAAGCATCTGATCCACTACGGCTGGAACCCGTCCAACATTATGGGCCTGGTGGATTTGTACCGCATTACAGGCAATGAGCAGCACCTGAAGCTGGCTGATATTTTCATGACTATGAGAGGCGCAGGCTACGGCGGCGAGGATCAGAACCAGGACCGCACTCCGCTTCGTGAAGAGTCTGAGGCCACTGGCCATGCGGTAACTGCGGTGTATCTGTATGCCGGGGCGGCGGATGTGTATGCTCATACTCAAGAGGAAGCAATTATGAACGCGCTGGAGAAGATCTGGGACAACATGTACCTCAAAAAAATGTACATCACCGGCGGCATCGGCTCCATCTACAATGGTCTTTCTCCGAACGGGGACAAAATCTGGGAAGCCTTTGGCACGGACTATCATCTTCCGAACCGTTCCGCATATACCGAAACGTGCGCGAACATCGGGAATGCCATGTGGTCTATGCGGATGTTTGACCTGACTCAGAATCCTAAATATATGGATGTCTTTGAAAGAGTCGTATATAACAACCTGCTGGGCTCCATGTCCATTGACGGCCATCATTTCTGCTACACCAACCCGCTGGAAACGCGCGGCGGCAAGCTGTTTAACCACTCCTCGCTGCAGACCCAGCATTTCCGGACGCAGCGCTGGTTCACCCATACCTGCTACTGCTGCCCGCCGCAGGTGCTGCGTACAGTAGCCAAGCTGAATCAATGGGCTTACGGACAATCCAGTGAAGGCTTGTACGTTCATCTCTACAGCGGCAATGAGCTGAAGACGGTTCTGGAATCCGGAGAAACATTGGAGCTGGACGTGCAGACTGCCTTTCCGGCCGAGGAAACCGTCTCGTTGACCGTGAAGAGCAGCCTGAGTGAGGAAACCTCCATCTTCCTGCGCATTCCGGCCTGGGCGGAAAAAGCTTCTGTGAAGGTTAACGGCAAGGCGCTGGAAGGCGTTGCGGCAGGAAGCTATTTCGAGATCCGTCAGGCCTGGAAGTCAGGCGACGTTATTGAGCTTGTCCTGCCTATGCAGATCCGCATGATCGCAGCGAATCCGATGGTTGAGGAAGCGCGCGGACAAGTCGCTTTCACATACGGTCCTTTCGTCTACTGCCTGGAGAGCATTGATCTTCCGGAAGGCACTGGCATCGATCAAATCCGGATCCCGCATCAGATCCAGCTGAGCGCCCAGTACGACGGGGAGCTGCTGGGCGGTGTAGCCCGTCTTCAGGGAACGGCTGTGAAGCTTCCCGCTGCGGATCATAGCGATGCACTGTACAAGCCGTTCTCGCCTGTACAGACCGAAGACATCCAGATCAGCCTCGTCCCTTACTACGCCTGGAACAATCGCGGGCATAGCGATATGTCGGTCTGGCTGCCACTGATTTAGCAGATTATAAAGCGGCCGCCCTCTGCAGTATAGTAGAGGGCGGCCGGATTTTTTTGATTCATTCAAGAAATGAAAGAGGCAGCGAGCCGGTTCTCCCGGCCGCTGCCTTTTTTGCATCTAACCTAGTAATCCTTGATCTGTGCATCGGTCAGAGGCTGATTGTTCTTGTTTCTGGCATCCTCCCGATACAGCACGCCGCCGTTTGTAGCCAGAGAATGACTGAAGCCGACCGACTGGATGTTAGCATTGCTGTAGTCCAGCGTGTAGGTTCCGCGCTCGACACTGAAGGTTGTATCACTGCGGTACTCATGGGACAGCATCAGCACGGGAACGACCGGCGAGGTGATCCGCTTCGTGCCGCAGATAGACACAGCATAGTCGCTGTAATCTCCATTGCCCTCACGCTTGTTGTAGTCGATATAGAACAGGTCTGAAATTGCGAACCACGCCAGCTTGTTCGGGCTTTGCTTCGTCAGCTTGATATTGCCCTTCAGCTTCACATTCTCGAAGCGGCCGCGGTCGCGGTGAACATCATAGGTTTGTCCGTTATAGGTTACGGTCACCTTATCATCCGCATGGAACTCGGACACATCGGAATGAATCGCAAAGGCACTGTCTGTAGCCGTAATATTCGTTAGCGTAATGTCCCGGTTTACCTTCGCATGCGCTTTCAGATACACCGCCGCAAAGCCGTTCTTGTTGTGGACATTGACCAGCTCAACATTGCGGATTGCGCCCAGGTTCGGTCCGGACATGCTGGTATTGTCTGTGTCCTTGCCGCTGCCTGGCTCCAGGCGGACGGTAACGCCGTTCTCTCCGTCGATGTTGCGGAGCAGAACATTATCGCCTGCAAACAGCTGCACCGTAGCATAGCCGCCGTGAATCTTAGTCGCACTGACATCCTGTACCACGCCTTGCGTCGGAACCAGGCCAAAGATCGGGTTATAGATCTGCTCCCCGTTCACCAGCAGCCTGCCGGGACTGCCATCCTGATAAGGTACAAGCACGACGAACGGCTGGCCTTCATAATTCCCGTTAATATGAATGCCCGAGACCGCGAAGTTCTTGACGTTCGTGAGGCGCACGGGACGCTTGTCCCCGCCTTTATTGCCCTTGGTATTGATTGTGAAGCGGCCCGGGCCGATGGAGGACAGCTCAATATTCTGAATACGGGGCGCATCCACCGTTGCCGGGCGAATATCGAACAAAATATTGCTCGACATATTGAAGACGGCTCCCTGGTTCACTTCAATTCTCGTGTTGGATTTATTAATTTTCATTGTACCCAGATTGTACGTTCCTGCAGCGAACTGGATAATGCCGCCGCCATCCAGCTTGGCTTGAATCGAGCTGAGACTCTCTCCAGGCGATACCAGCTTTTTATTTCCCGCCGTTACTTTATTCTCGAAGTACACCTTGCCGCCGTAAGACGTGGTGCCGATGCCCTGGAAGGTCGCGGGATCTCCCACCGCTGCAGATGCCGGGGCGGGAGTCATTCCCGCGGTCAGCACCAGTACCACAGCCAGACAGGCTTTACTTAACCATGAACGCTTTTTCATTATAGTCCTCCTCTATCATCCTAAAATTGATCCTGCAGCTTGCGGCCTTTCTCGTTCTTGTGTCATCCTCTCCCTTCCCGATTACATCGCGCTATACTTCATACTATATTTATATAGCGCTTACATTTGAAACAGCAAAAAGAGCTGTCTCTAGTAAGAATATACATCCGAGTTTATATATAGTCAATACTTTTATATTTGGTTATCGTGAAATAGGCTTCTCCATGACAAAAAAAAGCCCGGCTTCACCTGCTAGAGCAGGGAACCGGGCTTGGCTTCAATTACTTCTTCAAGTTGTAGAACGACTTCAGGCCGTTGTACTGAGCGAGCTCACCCAGCATGTCCTCAATGCGGAGCAGCTGGTTGTACTTCGCTACGCGGTCGGTACGGGATGGAGCACCGGTCTTGATCTGACCCGCATTGGTTGCCACTGCGATGTCTGCAATCGTGCTGTCCTCGGACTCGCCGGAACGGTGGGAGATTACAGCTGTGTAGCCTGCGCGCTTCGCCATTTCGATAGCGTCAAAGGTTTCCGTCAGCGTACCGATTTGGTTTACTTTGATCAGGATGGAGTTACCGATACCTTCTTGAATGCCTCTGCCCAGACGCTCGGTGTTCGTTACGAACAGATCGTCACCCACCAGCTGGATTTTGTCACCCAGCTTCTCAGTCAGCAGCTTCCAGCCTTCCCAATCGTCCTCGGAGCAGCCGTCCTCGATCGTAACGATCGGGTATTTGTCTACCCAGGAAGCCAGAAGGTCTACGAACTCTGCAGGCGTATAGGACTTGCCTTCGCCTTCCAGCTCGTATTTGCCGTCTTTGAAAAATTCTGTGGAAGCTACGTCCATACCGAGCAATACATCTTCGCCTGGCTTGTAGCCGGCTTTCTCGATCGCTTCGATAATGGAAGACAGTGCGTCCTCGTTGGACGTGAAGTTCGGTGCGAAGCCGCCCTCGTCGCCAACAGCCGTGTTGAGGCCTTTACTTTTCAGTACGGACTTCAGGTTGTGGAAGATTTCAGCGCCCATACGCAGCGCTTCCTTGAAGGATTCAGCGCCGACAGGCAGAACCATGAACTCTTGAACGTCTACGTTGTTGTCCGCATGAGCACCGCCGTTAACGATGTTCATCATCGGAACCGGAAGCTGCTTCGCGTTGAAGCCGCCCAGGTAAGCATACAATGGGAGATCCAGCGCATCTGCTGCAGCGCGGGCTACAGCCATGGATACTGCCAGAATCGCGTTCGCGCCCAGCTTGCCTTTGTTCGGCGTGCCGTCGAGCTCGATCATCAGCTTGTCGATGCCAACCTGATCCAGCGCGTCCATGCCGATCACTTCTGGAGCGATCACTTCGTTCACGTTCTTCACAGCTTGCAGAACACCTTTACCCAGGTAGCGGCTGTTGTCGCCGTCACGAAGCTCAACCGCCTCGTGCACCCCGGTGGAAGCACCGGATGGTACGATAGCGCGGCCAATGGCGCCGGATTCCAGATAAATTTCAACCTCTACAGTCGGGTTGCCGCGGGAGTCCAGGACTTCGCGTGCGTATACGTCAGAAATAATGGTCATGAGTAGAGTCTCCTTTATATTATATTTTCATCTTGATGTTAGTGTAAGCTTACCATAGCCCGGGGGCCTGTTTCATCCACGTGCCGCGATCATGGAGGTGCCTGTCATTTCCTGCGGCTTCTCCAGGTTCATCAGATCGAGAATCGTTGGAGCGATGTCGGCCAGAATGCCGCCTTCCCGAAGCGTGATGCTCTCATCGGTAACGATGAACGGAACCGGATTCGTGGTGTGTGCCGTGAACGGACGTCCGTTCTCGTCAAATACCATATCCGCGTTACCGTGATCCGCTGTAATCAGGACAACGCCGCCCTTGGCAAGAACCGCGTCCACGACTTTGCCGACGCACTCATCCGTCGTTTCCACGGCCTTGATCGTGGGCTCCAGCATGCCGGAGTGTCCCACCATATCAGGGTTGGCAAAATTCAGGATGATCGCGTCATGCTTATCCGCCTCAATCTCCTTCACGCAGGCATCGGCGACCTCGTAAGCGCTCATCTCCGGCTGCAGGTCATAGGTAGCGACCTTTGGCGAATTGATCAGCACCCGAGTCTCACCCGGCAGCTCAACATCCCGGCCGCCGCTGAAGAAAAAGGTGACATGCGGATACTTCTCCGTCTCCGCAATCCGCAGCTGCTTCTTGTTGTTCTGCACGAGCACTTCTCCAAGCGTGTTGTCGAGGTTCTTCGGCTTGTAGGCAACAAAGCCCTCTACCGTTTCACTGAACAGGGTCAGGCAGACGAAATGCAGCCCTTCCGGGGACTTCGGTCCGCGGTCAAAGCCGGGGAAGTCCTTGTTCGTAAACACCTGAGACAGCTGAATCGCCCGGTCTGGACGGAAGTTCAGGAAGATGACCGAATCCCCGCTGTCCACCGTAGCTACCGGCTGGCCCTGGCTGTCCACCATAACCGTCGGCTCAAGGAACTCGTCATAGATCGATTTCTCATACGAGTCATGAATGGCTTGCAGAGGATCCACATATTTCGGGCCCTCCCCATATACCATAGCACGATAGGTCTTCTCGACCCGATCCCAGCGCTTGTCACGGTCCATGGCAAAATAACGCCCCGATACCGTAGCAATTTTGCCCACGCCGACCTCTTCAATCTTGGCAAGCAGATCGTGAATGAACTGCTTCCCGCTGTCCGGTGCCACATCGCGGCCATCCATAAAGGCATGGATATAAACCTCGTCCAGCTCTTCCTTCTTGGCCAGGTCGAGCATCGCGAACAGATGTGCAATATGACTGTGTACGCCGCCGTCCGATACGAGGCCGTACAGATGAAGCTTCCGATTGTTCTGCTTGGCAGCGCGAATAGCTCCTACCAGCGTCTCATTCTCGAAAAATTCACCATCCCGGATCGACTTCGTAATCCGGGTCAGATCCTGATACACGATCCGGCCGGCACCGATATTCAGATGACCTACCTCGGAGTTGCCCATCTGGCCTTCCGGCAAGCCTACGGCTTCGCCGCAGGCTGTGAGCGTCGTGTTAGGATACTGCTTCAGGTAACGGTCATAATTCGGCTTATTCGCCTGGGCGACGGCATTCCCTGTAGTCGTGTTGCGCAGGCCGAAGCCGTCCATAATGATTAATGCGACGGGTCTTGATGCAGACATCTTACTTCGCCCCCTCAACGAGCTGGATGTACGAAGCAGGCTGCAGGCTCGCCCCTCCGACCAACGCACCGTCGATGTCGCTTTGTCCCATATACTCTGCCACGTTCTCCGGCTTCACGCTGCCGCCGTACTGAATGCGTACCTGGGAAGCCACGCTCTCCCCGTACATGCCCTGTACCAGCTCACGGATATAGGAGATAACTTCATTGGCGTCCTGGGAAGTGGAGGATTTGCCGGTGCCGATGGCCCATACCGGTTCGTATGCAATAATAGCCTGCACTGCTTGTTCTGCAGTCACATCTGCAAATGCAGCTTCCGTCTGAACCTTGCACACATCCTTCGTCTTTCCAGCTTCACGCTCTTCCAGGCTTTCGCCGACACAAACGATAGGCAGCAGTCCGTGCCGGAATGCCGCATGCATTTTCTTGTTGACGCTCTCGTCGGTTTCGTTGAAATACTGGCGGCGCTCGGAATGGCCGATGATGACATAATCCACGCCCAGGTCCTTCAGCATCCCTCCGCTGATTTCGCCTGTGAATGCCCCTTGATCTTCAAAATGCAGGTTCTGCGCACCGATCTTGATGCCCGTGCCTTCCGCTGCTTTTACCAGTGCAGGAAGAGTAGTGAAGGGCGCACAAATCACGCTTTCTACACCTTCTACAGCGCTGTTCTTGATTTCTTGCACGAATGCTTCTGCTTCCGGAATCGTCTTAAACATCTTCCAGTTGCCGGCAATAATAGGTGTTCTCACACGGTTCAACTCCTTTGATTCGCTGGAGCATCCGGACCTTCATCTGTGCGCCCGCATGCCCCTGCTGTCAAAATAACTCTATCTCAAGATACTACTTATCGTTCAGGGCTACAACACCAGGAAGCGCCTTGCCTTCCATAAACTCTAAGGAAGCGCCGCCGCCTGTAGAGATATGATCCATCCGGTCTGCCAGCTGGAATTTCTCAGCCGCAGCTGCAGAATCGCCACCGCCGATCACCGTGTACGCTTCCGTCTCCGCACAAGCCTGTGCGACCTGACGTGTACCATAGGAGAACGGCTCGATTTCGAACACGCCCATAGGTCCGTTCCATACGACCAGCTTGGAGTTCTTGATCACATCGGCATACAGCTCACGCGTCTTCGGTCCGATGTCCACGCCTTCCCAGCCGGCAGGAATGCCGTCGATGCCTACGATCTGGGTATTCGCACTTGCGCTGAAGTCATCAGCCACGACAATGTCCACCGGAAGGTAGAAGTTCTTGCCCAGCTCCTTCGCCTTCTCCAGGAAGCCGAGTGCGGTATCCAGCTTGGAATCATCGCACAGGGACAGGCCGATTTCATGGCCTTGTGCCTTCAGGAAGGTGTAGGTCAAGCCGCCGCCGATGATGATGTTGTCAGCCAGGGTAAGCAGATGGTTGATGACGTCGATTTTGTCTTTTACTTTGGAGCCGCCAACGATCGCTGTAAAAGGACGATCAGGGTTAGACAGCGCCTTGCCGAGCACGGACAATTCTTTCTCCATCAGAAGGCCGGATACGGCCGGAAGATGATGCGCAATGCCTTCTGTAGAAGCATGGGCACGGTGAGCCGCACCGAACGCATCATTGACGAACAGGTCTGCCAGCTCTGCGAATTGCTTCGCAAGCTCAGGGTCATTCTTCTCTTCGCCCGGGTAGAAGCGAACGTTCTCCAGCACGAGCACCTCTCCAGCCTGCATGCTCTGGATCTTGGATTTCACCGCGTCACCTACAGCCTCATCGGCTTTGGCTACCGGCTGGCCCAGCAGCTCGGACAGGCGCTCGCTTGCTGGTGTCAAGCGGAGTTCTTCTACAACCTCGCCCTTCGGACGGCCCATATGGCTCGCCAGAATGACCTTCGCACCCTGCTCTACCAGGTACTTAATGGTCGGCAGCGTTTCACGGATCCGGGTGTCGTCGGTAATTTTGCCGTTTTCGAGCGGCACATTAAAATCAACACGGACAAATACCGCTTTGCCTTTTACTTCTACATCACGCACACTTTTCTTGTTCATCTCCACGTTCCTCCTAAGAAAACTATTCTCCTCACCAACAGCAGGCGGCTCTCTTTTTCTCTATAAAAAACGTTTCATTACAAACCAAAGAGGAGCACCTCAGGGAACCCCTCTTCGATTTATAGCACAATCTAATAATTACAGACCTTTGCTTGCGATGTAAGCAGCCAGGTCAACGACACGGTTGGAGTAGCCCCACTCGTTGTCATACCAGGAAACGACTTTAACCATGTTGTCACCAACAACCATAGTGGACAGGGAGTCGATGGTGGAGGAAGCTGGGTCACTGTTGTAGTCGCTGGATACGAGCGGCTCTTCAGAGAAGTTCATGATGCCTTTCAGCGGGCCTTCAGCAGCAGCTTTCAGCGCACCGTTAACTTCTTCCATCGTTACGTTCTTGGACAGCTCAACCACGAGGTCTGTCACGGAAACGTTCTTCGTAGGTACACGCATAGCCATACCGTTCAGCTTGCCTTTCAGCTGTGGCAGAACCAGGCTGACGGCTTTAGCTGCGCCCGTTGTGGAAGGAATGATGTTCTCGGCAGCAGCACGGGCACGACGCAGGTCTTTATGCGGCAGATCCAGTACTTGCTGGTCATTCGTGTAAGAATGAACCGTCGTCATCATGCCTTTTACGATACCGAACTGCTCGTCAAGCACTTTCGCGAAAGGAGCAAGACAGTTCGTTGTGCAGGATGCGTTGGAGATTACATTGTGGTTCGCTGCATCATACTTGTCTTCGTTTACGCCCATAACGATCGTGATGTCTTCGTTCGTTGCCGGAGCGGAGATGATAACCTTCTTCGCGCCGCCCTTCAGGTGAGCTTCTGCTTTCTCCTTCGCTGTGAAGATCCCTGTGGATTCTACTACGATTTCAACGCCATGCTCGCCCCAAGGCAATGCTTCAGGGTTACGCTCTGCAAATACCTTTACTTCGCGGCCGTTTACGATCAGCGCGCCTTCTTTAGCTTCAACTGTCGCGTTCAGTCTGCCGTGCGTCGTGTCGTATTTCAACAGGTGTGCAAGCGTGCTTACATCTGTCAAGTCGTTGATCGCTACGATTTCTACATCGTTGTTGTTCAGCGCTGCGCGGAACACGTTACGTCCGATACGTCCAAATCCGTTAATACCTACTTTAACCATGAGTAATTCCCTCCATATAGTGAAAGTTTTATTTATTCAAGACAGACCGTAAAGCCCGTCGAGACAACACATTCATAAAAAACACATTCTGTGAATTCCAAACATCTACGGCTCGCGCCTGCATGCAATTCTTGCACAGAGCTCTACGGCCGCCGCTTCATCGAGAACCAGAATGTCCTCTTGTCCGAACTTCAGCACGGAGTGAATGGCCTTTGCCTTGCTCACCCCGCCTGCGATTCCGATAATAATCTCCGTCCGGACAATGTCCTCCAGCCTGAGGCCCAGCGTCAGCATGCGGTGCACAACGGTGCCTTCTTCACTGAAATAGTAGCCGAAGGATTCCGCGACCGCTCCCTCCTTGCGGAGGTCCTCCATCGCCTCGGACCCCAGCCGGCGCCGGCGCGCCATCTCCATGGCATCCCCGATGCCGTGAATAATGATCCGGGAGCTGCGAATGGAATCTACAATTTCCTGGATATTGGGATCCTGGACCAGGGACTGATACGCATCATCGCTCAGTAAATCCGGTACATGCAGCAGGCGGTACTCAGCTCCCACCTTCTTGGCCATCTTGGAAGCAATCGTATTCGCCTGAATCTCCACGCTCTCGCCGAGACCGCCCCGCGCTGGCACGAACCATGCGCCCTTCAGGGGCCCGCCAGCCGGCGAGCCCATCTGCTCTGCCACCTCAGCCAGCGTGGAGCCGCCGGTCACCGCGATCGTATCTCCGATGCGGGCCTCCTGCAGCAGCGCTCTCGCGCCGGCGCGGCCAAGCTCGCGCTTGACATCCGGCGAGGACTCGCTGTCTCCTGGCACGACGACGACCTTGCGAAGCCCGTAAGCCTCGCGAATCTGCTCTTCAAGATCGTCCAGCCCGAACAGGTCCTTCATTGCCGGCTCCAGCTGGTCCAGCAGCAACTCGCCGCTGCGGCTGATGCGCATGCCAAGGCTCTCGATTTCCAGCAGTCCCTGGGACTTCAGGAAATCGGTCTCTGCTCGCAGCACCCGCTCGGTCATAGCCAGAGACGCTGCAAGGGTTCGGCGGCCGACCATGCCTTGAGAGCGAATCTGCCGCAGCACCGTATATCTTCGCTTCAGAGTGTCCATCAGATCGGGCAGAAGCTGCTCTTGTATTTCTAATAAATGACGCATACCTTCCACTCCCGCAACTTCGTCTTTGGAGTTTGGTCTGGTGGTCAAAAAATGTCCCAGCTAAACTTTTTCAGTCCCACTAACATTCTAACGAATATCCGTGGCGGTTGCAAGTGTACCGAAAGTATATTTCTCCGCCCTTCTCCTTCTTATTCATGTCCATGAGAGATAAAATATAGCTTCCTCGCTACACTAAGTGGCTGAAGTCTGATTTCTAAAAATTATGTCAATACTGCCTGATAAGAATATTGATAGGGTGGTCATGACGATGTGGACTCCAATTAGCAATAAAGATAACCTGATTGCAGAGATGTTTCGAGTTGCAATGGCGCTTGAGAAACCATGGGAACTCACGCACATTGAATATGATGATCAGG